>CASFMJ010000066.1 GCA_949295785.1 uncultured Bacillota bacterium | reverse complement strand
ATGCTATTGCCTGGAGCGAACTTCATAGGTCATCAGATTATCCGGTTTACTGGGACTGATGACCAACACATTTTGTCCTATAACCCGAGATTCTTTTTGTATAATTTGAAGATAACCTTACATTTTTATAAGAATTGCCTGTTTCGCAGATTTATGTGAAAAAATAAGAATGAACAGGAAGACGGGACTCGTATTGGTAGCAAGGAATGTTATAAAAAGCAGTGTTTTGACCAGATACTGATATAATACGATTGAATTTATAACTGCCGGCAAATCAGATAAAATTTGCCGGCAGCATTTTTAAAAGCTAAAATAACAATAAAGTTGAGATTAAGCACTGCTTAAAAGCAATGACTTCTTATCCGGAAACAATTGATTATATAAATGTGTTTTATAATGTTTTACTCCGGATTAAAAGGAAAACAATCCATAAATCTGAGCTTGAACAGGTTTGCATTGTGGCGTCTGTCTATATTCTCCTTTACGGACATGTCATCTATCTTGCCTGTGCGTATATATCTGTCCAGTACGGCGTAAGTGAAACCCAGATTTTCTTCATCTGTCTTTGGCTGAAGTCCGTCTATCGGGGTCTTGTCCACAAACATTGAAGGCAGCCCCAAAGCTCTTCCGACAGCCTTGACCTCCTGTACCGTGAGTCTGCTCAAAGGACTGAAATCTCCGGCACCGTCACCGTATCGGGTAGCGTATCCGACCCAGTCTTCACTGAGATTACATGTGTTTGCAACCCGGCCGTTACATGATTGGGATACGGCATATGTGGCCGCCATTCTCAGCCTTGGCGGAAGATTGGTAACTGTCTGAGTTTTTACGTCAGGAAGCTGCTTTTTCATTTCATCTAAAAGACCGTCAAAACATTTCTGTATATTTATTTCATAATGCTTTATACCAAGATGTTTTACAAGAGCCAGCGATACATCTATATCAAACTGCTCACCTTTGGGCAAAAGTACTCCTATGACACGATCAGATCCAAGAGCCTCCACACATAGAGCCGCTACTACGGAACTGTCTTTTCCTCCTGATATGGCAACTATCGCATTGCAGCCTGGGCCGTTTTCTTCAAACCAGTTACGGATCCATGCCACTATATCATTTTTTACTTTTATGGCATCAAAATTCTTTGCCATGCCTTCACATATTTTAAAGTCTGTTATCATCGCAAATCCCTCCATATATGATATCCTGCGGGGAAAAAATTAAAAACTCATTTTTATTGTATGTATTTTATCCGGAAAAATCAAGGTGCAATTGGAGATGATGTTGTTTTAACAGTCAAACATATAAAATCGATAGATTTTCATAACAGCAATTTATCTTCCTATCTTCTTGCAGCAATACACCATTTGTATTATAATAAAATAAAAATAAGCAGGTTAAAAACTTTCCACGTTCTATTTTTAATATGGATTGACGGGAAAACAGAAAGGGTATTATGAAAGAAATCTATGTAAAAGATCTCAGAAAAGATCAGGAGATAACTGAATTTTTTATGGCAAAGACTATTGCCATAAAAGTCGGATCCAACGGCAAGCAGTATCTTGACATTCTCCTTGCTGACAAGACCGGGGAACTGTCAGGCAAAAAGTGGGATGTTAGCGATTCTGAATACCCGAACCTTAAATCTATAGAAGAAAAGTCCATTGTGAAAATAAAAGGTCTGGTAACTGAGTGGGCCGGGCAGCTTCAGCTAAGAGTACAGAGAATAAGGCTCGCATCAGAGAACGATGGTCAGCAGATGGCGGATTTTGTAAAAGCAGCACCGGAAGAACCACAGAAGATGTTTGATTACATACATGATGTGGCTGAGAAAATGGAGGATCAAGATCTGCGAGCGCTTTGCATCAGGATACTTGATGAAAATCGTGAAAAACTCATGTACTATCCGGCAGCGCAGAAAAACCATCATGCCCAGCTGGGAGGACTGCTTTACCATATGAAGCGGATGCTGATGACCGGTGAAAGAGTATGCCAGGTTTATACCAATCTGAACAGAGATCTGGTATGCACAGGAGTGATTATACATGATATTGAAAAAATCAATGAGATAATGTCAGGGCAGGATGGAATAGCCACCGGATATTCCTTTGAGGGGCAGATGCTGGGTCATATAATCCAGGGAGTAAAAACGATAGACAGAATGACAATTGAGATGGGGTTTCCGAGGGAAAAGGCCATTATGCTGGAACATATGATACTGTCGCATCATTACGAACCTGATTTTGGAAGTCCCAAAAAACCTCTTTTTCCGGAAGCAGAAGTGCTTCATTATCTTGACATACTGGATGCCAGGATGTTTGATATGCAAGATGCTCTTCAGGGGACTCAGCCGGGGAGCTTCAGTGAACGTGTGTGGGCCCTTGACAACAGAAAAGTATATAAGGCCAGTGAAGGAGAAAAGTAAAAATGTTAGTTAAATTACCAAAAGAAGTGGGCAGAATTTTGAACATTCTGCAGGAAAACGGATTTGAAGCTTATATCGTAGGCGAATGTATAGCCGATTCACTGGCGGGACGAAAGCCGTTCGGCTGGGATATATCCACAAATGCAAGACTTAATGATACTAAAAAGATGTTTCCCGAAGCTGAAGTCTACAGCGAAAAATTTCAGATCTTAAGGTTTGAATATATAGAAGAGATAAAGAACAAGGACGGGCAGGTCGAAGGAGAAGAAGGAATAATCATCGATCTGTCACCATACAGGACAGCGGCGAAGTATGAACAGGGAAGACTGGTATCTGCCGATTTTGCATCTACTATAAGTGAGGATCTTGCAGGAAGAGATTTTACTATAAATGCAATAGCTGAGAATCAGAATACTATCGTTGATCCTTACGACGGAAGGGACGATATGAGAAAGAAACTGCTGAAGACAGTGGGTGAAGCTTCTGACCGCTTTAGGGAGGATCCTGTCAGAATGCTGAAGGCTGTAAGGCTGGCGGCGCAAATGGACTTTGACCTTTCAAAACCTGTGTATGAAGCTATACTGAAAAACAGCAACCTTCTTGAAAGTGCCAGACCGGAAAGAATAAGAGACGAATTTACCGCTATACTTTCGGCACCGTATGCTGCCAAAGGCCTGTCGATGCTACTGGATACCGGGCTTATAGCTGAAATAGTAGGCAGGCAGGTGATGGACAGGCTTTCAAAACGTGAAATGCAGGATCTTACTATCTTGAGCCGGAATATAGACAGAACTCAGCCTGTGGAGGACAGAAGGCTGGCTCTTTTCTTCACATGCATAGACAAAAAGAAGATAAGGCCTGCAATAGACAGACTGAATTTTAACGAAGTTACGCATCAGCATCTTGTAGATGCCATAAACGATATGCCTAAACTATATTTTACGGCTACCAAACCGGCTCTCAAGAAATTTATATATCAGAGAGGAATGGAAAGATATGAATTTCTGCTGAGTATGGAAAAAGCACAGCGCATAGTTTTTGAATATGATTCGGAAACAAAGATAAGAAGTAAGATTTTTATGCTGGAACAGATTCAGCTTTTTGGAGAACCGATTTTCCCGGAAGAACTGAAAATTGATGCCAATGATCTGATAGAAGCAGGCATATGCACAGCAGAAAATGCGGATAAAATGCTTAATATGCTGGTAGAAGAGATACATATGCATCCAAGAAAGAACACAAGAGAAGACCTGTTAAAGCTGGCCAGGATATACAGTAAGAACAAGCTGGCGGCTGCCCTCAGGGGAATACACTGGTCAAGATAGCGGTTATGGATTCTAAAGAAAAAACAAAGACATGTGAAATAACAAAGATTAGCCAGGTCACCCCGGAGGTGACCTTGTTTTTACGCAATCTGGGTCTGTCTGACAATTATATAATAAAGATCTTTGCTCTTGTTGGAGATGCTGCTGTTTCGCTGACGGAGGATGACCCTTACTGGCTTCTTGATGAATTCCCTGCTATGAAATTTGAAACAGCAGATAAGGCTGCAAGAATTCTGGGAATAGAGGAAGACAGTTATTTCAGGATAAGAGCGGCTATTCGCCACGGTCTTGCTCTTCATGTGAGCAATGGACATACTTATGTTCCTTGCGCTGAGTTTTTTCGCCAGATAGGCGGTTTTCTGGAAATGGGAAGCGAAAGGATAAAGGATGTTGCAGAAGATATGACCATGGAAGGCGATTTGCAGATTGCCGTTATAGGGGGAAGAGAGGTTCTTTATTTTTACGGATATTACAGGACAGAGTGCCGAGTAGTGGCTAAGATGGCAGAGATGGCGGAAACTGCTCCTCCGCCTGTTGGTTTTAATATGGAAGCAGTTATATCAAAAGCTGAAATGCAGACAGGTATAAAACTTTCCGGCCAGCAGCGTGAAGCCGTTACAAAAACTCTTGACCAAAGCCTGGCCATCATAACAGGAGGGCCGGGAACCGGTAAAACTACTCTTATTAATGTGATTATCAGAGTAATGGAAGATGCAGGCCTTAATGTTGCTGTGGCTGCACCTACCGGAAGAGCAGCAAAAAGGATAAGTGAAGCAGGCGTAAAAAGTGCGGTTACCATACATCGCCTTTTGGAATATTACTATGATGAGGGCATTAAATCCATGACTTTCGGGCGTAATTCAGATAACCCTCTTGATTATGATGTGGTTATCATAGACGAAGCATCTATGATAGACCTGATGCTCATGGGCAGATTGTGTGCTGCTTTAAAACCGGACAGCCGGCTCATACTGACGGGAGATGCAGATCAGCTGCCTTCTGTGGGAGCGGGTAATGTGCTGAGAGATCTTATAGAAAGCGGATATATATGTACTTCAGAACTCAATGAAATATTCAGGCAGGAGTCTCAGAGCCGGATAATATCCAATGCCCATAGGATAAACAAAGGGATGTATCCTCAGTATGGAAAGGATTTCATAATAGTTCATGCCGACAAGCAGCAGGAAATACTTGACAAAATCGCTTCACTGGCTGCAGATTATCAGCCTGATCAGCTGCAGGTAATCACACCCACCAGAAAGGGACTTTTGGGAAGTGTAAAGCTTAACGAGATGCTGAGACAGGTGTTTAACCCTCCCTGCGAAAATAAACCACAGCTGACAGCCGGGCGCAGGATATACAGAGTCGGTGACAGAGTGATGCAGATAAAAAATAACTACCGGCTTGAATACAGACAGAAAAACGGTGAAGTCGGCAGAGGTGTTTTTAACGGTGAAATGGGAACTGTAGCATCTGTAATAACTGAAGATAAAAAAATCGTAGTAGAGTATGATGATGACAGATGGGTGGAGTATCCTTATGTGGGGCTCGACGAAATTGAACCGGCTTTTGCTATAACCGTGCACAAGAGTCAGGGAAGCGAGTTCCCTGTGATAATTATTCCCATGAGCTGGTTTCCGCCGGCACTGGCCACGCGGAATCTTATATATACTGCTGTGACAAGGGGCAGGCAGCAGGTGATAATAGTGGGAAGGGAAGACTACTTCAATGCTATGGTGGATAATATCGGCGCCGGAAACCGAAATTCCGGGCTTAAAGAACGGCTTATAGATATATACGAGGGGATTTGAGAATGAATATGGTAGATCTGATTAAAGACCTGGTATTTCCTCCGGGTCTTTATTGTAACTGCTGCGGGAAATTTACAGATTCTTCCCGTACATATGGTCTGTGTGATCACTGTATAGAAAGAATGCGATTCGGAATGAAAGAAATCAGATGGGGCAAGTCAGAAGATCTGGACGCAGCAGCATACGCAATGGAATATGGCCTTTATGAGAGACGGCTTATATTTTCTCTGAAATATGATCGCAGGACTTACATGTCATCGGTAATAGCCAATATATTGTTTGATGCCATGCGGGAGTTTCTTGTTAAAAACGGCAGATGCCCGTGGCTTGCATCAGACATGATAGTTCCCGTGCCAGTAAGCAAAAAAAGGATGAAAAGCAGGGGTTTCAACCAGACGGAAAAGATAGGCAGGCATCTTAGCATTATGACAGGAATACGTATGAACAATCATTGTCTGATGAGAGAGAAAGACACAACCGCTCAGCGTTCTCTGTCCCCGATGGAAAGAGAAAAAAATATGGCAGGAGCATTTGTAGTGCCTGAGAAGTCATGTGGTCAGATAAATGGCAAAAGTATATTACTGTTAGACGATATATATACTACCGGAGCTACTGCGGCAGCATGCTGCCGCACTCTTCGGAAAGCAGGAGCAGAAAAAATATATTTTCTGTCCTTGCTTGCGGTAGTACCTGATGATAAAATAAAAGAAGCTGCTCAGGTCTGTGGTTGAAAATCCATGCCAGGTGCGGGCGAAAGGATCCACGTAAGCCGTCGGCCGGGAGTGCGGCGGTGATCATGGCGTACCTTAGATGTAAGTCCTCCGCAAAGCGGATAAAGGCAAGTGTGGGGTCAAAGACCAGGTCAGCTGAGCAGCAGCTTTAAATTATGTATTTTTAAAATTAACAGCAGTGGAATTGTTTTAATCTTTTTCTCTCAGACACATAAAATCCTCTTCACTTTTACAATGTATGTGCTATAATAAAAGAAAAGTGCAGGAGGTGATCAGTATGAAGATCATCGTAACAGGAAAGAACATCAGCGTCAATGATAAGATCCAGGAGGCTATCGACAGAAAGTTTGAAAAGCTGGGAAAATATTTTGCCGATGATATCCAGGCCAACATTATGATGCATCCTGAAAAGTCAAAGGTGAAAATGGAGGCCACTATCGTTGCCAAGGGCACTATCTTCAGAGCTGAAGAAGTTGCGCAGGACATATTCGACTGCATAGATGCAGTAGCTGACAAGCTGCTCAGTCAGATGTCCAAGTATAAAGGGAAACTGCAGAAGAGGAACAAGGCTAATGAATCTGTAAGATTTGAGATGATTCCTGAAACCCAGGACCATGAAGAGGGCAAAGTCGTAAAGACAAAAAAATTCAGGATAACGCCGATGACAGTTGACGAAGCTATTCTTCAGATGGAGCTGCTTCAGCATAATTTCTTTGTATTTCTCAATGTAGAGACTGATAATGTAAGCGTAGTTTACAGAAGACAGGACAAAGATTACGGTGTACTCAACACCACTTATTGATGAGCATATCTGTCCCCGGATCAAGAGGATCCGGGGATTTTTGTATAACGAGGCATTGAATCTGCATAAAACATCAGAAATATAAATACAAAATAATAATAAGAAAAAAACAAGGTGATTTTTATATTGATATCCGAAAATAATATATAAAGGAGAAAAATTTGTCAGCAGATCACAGGACTTGTATAATGAAAATTTCTTCTTTAAGGAAACATTTAATATATGCTACTTAAAGCGGTTTAATATATTCGCTACTTGAAACCGACACATTTTCAAAGTATAATATAAATCAAAGTTAAAAAAAGGATTTTTACTATGGAAAATTTTTTGAATAATATAATGTCGAATATAGGTGTAACTGATGTGCTGGATATACTTATAGTCGCTTTTCTGGTGTATAAAGCACTGGGGTTTATAAGAGAAACCAGAGCCGAGCAGCTGGCAAAAGGGCTGCTCCTTCTTGTGATTGCCACAGTACTTTCAGATTTCTTCCACCTTTATACTCTTCATTGGCTTCTGTCCGGTCTGATGACTGTAGGTCTGATAGCAATTGTGGTACTTTTTCAGCCGGAACTCAGGAGAGCTTTGGAACACCTTGGAAGAAGCAGATTTGCCAATATAATGAATGATATCGACAAAGATGAGGCAAAGCGAATGGTTCAGGAAATGGTGAGAGCCATAGAAACCATGTCTTCATCAAAGACAGGTGCGCTGATGGTAATTGAGAGGGAAATAACACTCAATGATATAGTTGAGACCGGAACTGTCATAGATGCTTTTATATCGGCAGAGATGATAGGAAATGTTTTTTATGAAGGAGCGCCTCTCCATGACGGAGCCCTTATAATCCGTGGTGACAGACTTTATGCCGCCGGGTGCGTTCTGCCTCTTACGCAGAATAAGGAACTGAATAAAGAACTGGGAACTCGTCATAGAGCGGGCATAGGCATAACTGAGAATTCCGATGCACTTGTGATAATAGTATCAGAAGAAACCGGAGTTATTTCTCTTGCCCAGAACGGTCAGCTTACAAGATTTATCGAAACAAAACGAATAGAGAAGATATTATTGAATATGTATCTTCAGGAAGATAAAAAAGGTATGGTTGCCGAAAAGCTGAGCAGAGTATTTAACAGGAGGGATAAGAATGCTGAGAAATAAGAAATTCAATATTGTTCTTGCCCTTCTTATTGCCATCGCACTTTGGGCATATGTGCTGGGAGATGTAAATCCGGAATCCAGCAAGACCATGCGTAATGTGCCCATAACTTTTATAAACCAGGCCGCTTTAGAAGAGACAGGACTGACATTGTTAAGCAGCACAGAAGTAAGTGTTAATATCAGCATATCAGGACAGAGAACTGCCATAACCAAGACAGAAAATGATGATTTTACAGTTACCGCAGATCTGGAAGGTCTGAATAAGGGGCAGCATACCATAAGGCTCAGTGTTTCGGCACCGGATGATATCAAAATCACTCATATGAGTGTTGAGAAAATAACAGTTGAAATTGATGATCTGGCAGTAGCCGAAAAAAATATCGAAGTCGTGATAAACGGGCAGACTGAAGAAGATAAAGAGCCTGATATAACAGAGACAAGTCTTGATACTGTAAAAATAACAGGAGCAAAAACTCTTGTGGATAAAGTTGATAAGGTAAAAGCTACTATTGAGGTAGGTGATATAGGAGAAGAGGCATCCGCCATTGAGACAGAGCTTATGCCTGTAGATGAAAATGGCACACAGATTTCAGGTATAAGGCTGGATCATTCAAAGGTATTGATAACTGCTGTAATGCTGAGCAAAAAAACAGTAGAACTTGAAGTACCTGTAAAAGGCGAAAATGAAGGTGGAGTTGAGAGATCTGTTTCTGTACCTGAAAAAGTAGTAATAAAAGGCAAAAAGGATGTAATAACCGATATCGACAAGATAACCTGTAATACTCTTGATGTTTCTGACATATATGAAAGCGTGACAATAGATATTGAACCGATACTTCCTGAAGGTGTCAAGCTGGGTGACGATTCATCGAAGATAAGTGCAGAAATATCCGTAAAAGCGATGTCAGAAAAAACTTTCAACATGAGTCAGGACAATATAATTCTGACGGGTGAAAATGACAGTTTTGAGTATATTATTGATGAGGTGAATTTTACCGTTGATGTAACAGGAAAAGAGGACATAATAAGTAATATGTCCGAGGAGGATATTGAAGTCTCTGCTGATGTCAGCGGACTTACAGCAGGTGTTCATTCTGTAGATTTAACAGTTAAATGCAGCAAGGAAACATATTCGACTGAGATATCGGTGGAAAAAGTCCGTATAAATATTGAACAGAAATAAAAGTGAGGAAATAGAAATGGGAAGACTGTTTGGGACTGATGGTGTCAGAGGTGTGGCAAACAGAGAACTGACTCCTGAACTCGCCTTTAACCTTGGAAAAGCGGGCACATATGTGCTGCAGGCAAAAAACAAAAGACCCATAGTTGTGATAGGAAAAGATACCAGAGTGTCCGGAGACATGCTGGAAAGCGCATTGACAGCAGGCATACTTGCTGTTGGGGGAAACGTCATAAAACTTGGAGTAATACCCACACCGGCAGTGGCATATCTGGCAAGATATTATGATGCCGATGCAGGTATTGTAATAAGCGCTTCACATAATACATTCGAGTATAACGGTATAAAATTTTTTAACGGAGAAGGATATAAACTTGATGATCTTCTTGAAGAAAAGATAGAAGATCTGATAATCAGCAGTGTAGATGTAAACAGTCATATTACAGGAGAACTGATAGGCCGCTGCCTTGAGGCATCTGATAATGCGGCTGATTTATATGTGAAACATCTTCTTGATACAGTTGATTTCAGACTCGATGGTGTAAAAGTTGCACTGGACTGTGCCAATGGTGCGGCTTATGAAATAGCGCCTAAGGTATACAAAGCTCTCGGAGCCAATGTTTCACTTATGGGAAGCAAACCGGACGGGATAAACATTAATGGCGACTGCGGCTCCACCCATCCTGAAAAGCTGGCTGAAATGGTCAGAGCCACAGGTTCTGACATAGGGCTGGCCTTTGACGGGGATGCTGACAGACTTATTGTGGTGGATGAAAAAGGAAAAATAATGGATGGAGACAGGGTCATCGCCATATGTGCAAGGATGCTGAAAAAACAGGGCAGGCTGGCGAAGAACAGAGTTACTGCAACAGTAATGAGTAATATGGGATTTCACAAGGCAATGGCTCTTTCAGGTATAGATGTTGATGTTACAGGTGTAGGGGACAGATATGTACTGGAGAAAATGCTGGAGACAGGTTGCGTAATAGGAGGAGAACAATCAGGGCACATTATCTTCAGAGAATATACTACGACCGGAGATGGTATCCTGTCATCTCTGCAGTTTATGGATGCTGTTAAAAGCAGCGGCAAAACTCCGTCACAGCTGGCGGATGAGATAGAAATTTTCCCTCAGGTTCTGGTAAATGCAAAGATTAATAATGACCATAAAAAGACATATATGAAAGATCCCGAAGTGGCAGATGCAATTGATGCAATAGAAAAAGAACTTGGTGGAAATGGCAGGGTACTGATAAGGCCTTCCGGAACAGAACCGCTTGTACGGGTAATGCTTGAAGGAAATGACAGAGAGCATCTTGATACGCTGGCACGGCGTCTTGTAGATCTTATTGAAGAAAAGTTTAGGTAGGTGAAAATAATGTGCGGCATAGTAGGATATGTAGGTAAGGACAATGCAAAGGACATTGTGATAGATGGACTTAAAAAGCTGGAATACAGAGGATATGATTCAGCGGGCATTGCAATAATAAGAAACGGCAAGCTGGAAGTGAAAAAACATGTGGGTGGGATAGCCAATCTGGAAAACCTGATTGGTGAGGATCCTATGACAAGCAATATAGCCATAGGGCATACAAGATGGGCAACTCATGGAGTGCCTTCAGATGATAATGCTCATCCTCATACAAGTCAGGACGGAAAAATTGCCATAGTTCATAACGGCATAATCGAAAATTATGTGGAACTTAAGCACCAGCTGGAAGAAAAGCACGGAGTGATATTCAGGACAGAAACTGACTCAGAAGTGATTGCCCAGCTTATAGGTGTAATATATAAAGAAAAAAAAGATTTACTGCAATCTGTGTTTGATGCGGTGGATAAAATGAGAGGAACATACGCCATAGTGGCAATGTCTCAGGATGAACCTGACAGGATGGTAGCGGTCAGAAAAGATGCGCCTCTGATAGTCGGGCTGGGAAAGGAAAATAACTTTGTGGCATCGGATATACCGGCTCTGCTTAAATACGTAAAAGAGATATACCTGATAGAAAACAACGAGACTGTACTGGTCAAAGCAGATGAAGTAAAAATTTTTAATGAGGACAGAAAAGAAATAAAGAGAGAAGTTTTTCATGTGACATGGGATGTGGATGCTGCTGAAAAAGAAGGGTATGAACATTTCATGCTCAAGGAAATATACGAACAGCCCAAAGGACTTTCGGAAACTTTGAACAGGCGTCTTACAAAAGACGGAAAGATACGTCTTGAAGGAATATCCTTAACAAAAGAAGATATAGACAATATAAACAAAATATATATAGTTGCCTGTGGAACAGCATATCATGCGGGACTGGTAGGAAAATATATCATTGAAAAGCTGGCGAAGATACCTGTGGAGGTAGATGTCGCATCCGAGTTTAGATATCGGGATCCTCTGGTAGATGAAAAGACCTTATTTATAGCTATTAGTCAATCCGGTGAAACTCTTGACACTCTGGCAGCCTTACGAGAGGCAAAGAAAAGGGGCGCAAGAGTTTTGAGTGTGGTAAATGTGGTAGGAAGTTCTGTGGCCAGAGAGTCGGACGATGTTTTCTATACATGGGCAGGACCGGAAATCGCAGTAGCCTCTACTAAAGCATATACAACCCAGCTTATGTGCATGTATATGCTGGCTCTGTATATGGGACTTGAAACGGGTACTCTGACACGTGAATATTATGATAATTTTATAAAAGACCTTCAGGAGGTTCCCGGGAAACTTAAGACCTTTTTCAGAAACGTTTCTCAGATTGAAGAACTGTCCAAGAGTCTTTACAACAGGGAGCAGGTATTCTTTATTGGACGGGGCCTTGATTCGGCAGTGTCATATGAGGGATCACTGAAGCTTAAGGAAATATCATATATTAATTCTTTTGCCATTGCGGCAGGAGAACTTAAACATGGTACAATAGCCCTTATGGAACCGGGTACCCTTGTGATAGCGCTTGCATGTCAGGACTTTTTATACGAAAAAATGGTCTCTAATATACAGGAAATCAAAGCAAGAGGTGCATATGTACTGGCTATAGCAAAAGAAGGAAATGATGCTATTGCAAAACAGAGTGATACAATGATATATATACCGGAATGCAGAGATGAGATAGTACCTCTCATCAGCGTGGTGCCACTGCAGCTGTTTGCATATTATGTGGCCAGAGAAAGAGGCTGCAATATCGACAAACCTAAGAATCTTGCAAAATCAGTTACAGTAGAATGATTATAAAGATAAAAAACAATAAGATAGGAGAAAAAAATGGAAAAATATCAGGTTAGAGACATAGGAATGGCGCCGTCAGGCCATAAAAAAATACAGTGGGTAAGAGATAACATGCCCCTTTTACGCGGGTTGGAGGAAGAATTCAAGGAAAATAAGCCCTTTGCAGGAATAAAAATTTCTCTTTCGGTTCACCTTGAGGCAAAGACTGCATATCTGTGTCTTGTTCTTGCTGCCGGAGGAGCCGATATGTCAGTGACGGGAAGTAATGTTTTAAGCACCCAGGATGATGTGGCAGCAGCCCTTGCAGACAGCGGTCTTAAAGTTTTCGCATACCATGGCGCTACGGCAGAAGAGTATGAAAAACATATAGAAATGTGCCTTTCGCACAAACCGAATATAGTCATAGATGATGGCGCTGATCTTGTCAGCTTTCTTCATGAAAAACGTCCTGACCTTGCAGAAGAAGTGTGGGGAGGCTGTGAAGAGACCACAACAGGTGTTATACGCCTTAAAGCCATGGAGAAGGAGGGAATACTTAAATTCCCTATGGTTGCTGTAAACGATGCAGATTGTAAACATCTATTTGATAACAGATATGGAACAGGTCAGTCCACATGGGACAGCATAATGCGTAATACTAATCTTATAGTAGCGGCTAAGAAGGTAGTAGTGGTCGGATATGGATGGTGCTCAAGAGGAATCGCTATGAGGGCCGCATCGCTGGGAGCACAGGTCATAGTGACGGAAATCGATCCTGTAAAGGCTATCGAAGCTAAGATGGATGGGTTTTCTGTCATGCCAATGGCAAAAGCTGCTCATTTTGGAGATATATTCGTTACAGCTACAGGATGCTGTAAGACCATAACCACAGAACACATGATGTCAATGAAAGACGGGGCAATACTGGCAAATGCCGGTCACTTCAACTGCGAAATAGATATGGAAGCCCTTGAAATTTTCGCTGTGGAGAAAAGAGAGCGCAGGACAAACATAATGGGTTACAGACTGCCCAATGGTAAATGGGTAAATGTAATAGGAGAAGGAAGACTTGTGAACATAGCTGCGGCTGATGGACATCCTGCAGAGATAATGGACTTAAGTTTTGCTGTTCAGGCCATGTCAGCCATGTACATAAAAGACAATCATGGGAATTTGGATAATAAAGTGATTGATGTCTCCGGCGAGATAGATGATGTAATTGCCAGAAGAAAACTTGCCGCATGGGGAATACAGATAGATTCACTGACAGAAGAGCAGGAAAAGTATCTTAACAGCTGGCAGGTTTAGGGAGGCGAGTAAATTGACTTATGAAGAAATAAAACAGCAGGCTCAAAAAGCATGCAGAGAACTTGTTGCAACAGCAAAATTAAAAAAAGGCGATATAATGGTAGTGGGATGCAGCTCCAGTGAAGTAATGGGACTTCGTATAGGTAAAGGATCCGATATAAATGCTGCTGAAGCTGTGTATGAAGGTATAATGAGTGTATTGGAGCCAGAAGGAATATTTATCGCAGCACAATGCTGTGAACATCTCAACAGGGCTGTAATAACGGAAAAAGAGGCTCTTTTGCCGGGAACAGAAATTGTTAATGTGGTACCACAGCCTAAAGCAGGCGGTTCTTTTGCTACGACAATGTACCACAAGGCAAAGTGTCCCGTTGCTGTGGAAAATATCAAAGCAGACGCCGGAATGGATATTGGTGATACCCTGATCGGTATGCAGCTTAAACCTGTGGCTGTGCCCGTCAGACTGTCTTTGAACTCAATAGGCGAAGCTCACCTTACATGTGCAAGGACAAGACCTAAGTTTATTGGAGGCCAGAGAGCCATATACGATGAGAACCTTTCAGGAGGAGATATTCCCAGATAAGGATTGCTTAGAGGTCATATCATATAAACAATTTTCCCATAAAAAAATGTAACACAATAAGCTTTTCAATCATATTGTATACTACAACTGAATAAGTTTTAAGTTAAAAAATATGAAAGAAGCAGGTGAATTAAATGGGAAATAATTGTGGTCTTTTAGGAGAAGGCGGAGTAGATACTAGCTTGTTATTCTTCTTCCTGTTACTGGTTATAATCTTCTGTAACTGCTATAACTAAACCGGTAATACCTAAAAAGAGCAGCTGCCATCGGGCGGCTGCTCTTCAGATTTTTGATGGCTGACTCGGACTTTAAAAATGTCCGAGTTTTTTTATTACATAATAGCTGCAGATAAACAGCGATAAAAGAACTACTCCGTTGAGCTTAAAAACAATCAGGCAATAAAAAACCAGCAGCTTGTACATATTGAAATTCAAGGCATATATACACTAATACAAAAGTTTATCATAAATATACCTGCGGGTAATTGTTAAAAAATTACGAATCGAGTATAGTCTAAACATAGCAGATATGATCTGCTGTGTGATCTTTATTTTATATTAAGTAATAGGAGGACTTATTATGGGTAAAAAGATTCCTTTATGGCAATGTCTCATTGTCATCGTGGCGATGATCGGCCTTCTTGTATGGTCTATCATAAAAGACTCAGGCGGAGAACCGCATATCGCACTTCTGCTGGCTGCAGGTGTGGCAGCTTTATTCGCCATGGCCAACGGCTGGAAATGGGCGTATCTGGAACAGGGTATACTTGCTTCCATCAACAGATCCATGCAGGCCATACTGATTCTTGCAATAGTAGGATGTATGATCGCATCATGGATGGCTGCAGGAACTATTCCTTCAATGATGTACTACGGTATCAAAGTTATCAGCCCTAAGGTATTTCTTGTAACTGCTTGTATTCTCTGCTCCATTGTTTCACTGGCAACAGGTTCATCCTGGTCCACAGCCGGTTCAATGGGTGTTGCTCTTGTCGGAGTAGGTACAGCCTTAGGCTTCCCCATCGCAATGACTGCCGGTGCTGTTGTATCCGGAGCATACTTCGGAGATAAGATGTCACCGCTGTCTGACACCACAAACCTGGCACCTGCCATGGCAGGTGCAACCCTGTTTGATCATATCAAGCACATGATATACACCACAGGAGTTTCTCTTGTTATCGCTCTTATAGCTTATGCAATCATGGGATTCATGTTCTCATCAGGAAACGAAGTTGATCTGAGCATCATAGACGAAGTAGAAGAATTCATCCAGGGATCATCTAACATAAGCGTGCTGGCTCTTATTCCGCCGGTATTCGTAATCGTTGCAGTAGCTCTCAAGCTTCCTGCTATACCTTCACTGGTAGGCGGAGTACTCATCGGTGTACCTTTCATGTTCATGAATCAGGCTCATATCGAAAGAGCT
>CASFMJ010000065.1 GCA_949295785.1 uncultured Bacillota bacterium | reverse complement strand
TTGTTGAAATTTCAATGATTTTGTTAAATTTGTTTTATTAGAAAAGCCCAGCCTTCTGTTTTAGGCCGGGCTTTGTCTACAGTCTGAAAACCGGTCTTAAAAATAAGACCGGTTTTTTATCATGTGGCAGTGGATGCAGATAATAAAAGTATTTATACCACTAAAGCCGTAAAGTTGCTGTTCACTATTGATCTCATTTATTTAATCATATATGTATAGCTTTTGCACAATCATTCCGGCAGTATGATTATACATATCTACCATAAGGCATACAGAAACTATCACCACTATAGCCAAAACAGCAATAACTATGTTGCGGATAAGCTTGCTCCGTCTTATTTTCCTGGGAACGATTGCGCTGTTTTCAGAAATAAAATCCCGGGCGATTTCTTCAGGCGTACCGAATTCTTTTTCCAGATCTTCAAATGTACATTCGCTGCAAGCTTCCATATAATCATACAGGTCGTTTCTTAAAGACTCTATGAAATCGGCGGACGGCGCCATATTGCAGATTTCTTTTTCCACACATTTTAAATATTTTTCTATTATTGCCTCTTTACCCATTTTACCCCCCTGTCACGGTCTGTCGGAATAGACTATATTGCTTACTATCTCTGCTAAATTTTTGTATGTCTCTTTTAATTTTTCCAGATATGAAAGCCCTTCCTCCGTTATGGTGTAATATATTCTCACCCTGTTATCGTCGGAAATGGTTTTTCTGCTCACCTCGACAAAGCCTTGCTCCTGTAATTTGCTGATAGTATTATACAGCAGAGGCATTTTGTATTTGCCGCCGCTTCTTTTCAGAGCTGTCTGGACAATTTCGTAGGCGTACATCTCTTTTTCCGAAAGCAGTTTGAGCACCATAAGAGGAAGAGTAGACTTTTTGAATTGTGCTTCAAAATTGTCTAATATATCTCGCCGCTTTGTTTCACTCATTTTACACCACTCTGCTGCTTAATTTTAAACTTTATATAATCATATCATAGTGGCAGGTTTAAAATCAATATTATATATAACAATTTCGCAAATAAAAAATAAATATATATATATTATTGACATATATATTCAGGCATGATAGAATCAACTTGAAAGTGAGAAGCAGTTTATAAGTTATATTTTTTAAAACAGTCACAGATGGCGATTGGGAAAGTGGTGCACAATGAAGAAAAGTATAGTAAAAAAGCAGTGATTCTAGCAGTAGTCCTTGTTGTCATCGCTGTGCTGGGGCTTTGCGTCATCAATATGAAATGCACAGTGGATTTTGACCACATGCTTACTTTAGACGAACTCAAGGAATTTCAAGCCGGAAATGATGTTTTCATTCAAGGTGTAGGGATGACCGTGATTGAGAAAGAAACAGGACGGATCGTAACGGGACTGATTGATTTCGGCGGCTATGATATGCTCCGCTCAGAACTGCAGTCTACTGTGGATGATATGGGTAAAGAAGCGCAAAACGACCGGTATATAACATCGGCTTATATCATGGCTCCCATAATCAGGATAAATAAAGTCAAAGATAATAATGCAGTTTACAGCGCTGAATACGCTTTTGACTTCAGCGGCAAGATGAATTACGGCGCCTACCCGCAGTCATCATCATACGACAGAGCCGGCGACCTGTGGGATAAAAGTCAGTAAGATGTATTTAGAAGCTGAAGACGGTGATAAAAGTTTTATGAAATCAAGAACCGTGTCTTTCAAAATCACACATTTATGCCGGCCTGTCTGATAGAAGAAATTTTAATTTTAAATGTGTCCGCTGAATAATGGTTTTTATATAAGCGCATTATGAAATTGCAGTGGTATTTACATATAAAGGTTGTGCAAATGATAATGAATACATTAATTGTTTTCTTTCATTGTTATAGCAGAAAGGCAGATGATGCCTATGGAGAAGTATTCTGAGAAAATTTATATCATATCGTATTTTGAAGGGAAAGAAAAGGGTGTAGCTGAGAAAATGCATAAAAACGGTATATGAGTAATAGGAGGGGAATGTAATGAAAAAGAAAAGCAATGTGCTCATTATGAGCCTGTTACTAATGATGTCACTTTTATTTGCGGGATGCTCTGACGGTAAAGATGCAGTCAAAGATATTCCCGTATCCGGATCATTTGTAGAGTATGATTTTGATGAACTTGCAGAGCATGCGAAGATAATAGCAAAAGTGGAAATGACAGATACCCTGACTGCAGAAAAAAGCCATACCCTCAATGATCCTGAAACCGGATCTATGGGTGGATTTTATGGAGAACGTACGGCAAGTGTGATTGAATATTACAAAGATTCAACCGGAGAATTTTCTGACGATCTTATGTTTATAGAGCCTGCTGCTATAGTGGAGAATACTTATTATCATATGGATGATTATGAGACTTTGCAAAAGGGGGAGGAATATATAATATTCTTATCTGATGGAACAGCCTCAGGCGATATGAGTATCATAAGTGCCAACAACGGTGTCGTCAGACTCAGCGATAAGGAGTCGGACATGAATTTTGACCATATCAAAGAAAAAGCTCTTGAAATGAAATCTGTAGAATAACAGAAAGGATAAAAACACCGGATTAAAAAATATAGCGTTTGAGAAAGCCTTTGATTTTGCAGAGGAGTACAGTATTTTTTATTTGTCTCCTCTGCATTTTTTTATGAGACTATGAGGGACGATGTTCTTTAAATAATGCAGTTAATTTTCTTGTGGCATGTTTAGATGAAGAATCATTTGGTTCTGCAAAAAGAATAAGATACTCGTTGTAAATATATTTTTATTATAAATATACGCAAATTACATAACTCTTTTAAATAAATATTAACATTTTCTTGACATATATATATGTTTGTGGTAATTTTATCAAAAATGCATATGTATATGGATTCATATTCAGACGGTACATTCTTTACAAAAGGGGAGATTTTCTTAAAAAAGGGGGAGCATATGAGTGCATTCGGAATAAATATTTTAACCAAGGTAATATTTCCGTTTATATTCGGGACCTTTTACGTTTGCCTGGGAGGTTCGTATCTTATCAAAAAGGAAAACCTGCTGCAAGGTACAATATATACTTTTGTGGGTTTGCTTGTATTAGTATTGCTGATAAAACATTTACTGTTTAATGCAGATGTCAGCATGTACATTTAAAACAGCAATCAGCAGTTGGTTGTTTCTGTTGAGGTGAATATCAGAAAAAAACGTAACATCAGTATAGAGGAGTGAACACTAAATCCTCGCCACAGCAAAATCTTATTGAAATTATTATAATCACTGAAATATCAGAAATCGATGTGTAAGCAGAAAAATCCAATAAAAATTGCAGGCTATAATTGATAAGAGTATTTCTGCTAAAAAGCTGTTATATACTTGCATGTGTCATAGTGAGGTACAGTAATATGGAAAGTTCAAAAAAATATTTATTGTGGATTTGTACAGTTGTTTTACTGGTATTAGTTGGCGCAATATTTTTTCTGATGAATAACAGGACTTACGACAATATAACAGGTGAATCAGCAAACCCCGATGGTACCGAGAATATAAAAATACAATCAGAAGTTTCAGAGAATGCTATACATACTGCCATAATGGAAAATAACAGAGATAAATATTTTAAAGGTGATATAAAAGGGGAAAGCCATGTTGTTCTTGCCGCAGAACATAGGTCAGCTTACGATGAAAGAAACAGCGATACGGTTGTTGTTTATATATTTTTCATCTATCACGAATATGTTGCAGCTGATTCTGATATAAAAACAGTAAGCGGCGGAGCAACGCCTGCCGCACTGACTTTCTCGATGGCAGACAATGGAGAGTATAAACTGGAAGAATACTGGGAGCCGAGGTCGGGCAACCTTTTTGATTCTGATATGAAAGAGAAATTTCCGGCTTCGGTTTATGAAGATCTTTGCGCAAATGAAGAAACATTCAGTGAAAATCTGGAAGAAGAATGCCGGCAGCAGGCATTGCTGTCTGTAGAAAGCGGCAGTCAATCCGAAGATTTTCAGTTATAACAGAACAATAACGGGATAGATTCAATTAATGCATAGGCCGTATAAGACAAACGACAAATTGTATTTTAAGGGGATAAATTGATCAAGGGGGAGCAAATGAGTGCATTTGGAATAAGAATTTTAACCAGAATATTAATTCCTTATACATTTGGCATCTTTTTTATATATTTGGGAGGCACAGGTATTCTGAAAAAAGAAAAGATTGTGAGTAATATTGCGTATGTACTGTTTGGATTACTTTTTTCGGCAGGTGCGATAATACATTTGCTGTTTGTTGCAGATGTAAGCATGTACAGTTAGATCAATAACCGGCATGGCGGCTTTGGCTGCTTGGATAAATATTAAAAAATATCATTCTGTCAGTTTGGCCAAGTGGACACGAAAACTTAGGCACAGTAAAATTATATAATAAACAATCTGTTGACACCACCCGCAGAAGGGGTAGTTTATAAGTTATATTTTTTTAAAACAGTCACAGATGGTGATTGGGAAAGTGGTGCACAATGAAGAAAAGTATAGTAAAAAAAGCAGTGATTCTTGCAGTGGTCCTTGTTGTCATCGCTGTGCTGGCGCTTTGCGTCATCGATATGAAATGCACAGTGGATTTTGACCACATGCTTACTTTGGACGAACTCAAGGAATTTCAAGCCAGAAATGATGTTTTCATTCAAGGTGTAGGGATGACCGTAATTGAGAAAGAAACAGGACAGATCGGAACGGGACTGATTGATTTCCGCGGCTATGATATGCTCCGTTCAGAACTGCAGTCTACTGTGGATGATATGGATAAAGAAGCGCAAAACGACCGGTATATAACATCGGCTTATATCATGGCTCCCATAATCAGGATAAATAAAGTCAAAGATGATAATGCAGTTTACAGCGCTGAATACGCTTTTGACTTCAGCGGCAAGATGAATTACGGCGCCTACCCGCAGTCATCCGCATACGACAGAGCCGGTGACCTGTGGGATAAAAGTCAGTAAGATGTATTTGGAAGCTGAAGACGGTGATAAAAGTTTTGTAAACTATGGGTATTACCATTTTCAGGATAAAGACAGCACCTTAAGATATATGGCCGGTTAAGACAGCCTTCGATTTTGCAGAGGCGGCACAGTTTGCAGTGCCGTCTCTTGATTTTTTTCACTCATATTTTATATCATGTTTTCCCGGACAGACCCATGATTTTTGCGTTAAAATATGCTATAATATATATGTCCGGACTGTAAACGCCGGGTTTTAGGGCAGACGGGACATAAAGCAATCATCATATACAGTTATAGTTTATTATATAGAAAGAGTGAAAAGAATGAATATTTATCGCACAGGTGATGTGGTGGTATACGGGGCTGAAGGATTATGCAGGATAGAGGATATAACCGAGAGAAAATTCGGTAAAGAAAAGATCAGGTACTATGTGCTCAGGCAGATATGCAGAAACGATTCTGTAAGCTATGTGCCTGTAGATAATGAAAAAAGTGTAAGCAAGATGAGACCTGCTCTTACTGCCGATGAAGTGAGAGAAATGATAGAACTTATGCCACTTGAAAAATCCCCATGGATAGACAATGACAGAGAGCGCAGGCAGGCTTTTAAAGAAATCATTCTTTACGGTGCCAACGAGGATATAATAAAGCTGGTGAGTGATCTTTACATCAGGAGGAAGGAACAGGAGGCAAAGGGCAGGAAGCTTTATGCCGCAGATGAGAGGATATTCAAAGACGCAGAAAATATAGTGTTCGAAGAAATCGCATATGCTCTGGACATGCCTGCGGAAAAAGTACCTGATTATATACTCAGCGCCGTGGCTGAAAATAAAAGAAGGAAAGAAAAATAGCCAATTATTTCAAATTTCTTAAATAATAATTAAAGATAAGACAGAATCATTGACAGTGTACTAAGATATATAGTACACTTTTTTTATACTATAAATGTAAAAAGAAAAGGGGTTAGTTATGCTAAAGCTGAAAAACGTTTCAAAATTCTATTACAGCAACGGCGTGATCACCAGCGGATTTTCGAGAGTAAACCTTGAACTTGACATGGGTGAGTTTGTGGTAATAACAGGAGAATCCGGCAGCGGGAAATCCACCTTGCTCAACGTGCTTTCGGGCCTTGACACTTATGAAGAAGGTGAAATGTATATCAACGGTCAGGAGACAAGTCATTACAGCGAAGCGGATTTTGAGGAGTATCGCAGGAAATATGTTGGCAATATATTTCAGAATTTTAATCTTGTCAACAGCTATACCGTATATCAGAACGTAGAACTTGCTCTTATGCTGAACGGAGAAAAATCATCTGCGGTAAAAGATAAGGTAAAATCAATAATCAACAGAGTGGGACTTGCGGAATACATGAACACAAAGTGTTCCAAACTTTCAGGAGGCCAGAAGCAGAGGGTGGCCATCGCAAGAGCGCTGGCAAAGGATACACCCATAATTGTGGCCGATGAGCCTACAGGTAACCTGGACAGCAGTTCTGCTGCGGAAGTAATAAAACTTCTTCATGAGATATCCGAAGAAAAGCTGGTGATAATCGTCACACACAATATCGAGCAGGTGGAAAGATACGCCACAAGACTTATAAAGATGCATGACGGTAAGATACTGGAAGATAAAAAAGTGAATCTGCCCCAGACCAAAGCAGGATATGAAACGGCCGACTATAAAGATATAACGGCTAAAGACAGGATAAGACTGGGAATAAGGAATGCTTTTAATATACCTGCAAAATTCATACTGATATTTGCAGTTTTTCTTTTCGTGTCTATGGCGGTGGCAGGAACTTACTCCGGATTTCAGAAGATGGAATATGATGACAGCCGTTATGGTTATAATCAGTTTTTCTCAGACACATCAGACAAGCGTATAGTCATAAATAAAGAGGATAAGACTCCCATAACCGATGAGGAATTCACTGAAATAGAATCTTTGGAAAATGTGGGCAAAGTTATCAGAGATGATACACTGATAGATTATTCCATGTCGCTGTCCGATTCTGAGTACTGGTACTATTTTTACGGCAATTTTACGGATATAAAATATTTTGACGGTGAGCTTACTGCAGGAAGTATGCCCGAGGAACCCTATGATATCATACTGGAAGGATCTGCAGACGACTATTATCTCAGCCAGGATCCGGCAAGCGTTATAGGGACCCTGCTGTATCTGGATGAATATGATGAAAATGGAGAGAGAAAAGAAAGTAAACCATTTAAAGTCACAGGTGTATTTCTTAACGATGAGATGCGAAACGGCGATAACAACAGATTCTATGCAGGTGAAGAAATTCTGGAACATCTGAGACAAGAAGCAGCTGTTTCCAACAATAATCTGAAATTCATGTTTGAAGGACAGTACTATGATGTATCATCGGGAGAAGGCGGCTTTTCTATAGTGCCTGATTCTGATGTCCCCAAGGGGCAGGCGTATGCAGGCGGAAGCCTCGGCGAGATGTCCCAAAGCGGTACAAGCAAGGGAAAGGAAATTGTCATAAATGCTGAAAGCATATACAGCGAAGGGGAGATGAAAGTCACTGTGACTGCTGTATACAATAAGGGTAATCTGGAAGAGCTTACAGGCGTTAAATATACAGAAGACAAAGAAGGGGCAATATATGTAAATGAGGAAGAATTCAATGACCTTGTCAATAAAGGCATTTTTCAGAGCTCTGTATATGTAAGTGATACAGAGGAACTGGACAATGTTCTTGAAAGCCTGAAAGAAATGGGTTTTGAGACATTGGCCATGAGGGATGCCCTTACCAGTGACGGACAGGATCTTATACAGATCATTGCGCTTATGAAGACGTTCATGCTGACAGTACTTATAGTTGCACTGTTCTTTATATCTTATTTTATAATAAAAGTCGTGCTGAAATCCAGAAATGCTTATTATACAACTCTGCGTACTCTGGGGGCATCAAGAAGAGTATCAAAGCAGCTGCTTGATATAGAGCTTTTCGTAACAGCAACCTTGTCTTTCGTTGTGTTTACGGCGCTCATAATTATGATAAACGCCGGCATTCTGAATCTGTCTGCTCTGACAGAAATGGCTGACTACCTTTCAGCAGGAGATTATGTGCTGATATATATGATCATCATAGCCATGTCATATCTGATCTCTCACAGATTTGCCAGGAAATTGTTTAAGGATTCTGTCATGAATACTTACAGAGAGGAGGTATAAAGGATGATAAAACTCAGGGGTGTAAATAAATATTTTAATAAAGGAAAGAAAAATCAGATACACGTGATAAATGATACCTCTTTAGATCTGGGTACAAAAGGACTTGTAGCTCTTCTGGGACCTTCGGGATCCGGCAAGACCACACTTCTTAATGCCATGGGAGGCCTTGACAAAGTCAACAAAGGGGATATATTCGTAAACGGAGAAAAGATAACAGGAAAAAGCACATCCAAGACAGATGAAATAAGAAACATCAATATTGGATATATATTCCAGGACTATAAGCTGGTGGACAGCATGACCGTATATGAGAATGTGGCCATGGTCCTCAGGATGATAGGTATAAAAGACGAAAAGGAAATCAAGAAAAGAACAGATTATGTCCTGGAAACTCTCGGGATATACCGATACAGAAACAGGATGGCAGACATGCTGTCGGGTGGAGAAAGACAGCGGGTCGGTATAGCAAGGGCAATAGCTAAGAATCCGAAGATAATAATAGCCGATGAGCCTACCGGAAACCTGGACAGTGCCAACACCATAGAGATAATGAATATAATCAAAGCCATATCCAGGGACCGTCTTGTGGTGCTTGTGACTCACGAGGTTGAACTGGCCAGGTTCTATGCATCAAGAATAATAGAACTGAAAGATGGCGTTATAACTGCCGACTACGGTAATGATACAGATGATAATCTGGATTACCGGCTGGATAATAAATTTTATCTTAAAGACTTTGAAAAGCACGAAGTACTTGCCGCAGACTCGGCAAAGATCAATTTTTATGGTGCCGTATCTGATGACCTGGATATGGACATAGTTGTAAAAAACGGCAATATATATATAAGAACCCGAGATGACAGGCGGGTGGAAGTTATTGATTCAAATTCAGCCATTGAGCTGGTGGATGATCACTACCGGGAGATGGACAAGAGCCTGTACGAAGATTATAAATTCGATTTTGACAAGGTTGCAGACACGTCTATAAAGGAAAAATACAGTTCTATAATAGGATTTGTGCCATCCATGGCAAGAGGATTCAAAAAAATAGCAAGATACCCTCTTATAAAGAAACTGCTTTTTATAGGTTTTTTACTGGCAGGTATATTTATAACATACTCTCTAAGCAGTATATATGCCAGTCTTGATGTGAAAGACAAAGATTTCATACAGAGCAATAAAAATTATCTTGATGTGGAAATACCTAAGATAAGTGTTGAAAAGTATCTGGAATATGAAGACATGGATTCTGTATCCCATATGTTTGCCGGCTCATCTATAATCGGTATGAAGCTGGATACCGGATTTTACTACCAGTCAGCAGGTTCTGAAGCAGTAATGACAGGGTCTCTGACCGATGTGGCAACTTTAAAAGAAGATGATATAAAGACAGGAGAAATGCCTGACAAGCCATATGAGATAGCAGCAGACAGGCTCACTGTGGAAAGACTGATCAAAGCCGGTATGACAAAGCAGGTAGGGATTGCACAGCCGGAAGATCTGATCGGCAAAACCTTCTGCCTGGATTCTATGAAACCATTTGTGCTGACGGGTCTCACAGACATTGAACAGCCTCTTATATATGCTGATTCCAAGCTGTTTACAAGCATGATATATAACAGCGTTTCTACTGATGAATCAGACAGTGACATCTCAGCATCAGAGCCAAAGACAGTATATGATTACAAGACTTATGACGGCCAGTACAGTCTGAAAAAAGGCCGTATGCCTGAAAATGACTATGAAGTCATAGTACCTTACTCCATGGCCTATCAGATGCCTATGGGAAAGGAAACAGATACGAAAGTAAACGGTCATAAGCTGAAAGTGACAGGATATTATCAGAGCCCGGAAAATATGCAGGTGCTGCTTGCAAATGAGAATACAATAAAGTATGATATGATAAGCAAAGCCAAGAGTTTCAGCATAGATCCGTCTGAGAAAGATCAGGTGCTGGAAGCTCTTCACTCAGATAATGTCAATGTTAAAAGCGCCTATGAAGCCGAAAGAGAAAAATATACCGACCAGAGAAGTCAGTCTGTAAAGGGTGCAGTGGCTATGGCAATAATAATACTGGCCATTTCTCTGATAGAGATACTTCTTATGACACGCTCCTCTTTCCTTTCGAGAATAAAAGAGATAGGTATCTATCGTGCCATCGGAGTAAAGAAGACTGATATATATAAGATGTTCCTCGGTGAGATATTTGCCATAACCACAGTGAGCAGCCTTGTTGGAATAGGAATCATGTCCTATATGCTTTACAGACTGTGCAAGATAAGTTACCTTACAACTATGCTCGCTTTAAATCCTGTGGTAGTTTTAGGTTCGGTAATCATAGTTTATCTGTTTAATTCTTTAGTTGGCCTGATTCCGGTATTTGCCACCATGAGAAAGACTCCTGCGGCAATACTGGCAAGGCATGATGTGGATTGAGTATGAAGAAGAATATAAAAGATCTTGACCATAAAAAACTTAAAGAACTGGTACAAAGTATGGGTCAGCCTGCTTACAGGGCAGATCAGATATTCGGCTGGCTGGCCAGAGGAATCATCTCTTTTGATGAAATGAAAAACGTTCCGGCAGGACTTGTAAGAGCCCTGTCGGAGGAGTTTAACACCGGGGCTTTTGATCCGTTAAAAGTTCAGATATCACATACAGACGGAACACGAAAATATCTTTTTGAACTTTATGACGGCAACGCTGTAGAAAGTGTGTTCATGAAATATAAATACGGAAATACAGTCTGTGTTTCTTCACAGGCAGGCTGCAGGATGGGATGCAGATTCTGTGCATCAACGCTTTCAGGCCTATGCCGCAACCTTACACCCGGTGAAATGTATGAGCAGATACTGGCAGCTGAGAGGGATACAGAAGAAAAAGTCAATCACGTAGTGATAATGGGCAGTGGTGAGCCTTTCGACAATTATGACAACGTTGCAGCGTTTATAAATATAATAAACAATCCTAAAGGTCTTGGAATAGGAATGAGAAATATAACAGTATCAACTTGTGGCATTATTCCGTATATAGAGCGGTTTTCACATGATTTTCCACAGGTGAATCTGGCCATTTCCCTTCATGCGGCCACAGACAAAGAACGAAGTGAAATCATGCCCGTCAACAGAAAATATCCTCTGAAGCAGCTTATACAGGCTTGCAGAAAGTATACAGAAGAAACATCAAGAAGGGTGACCTTTGAATATACACTGGTAAAGGATGTAAATGACAGCGATAAAAACGCACAGACACTGGCAGGCCTTCTTCATGGCATGCTCTGCCATGTAAATCTCATTCCTCTCAATAAGGTGGAAGAAACAGGTCTGGATACATCACCGAGGCAGAGAGCCGAAAGATTTTGTGAACTTCTGGAATCAAAAGGTATAAATGCCACAATCAGGAGAGAACTGGGTGATGATATAGACGGCGCATGCGGACAGTTGAGACTGAAAGTAAAGGCCGGGCAGTGAGAATGCATTGATGCAGGAGGTTTTACATGTCCGATGGAGCGATGATTATAATAATATTTGCAGCTATAATAATCATACCTGTTATCGTGGTATTTTCTGTAATAGGTATTGCTAAAATAAAAAGGGAAAAGAAAAAGAAATACTATAGCGGGATTACATGGGGTACTGTAGAAGATATAAAGCTAAAGGGTCTGGATCATCCATGGGTGATAACTGTTTCATATAATGTGAACGGTCAGGACTACATGGTCAAAGAGACTGTTAAACTGAAAACTGAGACGTTGAAAGCGGGCATTATTCCCATCGGTCAGAAAAAGACTTTCGTAATGGGAGATGTAAAAGCAGGTGATGAAATCAAGGTGAGATATGACGAAAAACGGCCGGAAAAAGCCATTATAGAAGGTAATGACGGTGCAGTGACAGGATGACTTATTAAATTTTTCTCATGGGTAGATGATTATTTTTTTATAAGCATATTATAGCCTTATTTACCTCTTGAAAATGTGAATTTGTTATTGTATAATGAAAAAAATAACAGACTGCAAAAGTGCAGAATACTTTTAGGAGGCGGTTACCATGGTTAAATTATTAGTGGGACATAAGGGCAGCGGCAAGACAAAGCAGATGATAGACCTTGCCAATGATCAGATAGAAAACAGCAAAGGAAGCGTTATATTTATAAATAAAAATCACAGACTGATGTATGACCTTAAATACAGAATCAGAGTCATCTGCATGGAGGATTTCGAGCATATAACCAACTGTGACGAATATATCGGATTTCTCTACGGTATCATCAGCCTGGATCATGATATAGAGACTGTTTACATAGACAGTATTTTAAAACATGCAGACTTTTCACTGGGCGATCTGCCTGAATTTATAGACAGACTCAAAAAGATTTCAAAGAACTATGGAATGGACTTTGTCGTAAGTCTCAGCGCTGAAAAAGAAGAGATGATCGGTGTGGATTTTGAGGGCTGCGAGATACTTAACTGAAACAGGACTTGATGATAACATGAGGCGATGGATTACCGTCGCCTCTGTCTTTATGTAGCATGCCGGACGGTTTGATATTGTATAAACCGGTAATCAGAATCAAAGGATCCTTATATACAGGGATTATCTGAAAAACTGCAGTTATGCTGCTTTTTTTGTTTACTGAGACAGAGACAAAAGGACTGAAAGAATACGATAATATTTAAAAGGAGGACGATGGCTTGATCACATTAGATCAGATAAAAGATAAACTGACAGGAAGACCCGTGGGCACCATTGACTGGTATAAGTTTTTTGCGGTAACTATACCTCTGGTTGAAACAGAAGATGGAATTTCGATGCTTTTTGAAGTCCGTTCTTCCAGGCTGAAGACTCAGCCGGGAGACATATGCTTTCCGGGAGGAAGAATCGAAGAAGGAGAGACTCCACTGGAATGTGGTTTGAGAGAAATGGAAGAAGAAATAGGCGTTAAGGCAGAAGCTGTAAATGTTATAGGGCAGTTTGACACTCTCCATGAGTTTTCGGGTCATACATTGTATACCTTCGTGGCTCAGATACCTTCTGAGGCATACAAGAGTATCAGATTGAATAAAGATGAAGTTGCAGAAGTTTTTACAGTTCCGCTGTCATTTTTCTATGAAAATAAAGCCGAAATCTATGATGTGGATGTGGTTTCTGATGTGTCGGATTTTCCTTATGATAAGACAGGAATCTCACCTGACTATAAATGGCGGCGAGGTAAAAATCTTCTGCCCCTTTACAGATATGACGGAAAGATAATATGGGGCATTACTGCAAGAATAGTAAAATGGTTTACAGAACAAATTATTACTTGACAATTTGAATAAGGTAAATATAATTAAAGTAAGGCCAAGTGTCGTAAACATTCAGCGGAAAAAGTTAAATAGAGTTCCGCTTGAGGTGTACAAAGTAGAAGACATGAGGATGACCAGACGCTTTATGTCGCTTATATGCCGCAGCGGTATTTGCTGCGGCTTTTTTCGTGTATAAATTCATGATTTGCACCATGAAATACCAGGTTATACGACATGGCGAAGGAGGTATTACTATGAGTTCAAAACCAGGAACAACCGCAGAAGTGGTAAAGAAAATACTTTCGCTTCTGCCGGGTGTTGACTGCAAAGGCCTTGGCGGCTGCGGCAGAAAAACATGTCTTGAGTGCGCCGAAGCCATAGCAGAAGGCGCCAGCGTAGCCCTGTGCCCGGCATGCGACCAGAAAAAGGTTGATGCTATAGCAGAGGCTATGGGAAGGGACACCGAAAAGGCAAAAGATCAGGTTGCATTCGTATTCTGCAGCGGAAGCGCTGCCGGAAAAGAAAGAGCCGGAATGTATAAAACCTGTGCCGAAGCGGTGGAAAAAGGCTTCAAGAGAGGCGAGTGCAAAGACGGATGTGTGGGAGTCGGTTCATGTGTTGATGTATGTGAGTTCGGCGCTATGAAAGCCGAAGACGGCAAGATTATCATAGACAGAGAAAAATGCACCGGCTGTGGAGCCTGCGCCAATAAAACGGCATGCCCACAGAACATAATACATATGGTGCCGAGAGACGCAACCAACTTTATCCCGTGTTCGTCCACAGAAGAAGACGACGAAGTTACAAGAAAAATCTGCGGATACGGCTGTATTTCCTGTGGTGAGTGCGAAAGAGCATGTCCTGAAGGAGCGGTATCTATCATAGATAATCATGCCGTAATAGATTATGACAAGTGTGTCGGATGTGTGGCATGTACAGTTAAATGCAGAAAGAAGATAATAGTGGACACTCTCCACGATCTGACCAAGATAAAGGAAAAAGTTGCTTTTGTAAAATGCAGCGGCGGATACAAGGCCTCTGAAGTATATAAGAAGCTTGGCATAACTTCATGCGAAGAAGCCATTGAAAAGGTAGATCCGAAGGAATATGAACTGTGCACCACAGGATGCTGCGGGCAGGGAAGCTGTACAAAAGTATGCAGATATGATGCCATACATGTGGTAAACGGCACTGCTGTTGTGGATCCCGACAAGTGCGTAGGCTGTAAGGATTGTACATATGCATGTCCTAAGCACCTGATCGTAATGGTTCCGTATAAGGGACAGAAGCAGGTTCCGTGCAGTTCCACAGATGATTATGAAGATAAGGCTAAGGTATGCTGGTCAGGCTGCATAGCATGCGGAGATTGTGTCGATAACTGCCCTAACAGCGCTATATATATGGAAGATAAGCATGCTGTGGTAGATCCTGAACTGTGTGAAAACTGTAATGTATGCCAGTATGTTTGCGCAAGACGTGTTATAAAGGAACAGTCAGTTCCCGAATATAACTACCTGCAGAGAGAAGCTCTTGGCATAAGGGAAGGAGAGTGATTACTGTGAGAAAATTAAAGACAATGGACGGAAACACAGCGGCCGCTCACGTAGCATATGCCTTCTCTGAAGTTGCGGCGATCTATCCGATCACCCCGTCTTCACCTATGGCAGAGAGCATGGACGAATGGGTTTCCCAGGACAGAACAAATATATTCGGAGAAAAAGTGAGAATCGTTGAGATGCAGTCAGAAGGAGGTGCTGCCGGTGCGGTTCACGGAGCCATTACGGCAGGTTCATATACTTCAACGTTTACTGCTTCTCAGGGACTTCTTCTTATGATCCCCAACATGTATAAACTGGCAGGAGAACAGACTCCTACCGTATTCCACGTTGCGGCAAGAGCACTGGCTACTCATGCCCTCTCCATATTCGGAGACCATTCAGACGTCATGGGATGCCGCCAGACAGGTTTTGCCATGCTGGCTTCAAACAGCGTTCAGCAGGTAATGGATCTGGCAGCTGTGGCTCATCTTGCAACCATAGCAGGAAGACTGCCTATGCTTCACTTCTTTGACGGATTCAGAACCTCTCACGAGAACCAGAAGATTGAAGTATGGGACTATGATGAACTGAAAGAAATGGTGGACTGGAATGCAGTAAGAGCATTCAAGGACAGATCACTTAACCCGAATCATCCTCACAGCATGGGTTCTGCCGAGCAGCCTGAGACATTCTTCCAGCACAGAGAAGCTTGCAATACAGCATATCTGGAGACGGCAGACATTGTTGCTGAATACATGGATAAAGTAAACAAAAAGATCGGAACAGACTATAAGCCGTTTAACTATTACGGAGATCCGGAAGCTACAGAGATCATAGTGGCCATGGGTTCTGTATGCGATGCGGCAGAAGAAGTTATAGATTACCTGAGAGCAAAAGGCAAGAAAGTTGGAATCGTTGAGGTTCACCTTTACAGACCTTTCTCACAGAAATATCTACTTGATGTTATACCTGCCACAGTCAATAAGATTGCTGTACTTGACAGGACAAAGGAACCGGGCGGAGTCGGAGAGCCTCTGTATCTTGATGTGATTTCAGCTCTCAGAGGAACAAAGTTTGACAGCGCCCTTATCACAGGCGGACGTTACGGTCTGGGATCAAAGGATACTCAGCCGGGAGACATACTGGCCGTATATGAGAACCTCTGGAGCGATACACCGAAGAAAGAGTTCACTATCTCCATAACAGACGATGTGACCAATCTTTCACTTACACCTTCAGAGAATCCGGACGTTTCTCCTAAGGGTACCAAAGCCTGCAAGTTCTGGGGCCTTGGTGCTGACGGAACTGTAGGAGCCAATAAGAACAGTGTAAAGATTATCGGAGACCATACAGACAAGAAGGTACAGGCATATTTCCAGTACGATTCCAAAAAGTCAGGAGGCATAACCATTTCTCATCTGCGCTTTGGTGATGAGCCGATAAAATCCACTTATTATGTAAAGCAGGCTGACTTTGTAGCATGCCATAATTCTGCATATATCTACAAATATGAAATGGTAGAAGACGTTAAACCGGGCGGATTCTTCCTGCTCAACTGTGTATGGAACGATGAGGAGCTGGAAGAACATCTTCCTGCGAAGATAAAGAGATATATAGCTAATAACAACGTACAGTTCTATACTTGTGATGCTGTTAACATAGCAAAAGAGATAGGCCTTGGAGCAAGAAGAACAAACTCTGTTCTGCAGGCTGCATTCTTCAAGCTGGCAGATATAATTCCTATTGATGATGCTGTAACTTATATGAAAGACGCCATCAAGAAGACTTACGGCAAGAAAGGTGAAAAGATCGTAAACATGAACCTGGCTGCCGTCGATGCCGGAATAACCCATGTACATAAGGTAGAAGTTCCCGAAAGCTGGAAAACAGCCACTGATGACAGAAAACCGCAGGAAATGGTGGGCCGCGATAAGATTCACACCGAATACCTCAACAAGGTGCTCATTCCTACCAATACAATGACAGGCGACAGCGTACCTGTTTCAACATTCCTGGATACTGCCAACGGAATGGTTCCGGCAGGAACAGCAGCTTATGAAAAGAGAGGTATTGCGGCAGATGTTCCAAAGTGGAATATGGCAAACTGCATGCAGTGCAACTGGTGTTCATATGTTTGTCCTCACGGAGTAATAAGGCCATTCGTCATGGATGAAAAAGAGGCAGAACCTGTCAAGGATACGGCTCTTGCCATGAAGGGTGAAAAAGGTAAATACTTCACCATCGGTATTTCTGCTCTTGACTGTACAGGATGCGGCTCATGCGTAGACGTATGTCCGGCAAGAAAGAAGGCTCTTGAGATGCAGCCTGCCGAAGACGAATACGTTGCCGCTCAGCAGGAGAGATTCAATTATCTGTTTGATGATGTCACAGAAAAAGAAACTCAGTTTAAAGACGATACTGTCAAAGGCTCTCAGTTCAGGCAGCCTCTCATGGAATTCTCAGGCGCATGCCCGGGATGCGGAGAGTCACCTTATGCCAAACTGGTTACACAGCTGTTTGGAGACAGGATGTTTATCGCCAATGCTACCGGATGTTCATCTATCTGGGGATGTTCGGCTCCAAGCACGCCTTACACGGTAAACAAGGAAGGAAAGGGACCTGCATGGGCCAATTCCCTCTTCGAGGACAATGCGGAATTCGGCCTTGGAATGACCATATCTGTACAGGCCAGAAGAAAAGAACTGAAATCTGCAGTTGAAAGACTGGTGGATGTAGTGGGCGTGCCTGCCAAAGCATGGCTTGCTACAATGGATGATGCAAAGGTTTCAGGAAGAACCGGTGATGCCCTTGCCAAAGCATGTGAAGAACTGAAAGATAAGAACGAAGATGCAAGATATGTTGTTGAGAACAAGGATATGCTGGTTAAACCGTCCATGTGGATATTCGGAGGAGACGGCTGGGCTTATGATATAGGATACGGAGGACTGGACCATGTACTTGCTTCCGGAGAGAATGTCAATGTTATGGTATTTGATACAGAAGTATATTCCAACACGGGCGGACAGTCATCAAAGGCAACTCCTATAGGAGCTGTAGCCAAGTTTGCCGCATCAGGAAAAGCCGTAAAGAAAAAAGATCTGGCACAGATAGCCATGGCCTACGGATATGTATATGTTGCCCAGATAGCCATGGGTGCTAACCCGGCCCAGACTCTCAAGGCCATAAGAGAAGCCGAAAGCTATGACGGACCATCGCTTATAATAGCTTATGCGCCTTGTATCAACCACGGTGTAAAAGCCGGAATGAACAAGGCAATGGCCGAGATGAAGCACGCTGTACTTTCAGGATACTGGAATCTCTTAAGATATAATCCTGATCTTGCTAAAGAAGGCAAGAATCCGCTTTCACTTGACAGCGGAGAAGCCACTGAAAACTACAGAGACTTCATCATGGGCGAAGTAAGATACAATTCACTGAAGCTCAAATTCCCTGAAAGAGCCGAAAAACTCTTTGAAGAGGCTGAAGAGATGGCTAAGGAAAGATATGAGACGCTGCTCAACCGCAAGAAGAGCATGGACAATTAGGAAGGGAGGATGAGTGCAGTGAAAAGATTTGAAGTTACATACAAAAGAAGACTGAATTCAAATATGGTCTGGCTCAAGATATATGCACCTCTCGTTGCAAAACATGCCAAACCGGGACAGTTCATAATCCTTCGTACCGACGAATACGGTGAGAGAATACCTCTCACCATGGCCGGTCATGATTCGGAGGAGGGAACGATCGATCTGATATATGCGGCTGTAGGCAGAACTACCATGCTGATGGATCAGCTTGAAGTGGGAGACTGCTTTGCAGATATAGTTGGACCTCTTGGCAAACCCACCCATATGGAAGGCCTTAAAAAAGTCTGCGTGGTAGGCGGAGGAACAGGTAACGCTCTTGCATATCCTCTTGCCACCGGCATGAAAAAACACGGTATTGAGGTCGACATGATAGAAGGCTTCAAGACCAAGGAACTGGTCATTCTGGAAGACGAATTCAGAGCAGGAGTGGATAATCTTTATGTTGTTACCGATGACGGTTCATACGGTGAAAAGGCATTTACCACCGACAAGCTGAAACAGCTCATTGAAGCAGGTAATGTATATGACGAGATCGTTGCCGTAGGTCCTCCTATGATGATGAAATTTGTATGCCAGATAGCTCAGGAACATAATATAAAATGTATTGCTTCACTGACAGCATATATGATCGATGGAACAGGAATGTGCGGAGGATGCCGCTGCAATATAGGCGGTGAAGATAAATTCGTATGCGTGGACGGACCTGAATTCGACGGTTCCCTCGTTGACTGGGACGAACTGATTAAGAGAAGCAATTACTATAAAGATCAGGAGGCGGAGGACAGAGCTCATGTCTGCCGTTTGACGGGAGGTGTTCGTTACCATGATTAATTTAGTAAGAAAAAAGAATCCCATGCCGGAACAGGCTCCTGAAGTGAGAAACAAGAATTTCCTTGAAGTTGCATGCGGCTATACTGAAGAAATGGCTGTAAACGAGGCAATGAGATGCCTCAAATGCCGTAAGAAGCCATGTATGTCAGGATGTCCTGTAATGGTCAAGATACCTGATTTTATCGCAAAGGTTGCAGAAGGTGAATTTGAAGAAGCTTATCAGATCATAAGCGAAACCAGTTCACTGCCTGCCATATGCGGCCGTGTATGTCCACAGGAGACTCAGTGCGAGGGAAAATGCGTACATGGAAAGAAAGGCGAGCCTGTAGCCATAGGACGTCTCGAAAGATTTGTTGCGGACTGGCATGCAGCCAACTATGGCGATGAGGAGATAAAGCCTGCCAAAAGCAACGGACATAAAGTTGCAATAATAGGTGCAGGTCCTGCAGGTCTGGCGTGTGCAGGAGATCTGATAAACAAGGGATATGATGTAACGGTATTCGAGAGCCTGCACAAAACAGGCGGAGTACTGGTATACGGAATTCCTCAGTTCCGTCTGCCCAAGGAGATTGTTGCCAAGGAAGTTGCAGGCCTTGAGGCAAAAGGTGTAAAATTCGTTACAGATGCCATAATCGGAAGAGCTATGACTGTAGACGAACTGATGAAAGAAGAAGGCTTTGAATCGGTATTTATCGGTACAGGCGCAGGACTTCCGGCATTTATGAACATCCCCGGAGAGAATCTGCTGGGCGTATGTTCAGCCAACGAGTATCTTACACGTATCAACCTGATGAAGGCATATCTTCCGGAATACGACACACCTATACAGTATGCAAAGAATATCGCTGTTGTAGGAGGCGGTAACGTGGCTATGGATGCGGCCAGATGCGCCAAGCGCATGGGAGCAGAGAACGTATATATCATATATCGTCGTTCAGCTGCTGAAATACCGGCAAGAGCTGAAGAAATCCACCATGCCGTTGAAGAGGGTATAGATTTCCGCTACCTGACCAACCCGGTAGCTATAAAAGGTACTGAGGACGGCCATGTCTGCGGAATCGAATGTGTGAAGATGGAACTGGGCGAGCCGGATGCATCAGGCAGAAGAAGACCTGTAGAGATAAAGGATTCAAATTTTGTTCTTGATGTAGACTGCGTTATAATGGCCATCGGAACCAAGCTGAACACGCTGATTCTTGACACAACAGAAAATCTTGCTGCCAACAGTAAAGGCGGCATAGGCACAGATGAAGGAGCCGCTACAAACCGCGAAGGAATCTTCGCAGGCGGTGACGCCGTAACAGGAGCTGCTACAGTCATCAAAGCCATGGGAGCAGGCAAAGTGGCTGCTGCCGGAATTGATGAATATCTGAGCAAATAAATATAAAATAAGGAAGGGCCGCTTCCCTTACGAGGCGGCTCTTTTAATACGTTAACTTCATATTAATGAAAGATATAATCCCTGATGCGCACCGGCTGAAAAGGGTCAGCGGCCTTGACTTTTTAAGGATAATCGGATAATATAGATACTGGTAGATATCCTCATGTGACATCTCGGAAGCCGGTGAGAGACCGGCGCTGTATCTCAGCAACCGTAAGATCTACGAAAGAAATCTGCGTTTAGTCGCAAGCCACTGGATTAGTATCCGGCAAGGTATTTCAATTAGGTTTTAAGGATCGAGCCGGTAGACCTGTCACATGATATGACCGGATCTTCTGAGGTGGGATGCGGGCTGATGTATTTACTTTTGAATCCTGACACCTCTGTGAAGGTGCTTTTTTTATGACTGAATACGTGTTACAGATTGCGGCCGCTTTTTATATAGGTTTTGTACTGGATTGTATATTGGGAGACCCTTACGGATTTCCGCATTCCATAAATCTCATAGGCAACAGTATAAGGAAACTGGAAAAAATAATACGAGGACATCTGTCCGATGATAAAGCTTCTGAAAGAAAAGGAGGTGTCATATTAGTACTCATAATGTGCACTCTTTCTTTTATGATACCTTTCGGTATACTTGCTGCCGCATACAGCATCAGCAGATGGCTGTGCCTTGCCGTTCAGTCGGTGATGATATGGCAGATTATAGCGGCCAGATCTCTTGCAAAGGAAAGTGGAAAAGTATATTCTGCATTGAAAAACGAGGGACTTGAGAGTGGAAGAAAGTCAGTTGCAATGATAGTGGGAAGGGATACCGCCCAGCTCACAGAAGAAGGAGTTATAAAGGCTTGTGTGGAGACTGTGGCAGAGAACACTTCAGACGGAGTTATAGCCCCGATGCTTTTCATATTTTTAGGAGGAGCACCGGCAGGCTATCTGTATAAGGCCATAAACACGATGGATTCCATAATAGGGTATAAAAACGAAAAGTATATATATTTCGGTACTGCTGCAGCTAAACTGGATGATGCCGCGAATTTCATACCGGCAAGGCTATCTGCAGCTTTCATGATAGCCGCATCGTTTCTGCTCGGCTTTGATGGAAAAAACGCCATCAGAATTTTCAGAAGAGACAGACATAAACATGCCAGCCCCAACTCTGCCCAGACCGAGTCAGTATGTGCCGGTGCGCTTGGCACAAGATTTGCCGGAGACGCAAAGTATTTCGGCAAGATTTACAAAAAGGATTACATAGGGGACCCTCTCAGAGAAATAGAGCCAGAGGATATATTAAAAAGTCACAGACTTATGTACGGTACTACCATCATAGGTGTTGTCATACTGACCGTAATATGGACAGTGATATTATTATAAATGTGTAAGTTTCAAAAGTCAGCAATATTATTTCAGTACAGAAACGGTAAATAAGGAGTACTATGCTTATAAACGAAAAAAATCCTCACGGAGGTCAGGTCTACGGGCATGATATAGATCTGGACTTTTCCGTTAATATAAATCCCTGCGGCGCCCACAGTTTTGTACTTGAAGCCGCCAGAAAGGCAGTGGATCTTTCTTATATGTATCCTGACGCTTCATGCAGTGAACTGCGACAGGCGGCAGCAAAAAAGGAAGGTGTGCCGGAAAAAAATATAATATGCGGAAACGGAGGAGCTGAGCTTATATTTCAGCTGACAGAGGCAATAAAGCCCGGGAAGGCGCTTATAATTGAACCCACATTCTGCGAATACAGACAGGCAGTGGAAGCAGCAGGGGGAGTGGCAGAGACATTTATGCTGGGTAAAGATTTTGATTTTGACATAATGGCAGATGAGATAAGCCGCCGGATAGAAAAAGGGACTGATATGGTTTTTGTCTGCAATCCCAACAATCCTACAGGTAAGGTGACCGGAAGAAAAAGCATTGAAAAACTTCTTGATGCCTGCACTCGCCTGCAAGCTCTTCTGGTTGTAGATGAAAGCTTTGGAGAACTGACCGAAGGATATGATGAATTTTCTGCAGTCGATCTTACTTTAAAGTCAAAACACATTTTTGTGCTTAAATCCCTCACAAAAACATACGCCATCCCTGGCATAAGGGCCGGATATGGTATATGCTCTGATGAACGGCTGCTTGACAATATGTGCTCAAAGATCCAGTGCTGGAACCTGTCTGTTATAGCGCAGAAGGCAGCGTCAGCGGCACTTCTTCTTGATGATGCATATCTTAAAGAAACTCTTGATATTCTGAGAAAGGAGAGAGAGTATCTTACAGGAAAGCTTATGTCCCTGGGCATAAAAGTCATTGAGAGCAGGACAAATTTTATGCTTATAGAAGCAAGCAAAAATTTAAAAAGCAGACTTGCGAAAGAAAGAATACTCATAAGATCCTGTGATAATTTTACAGGCCTTGACAGCCGATATTTCAGGATTGCGGTAAAAAAACATGAGGAAAACGTCCGGCTCGTAAAAGCACTTGAAAAGCTGAAAAAAGAGGAATCGTTATGCACAGAACAGGTATAGAAAAATATTGCATAAACAAAAACAATAAGACCCTCAGGTTCGGATACACAACAGGTACATGTGCCGCCGCTGCGGCAAAGGGCGCGGCCATGGCTCTTGTAACCGGGAGTATACCGTCATCTGTAAAGATAGATACTCCAAAGGGAATACAGCTGGATCTTGAAGTAAGCGGAAAAAAAGAAAAAGATCAGGTTACATGCACAGTTATAAAATTCAGCGGTGATGACCCGGATGTGACAGACGGTATGCCTGTATGTGCTATGGTTAAGTTTTCATCAGACGGCCTGATTCATGTAGATGGCGGAGAAGGCGTAGGAAGAGTGACAAAACCTGGTCTTTCGCAGAAAATCGGTGAAGCAGCCATAAATCCGGTACCAAAGAAGATGATACTTGAGGCTCTCAATCAGGTAAAAGACAGCTTTGGCATAGAAAAAGGCTTTGATGCTGAAATAATCCTGCCTATGGGAAAAGAGCTTGCCCGACGTACATTCAATCCCAGGCTGGGGATAGAGGGAGGCCTGTCCATACTTGGTACCAGCGGCATAGTTGAGCCTATGAGTGAGGACGCCATAATAGAAAGCATCAGGCTTGAGCTTAAACAGAAAAGGAGTCAGGGCAAGACAGATGTGATTATAACACCCGGTAATTACGGCGCAGATTTTGTGAAAGGCCTCATAGACATAAAGGATGAGGAAATTGTAAAATGCAGCAATTACGTGGGACTCACCATCGATATGCTTTGCCGGCTGAAATTTGAAAGAGTGCTGTTTATAGCTCATATAGGCAAATTTATAAAGGTTGCCGGAGGCATCATGAACACTCATTCAAGGGAAGCTGACAGCAGAATGGAGATACTCTCATCATTGGCTCTGCAGGCAGGTCTTGAAAGAAAAAAAGCTCTCGACATTCTTTCATGTATAAATACAGATGACGGTATACAGATACTGAAGGATGCAGGACTTCTGAATAAGACCATGGAGCTGGCAGGGAGAAAAATAGAGTTTTATATAAATAACAGGTCCTATGGACAGTTTAAGACAGGCATTATTATATTTTCCAACAGACATGGCATCCTTGATATAAACGATGCAGCAAAAGAACTGATAGAAGAGTACAGATAAAGGAGAAAAAATATGATAGATTTTGTAGGAGCAGGAAGCGGTGCAGCTGATCTTATAACATTAAGAGGCAAGAACCTCATTGAAAAAGCCGATATAATAATTTATGCCGGTTCACTGGTGAATCCGCAGCTTCTGGAGTATAAAAAGGATGAATGCGTGGTTTATAACAGCGCTGTCATGACCCTTGAGGAAGTAATGGATGTTATGATAAAGGGCCATAAAGACGGAAAAAATCTGGTAAGACTTCACACCGGCGATCCGTGTGTATACGGAGCAATAAGAGAGCAGATGGATATACTTGATAAAGAGGGCATACCATATGAGTACTGCCCCGGAGTCAGTTCATTCTGCGGCGCTGCGGCAGCTCTCGATCTGGAATATACCCTTCCTGATGTATCACAGAGCGTAATAATAACAAGGATGGCCGGCAGGACACCCGTGCCTGAAAGAGAGAGTATAAGTTCATTTGCAGCTCACAAGGCTACAATGGTCATATTCTTAAGCACAGGACTCCTTAAAGAACTTTCCCGTGAACTCATAAAGGGAGGTTATGAAGAAGACACTCCGTGTGCCATAGTATACAAAGCAACATGGCCTGATGAGAAAAAATTTGTATGTACTGTGGGAACACTGGCTAAGACAGCTGAAGAAAACAATATAACAAAAACTGCGCTTATAATTGTAGGAGAAACGGTAACACACAGAAAATACAGACGTTCTGATCTGTACAACCCGTCTTTTGAAACAGAGTTCAGAAAAGCTTCTGTCTGCAAATATACGGAAAAGGAGTAAAATGTGGATATAAGACTCATTGCATTTTCTGCTGCAGGATCAGAACGAGCACTTAAGATAGCCTCAGATCTCAGACAGTCAGACAGTGATGTTAAATGCATCTGCTTTGCATCGCCAAGATATGCCGATAATATTGATATAAGACCGGTATCTGGCCTGGATCAATGGACAAGAGAAAGTTTTTTTAAATCAGATGCTCTGATTTTTGTCTGTGCCAGCGGTATAGCTGTAAGGGCAATTGCTCCTTATGTAAACAAAAAAACTGAAGATCCGGCGGTGATAGTTGCAGATGAAAGAGGAAGATATGTGATACCGATACTTTCAGGACATCTGGGTGGGGCAAATGCTCTTGCGCATCGCATATCATCATTGTCCGGAGGTGAAGCCGTGGTGACCACAGCCACAGACCTTGACAGCAAGTTTGCTGTAGATACTTTTGCAGATAAAAATGGTCTTTTTATAACTGACATGAAACTGGCCAAGGAGATTTCATCTGCTGTTTTGAGAAATGAGAAGGTGGGATTTTCATCAGAGGTCAGAATAAAAGGTAAGATTCCACAATGTCTGGAACCGGAAGATGAAGGCTCTGAAGAAGAAGGAACATCTGACCATATTTTTTCTATCCACATAGGGAAAAAAAATGACAGGAAAAATACCCTGTTGCTGCGTCCCCGCCCATATGTTCTGGGAATGGGATGCAGAAGGGGAAAAAGCTTTGAAGATATAGAAAAAGCGGCTCTTTATGCAGTTTCACAGTCAGGTATATCTATGGAAGATGTGGGAATTTTTGCATCTGCAGATATAAAAAAAGATGAAGAGGGATTTCGTATGCTGTGCAGAAAATACAGACTTAAGCCTGTATTCTTCAGTTCAGAAAAACTGGCAGAAGCAGAAGGAGATTTTACAGCATCGGATTTTGTGAAAAAAACCGTTGGAGTAGATAATGTATGTGAGAGGGCGGCAGCATCAGCATCACAGGGCGGAAGCCTTGTTTTCAGAAAATACAGTAAAGACGGAGTTACGGCAGCTGTGGCTCTTATAGATAAAGATAATCTGGAGGTAAGATTTGAATAAGCTATATGTTGTGGGAATAGGACCAGGCGAATATGAACAGATGACACTGAAAGCGGCGAAAGTGCTTGAAAGCTGTGATGTCATAGCAGGATACGGTGTGTATGTGGATCTTGTGAAGGAGCATTTCCCGGGAAAAGAATTTCTTACCACACCAATGAGGCAGGAAGAAAAAAGATGCAGAATGGCTCTTGAGGAAGCCGCAAAAGGAAAGAATGTCGCCATGATATGCAGCGGAGATGCGGGGGTATATGGCATGACAGGCCTGATATATGAGCTTTCAGGCTCTTATCCCGGCGTTGATATAGAACCGGTATGCGGAGTATCGGCAGTAATAAGCGGCGCTGCTATATTGGGGGCTCCTCTTATACATGACTTTGCAGTCATAAGCCTGAGCGATCTTCTGACACCTTGGGAAAAGATAGAAAAAAGACTGCTGGCAGCATCTGAGGCTGATATGGTCATCTGCTTATACAACCCTTCAAGCATGAAGAGAAAGGATTATCTTGAAAAAGCATGCAGGATAATGAGAACCTATAAGTCGCCTGAGACAATATGCGGTATCACCCGCAATATAGGGAGAGAAGGTCAGTCCAGCTGCATACTTTCTCTTGAGGAACTGGAAAAAAACCAGGTGGACATGTTCTCCACCGTATTCATAGGAAACAGTCAGACCATGGCTATAGATGGCAAGATGGTGACACCGAGAGGCTACAGATATGAATGATTTGATCATTTTCGGAGGCACATCCGAAGGCAGAAGGCTTACAGAATATTTTAAAAACAGAAAAATAAATGTAACAGTATGTGTGGCAACAGAATATGGCCGTGAACTGGCAGGAGGCGGAGAAAACATAACAGTCAAATGCGGCAGACTGGATAAGAGTGAAATTATATCACTTATAGAGCACATAAGACCCGCAGCCGTCATAGATGCCACCCATCCTTATGCTTCTGAGGTAACTGCAAATATAAAAGCAGCCTGCGAGTATATTGCCGACGTTTCTGAACCTGTTGAATATATACGTGTAGTCAGGGACAGCAGCATCACTTCAGATTGCGACAGCAGATACTTTGGAAGCACAGAAGAAGCTGTATCATATCTTGATCAGACAGAAGGAAATATACTTCTGACTACCGGAAGCAAAGAGCTGGCTTCATATTGTGGTATAAAAGACAGGGAAAAGAGAGTTTTTGTCAGAATACTGCCTATGGCTGACGGTCTTGCCAAAGCTGAGGAGCTTGGTTATAGAGGCAAGCATGTTATATGTATGCAGGGACCTTTTACGGAAGATATGAACGAGGCCTTAATAAGGATGCTCGACATAAAATATCTGGTTACAAAGGACACAGGATCGGGAGGAGGCCTTCCGCAGAAACTTGAAGCAGCGGCTAAAACAGGCACAGAAGTGGTAATAATAGGAAGACCTGCCGATGAGACAGGATTTTCTGTGAAGCAGTGTGTAAGATATATCGACGAAAAGTATTGTCCGAAACACAGGCAGCATATTTTTATTTGCGGCATGGGTATGGGATACGATGATAATGTAACAGAGGAAGTGAAAAAATCTATTGCTATGTCAGATGTGGTGATAGGAGCAAGGAGACTTTTAAGATCAGATCTTGTAAAAGGCAAAAAATCATTTCCTGAGATAAACCCCCAAAGGATAACTGAACTGATAAAAGAAAACCGTCATTGGAAAAACATAGCGGTTATAATGTCAGGTGATACAGGATTTTACAGCGGTACTTCAGGACTTGTTAAACTGCTTGAAGATGAGAAGAATATGGATGTGACAATCCTTTGCGGGATATCATCTGTCTGCTATCTGGCGGGAAAACTTAAAATTTCGTGGCAGGATGCGGCTATAAACAGTGCTCATGGCAGAAAGTGCAATTACACTCAGATAATAAGGAGAAATGAAAAGTCTTTTTTCCTGCTGGGAGGAGACACTACGGCTGAAACCTTTCTCAGAACCCTTTCAGAAAGCGGGCTTGGTTATGTAAAAGTTGCAGTTGGTGAGAACCTGTCATATGAAGAGGAAAAAATCACCAAAGGTACAGCAGATGAGCTTTTGAATGTAAGCTTTGATCCGCTGTCAGCCATATATGTATTCAACCAAAAGGCAAAGGGTATTCCTGTTACACCGGGTATAGCTGATGATAGATTTATACGCGGTAAGGTGCCTATGACCAAGGAAGAGGTAAGAGCTGTTGCACTGTCCAAACTCAGGCTGGCAGAAGATTCTGTTGTATTTGATATAGGTGCCGGAACAGGTTCTGTATCTGTTGAATGCGCACTGCAGGCATATAAAGGACACATTTTTGCCATAGAGCGTAAAGAGGAAGGATGTTCCCTTATAGAAGAAAACAGAAAAGCTTTCGGCATAATGAATATGACCGTAATAAGGGCTGATGCGCCTGAGGGACTTGAGGGTCTTCCTGCACCGTCCCATGCATTTATCGGTGGAAGTGGAGGAAATCTGAGAGAGATAATACAAAAGCTGTATGATATGAATCCGGATATCAGAGTTGTTGTAGATGCGGTGACTTTAGAAACACAAGCAGAGGCAGCTTTGCTTCTTGAAGAGATTATGGGTAAGATTCCTGAAGTTGTGCAGATAAATATTGCAAAGAACAGAAGGGCAGGCCGTTATAATCTTATGACAGCCGGTAATCCCGTATGTGTCATTTCCTGCGGAGGTGAACAATGAGCAAGGCATTTATGATTGCAGCTGCCGCCAGCGGAAGCGGTAAGACCCTTATAACATGCGGGCTTCTCAGACTTCTGAAAAACAGAAAGCTAAATCCGGCTTCCTTTAAATGCGGACCGGATTATATAGATCCGATGTTTCACAGAACGGTACTGGGTGTGGAATCTTCTAATATGGATCTGTTTTTTGCTGATGAAAAACTGGCAGCTTGGCTGTTTTCAGAAAATTCTGCACCATATGACATATCTGTAGTAGAAGGTGTAATGGGATATTATGATGGAATGAGCGCAGCATCAGATCGGGCTTCATCTTATCATGTTGCATCAGCACTGGATCTTCCTGTAATAATGGTGGTAAACGCGAAGGGGCAAAGCCTTACTTCTCTTGCAGTACTTAAAGGAATGGTATCATTTAAAAATGACAGCAGAATCGCAGGAGTGATCTTCAACAATATGTCTGAAAAGGTGTATAGTTCCATAAAAGAAAAGGTGAAAGAAGAAACCGGTGTTGAGCCCATTGGATATCTTCCAAGAACAAAAGGGCTTGATATAGAAAGCAGACATCTGGGTCTTGTTATACCTGAGGAAGTTGATTCCCTGGAACAGAAACTGGATAAACTGGCGGCACTGCTAAAAGAGACTGTAGACATAGAAATGATTCTTAAAATTGCAGAACGCCGTAATATGCCGCCTGTAAGCGCACCCCGGTTTAATAAGCTAAAAGGGCATCCAAAGGTAGCGGTGGCCAGAGACCGGGCCTTCTGTTTTTACTACAAAGATAACATAGAACTTCTTAAAAAGATGGGTGCAGAGATTGTTGAGTTTTCCCCGCTGACAGATGAAAAACTGCCAGATGGCTCAGACGCGCTGATACTGGGAGGGGGCTATCCTGAACTGCATTGCAGACAGCTTGAAGAGAATATTTCCATGAGATCTTCAATACGACAGGCCCTGGAAAACGGAATGCCGTGTCTTGCCGAATGCGGCGGATTCATGTATCTTAACACTGCCATGGAAGATATGGAAGGAAGGATGCATTCCGGAGTCGGATTTATAGAAGGAAAATCATACAGAACAAAGAGCCTGTCAAGATTCGGTTACATCACGGCATACGCCTGTACTGACACACCCTTTATTAAAAAAGGAGAGGGGATACGGGGACACGAATTCCACTACTTCGACAGTGAAAACTGCGGTGATGCTCTTACCGCAGCTAAACCGGTTACAGGAGTCACATGGCAGTGCATGAATGTCAAGAGGAATGTCATGGCAGGATTTCCACACCTATATTACTATTCCAATACAGATGTACCGGGCCGGTTTCTGAAAGCCGCTCTTGAGTACAGAGAGCATCGGGAGGAAAGATAATATGGCAAAAGCGATAATGATACAAGGTACTATGTCCAATGCAGGAAAGAGCCTTATAGCGGGGGGCTTATGCAGGATATTCGCCCAGGATGGATACAAAGTGGCTCCATTCAAATCACAGAATATGGCGCTGAATTCGTTTATAACCGATGAGGGCCTTGAGATGGGCAGAGCTCAGGTGATGCAGGCTGAGGCTGCAGGCATAAAGCCTTCAATGCTTATGAACCCCATACTGCTAAAACCTACCGATGACACAGGCTCACAGATAATTGTAATGGGAGAAGTACATGGAAATATGAGTGCCAGAGAATATTTTACCTATAAGAAAAACCTAAAGCCTATGATAATGGACGCTTATAATAAGCTTGCACAAGAGCATGACATAATCGTCATAGAAGGTGCCGGCAGTCCTGCGGAAATCAACCTTAAAGATGATGACATCGTAAATATGGGTATGGCAAAAATGGCCAAAGCTCCGGTGCTTTTAGTGGGAGATGTTGACAGAGGCGGCGTTTTTGCCCAGCTTTACGGTACAGTAAGCCTGCTGGACAGTGACGAGCGTTCAATGGTAAAGGGAATGATAATAAACAAATTCAGAGGTGACAAGACCATACTGGATCCGGGAATAAAAAAAATAGAGGATCTTATGAAAATTCCGGTGGTGGGCGTTGCTCCTTACGGAGATCTTGATATAGATGATGAGGACAGTCTGAGCCAGCGTCTTACAAATGATACTGCAAAGGCCATAGATATTGCAGTATTAAGGCTTCCAAGACTGTCCAATTTTACTGATTTTAATGTGTTTGAGAGATTCGAAGGTGTGTCTGTAAGGTATGTATCAAGAAAAGAGAAACTCAGAGAGCCTGATCTGATAATAATCCCGGGAACAAAAAATACCATGGGAGACCTGAAATGGATGAGGGAGAGCGGCCTTGAAGCAGCTGTCCTGAAACATGCAGCAAAAGGGAAACCTGTTTTCGGTATATGCGGTGGCTATCAGATGCTGGGAGAAATGCTGGAGGACCCGGAAGGTGTGGAAGAAGGCGGCAGTATAAGAGGTATGGGACTTCTTCCGGTAACTACTGTTTTCAGAGAAGAAAAACACCGGACAAGAGTAACAGGCCATATCAGCGAATCTTTTTCAGGCGGGATATTTGATGAACTGGCAGGAAATAAGATAGAAGGATACGAGATACATATGGGAGAAACCTCTGCTCACGGCGGAAAATCTGCAGACAGATTGTGCAGTATAAGCGCTTTCGGAGAAGAAGCGGCAGAAGACGGGTATCATACGGACAACGTTTTCGGCACATATGTTCACGGCATATTCGATACACCGGAAATTGCCGCTGCCATCGTCAGAAGTCTTGCCAAAGCAAAGGGCCTGGATATGGAGGCCGTTAGCGGTCTTTCCACAGAGGAATATAAGGAAATGCAGTATGACAAGCTGGCCGGTATGCTTAGAGAAAATCTGGACATGAAGAAAATATATGAAATACTGGAGGTGGGAGTATGAAAGAGATATTGAAGATTTCCCCTGCTGATATCGAAAAGAAAAGTTTTGAGATAATAACCGAGGAGCTTGGTGAAAACCAGCCTTTGCCTGAACTGGCTCCCATAGTAAAGAGAGTTATTCATACAACAGCAGATTTTGAATATGCCGAAAATCTTTATTTTTCCCCTGATGTCATAGAAAAAGCCAAAGAAGCTTTAAAGTCGGGGGCTCGCATATTTACCGATACCAAGATGGCCATGGCCGGTATAAACAAAAGGACTGCCGAAAAGCTGGGATGCACGGTGGAATGCTTTATCGGAGATAAAGATGTGGCAGAATCGGCAGCAGAAAAAGGCACCACCCGCTCTTCCGAATCAGTGGATAAAGCTGCCGGCATGTGCAAAGATATGATATATGTGGTAGGTAATGCTCCTACGGCCCTCATAAGGCTCAGAGAGCTTATAGACGAAGGTAAGATTGCTCCCCGGCTGATAGTCGGGGTTCCCGTGGGCTTTGTAAATGTGGTGCCTGCAAAGGAACTGATAATACAGTCGGGATGTCCATGTATAGTGGCAAGAGGCAGAAAAGGCGGAAGTAATGTGGCGGCCTGTATAATAAATGCCTTGCTTTATGAGATAGACAAAAGCCGTGGAAGATGATATTAAAGCAGCAGCCTGTAAGAAATCCCGGAAGGCAGTTTAAAAATTCATAGACCTGACTGTGTTTGAACAGCAGTTTATGAGATAGGACAGCTATTATAATAATTTATAAAAAAACCATAACCGTAGCAAAGCTGCGGGTATGGTTTTTTTACTGGTGTAAAAAATTATATTATTATCTGCGGGTTTAGCAGACTTAAATTATCAGCCTATAGCCAGCTGTATGAAATTCAGCAGCAGTTTGCATCCGTAGAATATTATTACAGCGCCGCATACGATATTTATTATACGCAGCGTTTTATCGGTAAACTTGGCACTGAAAAGTGAAATTACAGTAGAGATTGAAAGAAACCACAGTACAGATGCCGAAGCAAATCCTCCCACAAAGAAAAAGTCTGTGCCTGCAGGGAGAGTTGCTTTAAATGCTCCAAGCATCATGCTGCCGTCTATAAGAGCCTGGGGATTAAACCAGGTTACGACACAAGCTGTTGTTATAACTTTGATTATGGGGATATTTACATCTTTATCGGTATCCAGAGTATCATCCTTAGAACGTATAAGACCGATACCTATCCATATTACGATAAGACTTCCCACAAGAAGCACGATCATTTCCAACCATATGGATGCCTGCATCAGAGCACCTATGCCGAAAAAACATGCAAGGCCGAGAGTAACATCAAAAAATATGACTATAAGTGCTGTTGCGTATACTCTTTTGCGCGGTTGCGTCAGAGCTGTGTTTATTACAAAAAGATTCTGCAGACCAATAGGAGCCACATAGGCAAGCCCCATGGTCAGACCCTGAAGATAGATCTCCATCGGTTTATCCTCCCTTAAAATGTATTTACTCTTTTTTTATTACCTGCTATAATTATAGTACCGTTTATATTATTTTTCAATAACGCAAAAAATCATTACCAAGTAAGGAGGAACTGACCGTGATAGAAACACATTACGATTGCCCCTGTCTGGAAAAATGCCCGCTGAACTATGCTATGTCAATAATAGGCGGGAAATGGAAGATGCAGATAATATGTGCACTTAATAATAAAGGAAAACTCAGATACAACGAACTGAGAAAAAAACTGGACGGAATTTCAAATACTGTTCTGGCGGCATCATTGCGGGAACTGGAAGAAAAAGGTCTGGTCAAAAGGGAAGAATATCTTGAAGTGCCGGTAAGAGTGGAATATTCTTCTACCACTATGTGTGACAGCCTGATGCCCATACTTGAAGAACTGAGTGAGTGGGGAGAAGCTGTAATGAAAGAAAGAGGTGATGTAAGTGAAATTGATATCATGGAATGTAAACGGCCTTAGAGCAGCTTTGAACAAAGGATTTATGGATTTTTTCACAAAACAGGGGGCTGATATATTCTGCGTGCAGGAGACTAAGCTTCAGGAAGGTCAGGTTGAACTTTCGCTGCCGGGATACAATCAGTACTGGAATTATGCCGAAAAGAAAGGATATTCCGGAACAGCGGTTTTTACCAGAAAAGAACCCTTGAATGTGATTTATGGTATGGGTAAAGATGAGCATGACCACGAAGGGAGGATGATCACTTTAGAATTTGATGACTTCTATTTTATCACGGTTTATACTCCCAATTCTCAGGAAGGTCTGAAACGTCTTGATTACCGTATGAAATGGGAGGATGATTTTCTTGTGTATCTTAAAAAACTGGAAGAAAGAAAACCGGTCATATTTGCAGGAGACCTAAACGTTGCCAGATTGGAAATAGATATAAAGAATCCGGGCCCTAACAGAAGGAATGCAGGATTTACAGATGAAGAAAGAGAAAAAATCGCAACAATAATAGAAAATGGATTTATAGATACTTTCAGATATTTTTATCCTGATGTTCAGGGTGTATACTCCTGGTGGTCATACAGATTCAAGGCCAGAGAGCGTAACGCAGGATGGAGAATAGATTATTTTATGGCATCATCAGCTCTGGAAAATAAACTTAGGGACGCTGTGATACATACAGAGGTGACGGGCTCAGATCATTGCCCTGTAGAACTGGATATTGATTTATAGAATAATTTATATGTTTTTATAGGAGCAAAAATGAAAAAGATAGGATTCATAGGATTGGGAAATATGGCGCAGGCCATGGTGGCAGGATTTACAGCTTCAGAAATGATTAAAGGACAGGATATATATGCATACGCACCACATCAGGATAAACTGAAAAAAAACGCTCAGGTACTTGGCGTGAATCCGGCGGCAACCGCCATAGAGGCTGTTGCGGATTGTGACACGGTATTTATTGCATGCAAGCCTTATCAGGTAGAAGCTGTCATAGCTGATCTTGGTGAAATACTCAGCGGAAAAAGAATTGTGTCTGTAGCAGCAGGATGGGACTATCAGGCATACAGGAGATTATTACCGGATACAGCGCAAGTGCAGTGTATAATGCCCAACACGCCTGTTGCAGTATCAAGAGGTGTGATACTGATGGAGGAAGAAAATGACTGGGATATAGCTGAGCGTAAAAAACTCGTTGATGTATTGTCGGCCATTGGAAAAGTCATAGAACTGCCAAACAGGCTTATGACTTCCGGGATGGCTGTTTCCGGCTGTGGACCTGCATTTATGGATATGGTGATTGAAGCTCTTGCTGATGGTGCCGTCAAAAACGGTATACCAAGAGCGACAGCATATGAGATGGTATGCGCTACAATGGAAGGAAGCGCAGCACTCGCTTCGTGTACGGGTATGCATCCGGGTGTTCTTAAAGACAATGTGTGCTCTCCGGGAGGAACAACTATTAAGGGTGTCTCTTCTCTGGAAGAATCCGGTATAAGAGCAGCATTCATAAGAGCCATAGATGCTGTTATAAATGACTGATTACAATAACTCCATATGCTTTAAAAAGTTATGTGGCATTAATCTCCTTCATGAATAGTTTGACAGGATAGAGGAAAAAATATCTTAAAACAAATAAAGTGCAAGGAGTGAGCAGATGGAACTAAACAACTCAAAAACTGAGGCAAATCTTATGGCTGCATTTGCAGGAGAATCTCAGGCAAGAAACAAATACACCTATTATGCTTCTGTAGCGAAGAGAGAGGGCTATGAGCAGATTGCCGCCATATTTAAAGAAACGGCAGATAATGAAAAAGAACATGCTGAAATATGGTTCAAACTTCTCGGTGGCATAGGCGATACGACAGAAAATCTGCTGGCAGCGGCAGCAGGAGAAAATTATGAATGGACTGTCATGTATGATGAATTTGCAGAAAAAGCACAGGAAGAAGGATTTACCCAAATAGCGGCCAAGTTCAGAATGGTTGCGGCTATAGAGAAAACTCATGAAGAACGTTACAGGAAGCTGCTTGACAATATACGCAATGAGGAGACATTTTCAAAGCCCGAACCCGTTTTGTGGCAGTGCAGAAATTGCGGTCATGAATATAGTGGTGAAAAAGCCCCTCAGGTATGTCCTGTATGTGGTCATATGCAGTCTTATTTTCAGATAAAACCGGAAAATTACTGATCTGAATATAGATTTAAGAAAAGCTTCCGCAGCCTTTATACAGGCTGCGGAGGCTTTTGCAGCAGCTTGCCTGTTTTTTTCATTTGTGCTAAAATATCTGTTATATTTAAAATGAAAAGAGGCGGTGAATTTGGAACATATAGGAGATGTACTTTACGATTATGCAGGAGGACTCTATATAAATATGACAAACAGATGTCCGTGCAGATGTGATTTCTGTATAAGATATATGACAGATTCATTGGGAGAGGCGGACAGTTTATGGCTGAAAAGAGAGCCTGATGTTGAAGAACTCAAAGAACTTCTGAGAACATACCCCATAGAAAACTATGATGAGATAGTCTTCTGCGGATATGGTGAACCTACCGAAAGACTGGACTGTATGCTTGCCATATGTGATTGTTTAAAAAAAGAAATTAAGTCAGAAATAAAAATCAGATTAAATACTAACGGTCTTTCAGATCTGATAAACGGCCGCAGCACAGCCGGGGATTTTGAGGGAAGGCTGGATGCGATATCTGTCAGCCTGAATGCTCCTGATGCTGAAAAATATTCGGATATCTGTCACCCTGTTTTCGGAGACAGGGCTTTTGGCGCCATACTGGATTTTACCCGGGATGTTAAAAGGTACGTACCTGATGTGACAATGTCGGTTGTGGAAAGCTCCATTGCCGGAGAAGATATAGAAAAATGCAGACATATTGCGGAGAGTATGGATGTGAAGTTCCGCATAAGATGATTAAATTTTATACATAAAAGGAGAAACATGGATAAAATATATAGAGAAGAAAACCGAATCGGAACATATAATTGTGATCGCAGCAGAGTTGCAAAGCTGTCAGGCATATTGCAGCTCACACAGGAAGCAGGAAGAAGGCAGATGGCTTTGCAGAAACCTTCATATGATGAATTGCAGGCTGAGGGTAAGGCATTGATGCTTAGCAGGCTTGATCTTGAGATATATGATACCATATATTTTGATGAACCTCTTACAGTTTATTCATGGCCATGTGAAAGCATAAGAGCTACATGGCCCAGAGGTTATGCCATAGAATGCAGAGGAAAAAAAATGGCTGAAGTGGCAAGTCAGTGGGCACTGGTGGACATGGCGTCAAGAAAAGTTCTTAAAGCTGATGAAGTGGATTTTTCCAAATATACAATGGGAGAATATAATGAACTTTATAAGATGAAATTAAGAATACCCAAAGACGCTCAGCTTAAGAAAGTAGGGAAACACAGGGTAACGTATTCGAATCTTGACTATAACGGACATATGAATAACACATATTATGCTGATATTTTGTGCGATTTAATACCGGAAATGGAGACAGGTAAATATAGAGTAAAAACATTCAGAGTACATTATAACAGGGAAGCTTCTTTAGGCGATGTGATTTCTGTGATGATGCAGCAAACGGGAGAGAAACAATACCTGTTTAAAACCGTAAAAGATGATGGCGAATTTAATATAGCGGCGGAGATAATTCTTACAGATATTTAAAAAACGGAATCTTTGAACCGGCCTCCAAAAGATTGGACTTAAAATATAACGATTGGGAGGCCGGTGACTGTGTGAAACTTTTTCTGTAAATAGCTACTAAGTATAGGTCTTCTATGATAAAATCTAAATCATAGGAGGCCTATTATTATGG
>CASFMJ010000064.1 GCA_949295785.1 uncultured Bacillota bacterium | reverse complement strand
TTGTTGAAATTTCAATGATTTTGTTAAATTTGTTTTATTAGAAAAGCCCAGCCTTCTGTTTTAGGCCGGGCTTTGTCTACAGTCTGAGAGGAAGTTTCAGAACTTCCTCTTTTTGTATGAAAATTAAAGCCGGTAAAAGGCTCAAATACGCTGATATAAGTAGGACACCGCCATATTTATATATATATACTGAAGCGCAAATGAAAACAGCATATATATCCATGTCATGAATTTTCAAAGAATATATAAAGGGGGTATGACCGCAAGTTATGCGATTATAAAGCTTACGGAAATGAGGAGAACAAGCAGGCAAAGGTTGCATACAGTAAACCATATTAAATATTTCCTGTTATGGTCAGGGTATTCACGGCTGACCATTTTGTATGAAATAAGACTGGCCATAGATGCGATCATTGTTCCAAGTCCGCCGATATTGCAGCCTATTATCAGCGCACTCCACTGGGTGGTGAAACCTGATAACAGCAGAGCTGCCGGCACATTGCTGATAAACTGACTTGCTGCTACTGCCGCCAGTTCTGTATGACCGGAAAGAACTGTTGAGAAGATTTCTCTGAAACCATCTATACAGCCTATATTTCCTATGAAAATAAAGAATGCCAGAAATGTCCCCAGAAGCGAATAGTCTATATCAGCAAGAATCTGCCGGTCTGTGGCAATAAGAAAAAGAAATGCCGCAGCTGCTACCGCCAGAGGAGGAATCATATTGAGTATGCCTGTTATACAGATTGCAAACCCTGTGCCGCTGAAAAAAAGAACTTTGCTGTCAACAGGTACTGACGATACTGAAACAGCTGACACAGGCGCAGATTTTCTGAATATTATGAGCATTGCTATGCATAAACCCGAAATCAGCACATATGGCGCCATAAGCAGACATATCTGTGCAAATGACATTCCTGATCTGGCATAAAGATAAAGATTCTGAGGGTTACCCATAGGGGTCAGCATACTTCCCAGGTTTGCCGCTACGGTCTGAAGGACTACAAGCGGTACAAGAAGCTTTTTCTGTCCGGACATTTTGAGAACCACAAGAGCGAATGGTACAAAAGTGATAAGAGCCACGTCGTTGGTGATGAACATACTGAACACGAATGGCAGAAACACAAGTACCAGCATCATTCCCCTTGTTGTGGATGTATGCTGCAGCAGAAGATTACCAAGAAAGGAAAAAAGTCCTGCCTTCTGAAACCCTTTCATGACAGCCATAAGACTGAAAAGAAGCGCCAGCGTATCCCAGTCTACATAAGATATGTAAGCGGTGCTTGGGGGAACAAAACAGGCAGAGGCAAGAGCAAGCACTATGGCAGTGCACAGTATTATTTCTTTCTTAAAAAAACATATACAGTTTTTTGTTAAAATTTCCATTTAATATGAGCTCCTTTATAAGCAGAAACTTCATGACAATATAAAAACCGCATAGCGGTAGAAAAAAATCAACTCACAAAACAATTAAACATTATATCACATAAAACAGATAAAATAAATGATAAAAGCTGAAATTTGATGATTTTCAGCATATTTCCCAAGCAAGAACAGCCTGATATTTATATTAATATTGTTTTTTTTAAAATTGCGATGCAAAAATATACTGTAGTACAGAGTATAAAGACGTCAGAACAGAAAATACCACAGATAAAAAAATGTGGTATAATAAAAGAAATCCATATCTGAAACCCCTATAGCCGCTTGAAGGAAATGGACGCATTAAAAACAGGGAGGTATATAAATCATGGCTACTTTACTTTATCAGGGACATGGCAGTCTCAGGCTTGATACAGATGGAGGAAAAGTAATATATGTAGATCCGTATGCAGGTGAAGGTTATGATGTGCCGGCAGACCTTATCCTCGTAACCCACCAGCATTATGATCACAACCGGATTCAACTTGTTTCACAGAATCCCGGGTGCGTTATATGGCAGAATACCGATGCTCTGAAAGACGGATTGTATCAGACTCTCAAACTGGATTTTGCTGCTGTCGAGGCAGTTGAGGCATATAACCATCATCACAATAAGAAGGAGTGTGTAGGATACATCGTCACTGCCGATGGTATTTCAATATATTTTGCCGGTGATACAGGAGAGACCGGGCAGATGGCTCGTATGAAAGAAAGAAAACTGGACTATGCGGTACTTCCCATGGATTACAAATATACAATGGATATTGAAGATACCATACGCTGTGCCGGAATTATCGGTGCTGCTCATACTATACCTGTGCATATGGCTCCCGGAAAGCTGTTTGACATGGATAGAGCTCAAAAGTTCACAGCACCCGGTGCGGTTATAGTAAAGCCGGGAGAAAGGATAAAACTGAAACGGTAAACGGATTTTTATCTATTGAGAGCGCTCTAAAAACCACAATGAAATAAACAGACCCGCCTTGTCACTTGATTTGGCGGGTCTGTTTTTTGTATTACGGGGCATATAAGCCCCGCCGATCATGCATAGCATGAGCGGCAAATAAACCACCCGCTATGCGGGTGCGCATCGAAGGTTAT
>CASFMJ010000063.1 GCA_949295785.1 uncultured Bacillota bacterium | reverse complement strand
TGGTGCCGGCGATGGGGGTCGAACCCATACGGTGTTGCCACCACAGGATTTTGAGTCCTGCACGTCTGCCAATTCCATCACGCCGGCTCATGCAATAATGATATAATAACATATCTTTTGAATTTTGCAAATATTTATTGACAAAAAATTTTAATCGGATATTTTTTTCTCCCAGTACCATGTGTTACAGTTTCTGTAGATATCATGAAATGCCGGAAGACGATCTGCTTTAAATGTATTGACGCCGATCAACCCCATTTTCTTATAACACAGAGAATAATACGGAACCTCATCTATGAGCAGTTCTTTTATTTCCTGATATATTGCAGTATACTCTTCTGCAGTATGCAGTCTGTCCAGCTGACGCACTTTTTCCAGAAGGTCATTGTTTTTATATCCCCATGGATTTTTACCATCAAAAAATCTTCTGAGATCATAGGATGCCTCCATTTCATATCCTGTAAGCAGAATATCAAAATCACCTTTTTCTATAGCATCATTGTATTTTTCCCATGACAGTGATGATACCTCAATATCAAAACCCAGCCTTTCCAGATTCTTTTCCACTATTCTGGCCGCAGCAACGCGACTTGCATTATTGTTATTTACAAGAACAGTCAGAGAAACATCTTTACCGTCACTGTCTTCTATTCTGCCGTTAAGGTCTGTATCTTCAAGGCCTTGTTCTGCAAGTATTTTTTTAGCTTTTTCATCATCAAAGGAATATGTCTTGCCTGTATCCTCTACTCCCATAAATCCGGGGTAGTATATAGTATCAGAAAGTATTCCGTCATCCATATAACCTTCACTCAAAACCTGTGTCTCATTTATTGCATAACAGATTCCCTGTCTTACCTCTTTTGACGAGAGCAGGTCTTTTTCCGTATTAAACACGATGAACTCCGCATTATTGGATATTATATCATACATCTGCAGTTCTTCATCTTCTACTGTTGATTTTCTTTCTGAACCTATATCGGTATAACATGTGACGGACCCTATCTTCAGCATGGATGATGCCATGTCTTTGTCGGGAAGAATCTCGAATGAAACCGTATTTGATGCTTTTTCTCCGAAGTATTCTTCATTGGACTTAAGAACAAGCCTTTTGTCAGGATCATATGAAGAATATCTGTACATACCTGATCCAACCGGCACAAAATCATCGGTATCATTTAACAGTGCCCTTGTACCTGAATACTCGCTTTGAGGCAAAACAGGAAAAACAAGATCATCCAAGGAGCAGTTATAATTATTATTAAAATATATTCTGAGGTTATAATCGTCTTTTACATTTACCGTGTGTATTTTTGACACCTTTTCATAATACAATCCTTTTGAGCCGTAGGATTTGATTGCATTTACCGTAAAGCTTACATCGGAAGCTGTAAGTTTTTCTCCGTTATGCCATGTTGCATCCTGTCGTAATGTTATGTCTATATATGCTTTCTCTGTATCTACAGAATAACTTTGAACCAGTTCTCCTTCAAGATTCAGATTATCATCATAGTCAAAAAGACTGTTATATATCAGTTTTGAAATATAATAAGTATCCTCTGACTTGGACACTATAGGATTTAATGTATCTAAATATGCAGATGCAAAAGAAAGGGTAGACTGCTTCTCCAGCTTTACGTCAGGATCTATTTCCAATACTTCTTCTCTGTATATACTTAAACTGGAAACAGCTACTATTATGACTGCAAGTATCACGGTAATATAAAGCCAGTATTTCTGAAAAAATCCAAACCATTTCGTCTGCATTATGTCTTCTTTATTTAATTTCATCTCTTACCCTTTCCAGTCCTTTATCTATCTGCACATAAAGTGAATTCAGGTCACCTGAATTATCAATTATGTACTTGCTCATTCCCCTCTTTAGCCTTTCAGGCATCTGGTTTTTAATTCTGTCAGTTATCTGTTTTTCAGTAAGTCCGTCACGCTTTTTCACACGATATATACGTGAGGGCATGTCAGATACCACCAGCCAGTTTTCGTCTGCAAAAGATTCCATTCCGCATTCAAAAAGCAAAGGTGCATCTATTACCACAATGCCTCTGAAATTTTCAGTTCTCATCTTATCGATCTTCTGTCTGATTTCTTCAGCTACTCTTTCAGTTATGATCTGCTGAAGCTTATCAAGTTTTCTTTTATCGTTGAAAACAAGGTCTCCAAGAGCTTTTCTGTCCAGATTGCCATCAGGCTTTATATATTGGCTGCCAAATGCGCTCTTTATATCAAGAAGAGCCTCTGACCCTTTTTCTGTCATTTTTCTTGATATCTTATCAGCGTCTATTATAACACAACCTTTGTTTTTCATATATAGGGATACCGTGGATTTTCCTGTTCCTATACCTCCGGTAAGCCCTATTGTCTTCATCTTTTTCTTCATTTTTACTTCAAATCAAACCATGTATAACCTTCATTAACATCTGCAACAAGTTTTACTGAAAGTTTTACAGCTTCCTCCATATCACGGCGAAGTATCTCCTTGACATTATCCGCGTCTTTTTTAGGCGCACACAATATAAGTTCGTCATGAACCTGAAGTATAAGTTTTGTATCAGGAAACTGATTTTTGATGCTGTAATATACCTTTATCATTGCTACCTTGATGATATCCGCTGCGCTTCCCTGTATGGGACTGTTCATTGCAAGCCTTTCGCCAAGTTGTCTGACATTATACACAGAAGCATTGATTTCATGTATGGGACGTTTTCTTCCCATTATTGTCTCAGAATATCCCTTTTCTCTGCAGCTGACTATCTGATTATCCATATATTCCTTAACTTTATTATGTTTGGAAAAATAATCATCTATATATCTTTCTGCTTCCTTTCTCGAAATCTGCAGTTCCTCACTTAGACCGAATCCGCTCATTCCGTATATGACACCAAAATTTACAGCCTTTGCCCTGCTTCTTTCCTGTGGTGTCACCTGGTCAAAAGGTATTCCCAGAACTCTTGAAGCTGTCAGTTTATGAATGTCATCTCCCCTGTTAAATGCAGCTATCAGTTCCTCATCGCCGGAAAGATGAGCCAGTACTCTCAGTTCAATCTGAGAATAGTCTGCGCCTATGAGAACATAGTCATCACTATCAGCTGTAAACGCTTTCCGCAAAGTCCTTCCCAGTTCATGTCTGACAGGTATATTCTGCAGATTAGGTTCAGTGCAGCTTATTCTTCCTGTAGCTGTAACAGTCTGCTGAAAATGTGCTCTTATCTTTCCGTCATATCCGATAAGAGGTTTCATTCCTTCAATATATGTGGAATTGAGTTTTGAAAAATTTCTATACTCCAGTACCAGGTCTATTATCGGGTCTTTGTCTTTTATCTTTTCCAGTACATCTGCTCCTGTACTGTAGCCTCTTTTGGTCTTCTTTCCGTAAAATGGCAGTCCCATTTCCTCAAACAGTACAACCCCCAGCTGCATAGGCGAATTGATATTGAATTTTTTTCCTGCCCGCTGATATATGCTTTCTTCGATAACCTGAAGTTTATTTTTCAGCTGAGTGCCAATCTGCTCCAGAAAGTCACCGTTTACTTTTATGCCGTTCTTTTCCATTGATGCAAGAACTTCAATAAGAGGCAGTTCTGCCTCCCGGAACACCCTTTCAAGACCTTTGTCTGCTAACTCTTTTTGTTCTTCTTCCATCAGAGAAAATGCCGCTATGCCCAGTATTGTTCCTTCCTCTGACAGACGTGTTCTTATATCGCTGAACATATCCAGCTGCTTAAACTCATCCTCACCTTCACTGCTTTTTATGGCTATATCGCAATGGAGACGTTCAAGGGCGATGTTTCGCATATCATACCTGTTTCGTGATGGATCAAGTACATACTCGGAAATGGCCGTATCAAACACAATATTAAAGTTATCTAATCCATGACACATAAGGGCATAGATATCATTTTTAAGATCATGACCGATAATCCGGGGGTGTATTTCATTTAACTTATCTATGGTGTTTTCAATACCGGCAGAAACTGTATCAATGAAAACCGCTCTGTCTTTATCCATCATAAATATCCCCTCTATAAACGGGACATCAGTATGGCTGAAATTACCATAAGTCTTCAAAAAAACCTCATCACACTCCTTGAACATTTCAAGGCTTTTTAGCTGTTCTTTTCTTTCCACAAGAAATTTTTCGACAGAAGAAACATCTATACTTTTTAATTCAGTTTTTGCTTCGGCCTTGAGTTTTTTCAGAAAGCTGTTGAATTCAAGCCTGGTATAAATATCTATCAGTCTGTCATAATCAGGTTCCCTTCGTATCAGCGTCTGAATGTCAACTTCTACAGGCACATTTACATTTATGGTGGCCAGTCGTTTGCTCATTACAGCAAGCTGAGCATTTTCCTCAACCTTTGACCGAAGTTTCTCTGATGATATTTCTGCTGTATTTGCCAGCATATTTTCTATTGAACCAAACTGTTCGATAAGCTTTATCCCGGTTTTTTCACCGATTCCCGGTATGCCGGGTATATTATCAGAGGAATCTCCCATAAGTCCTTTAAGGTCAATAAACTGCCGGGGTGTCATTCCATACCTTTCCTTCATCTTGTCAAGATCATACAGTTCAAATTCTGTGATGCCTTTTTTTGTTATCAGCACTTTTGTATGCTCTGTTACAAGTTGCAGCGCATCTTTATCTCCTGTAATTATTAAGGGATCTATTTCATCTTCCTCTGCTTTTCTTGCCACAGTACCTATTATATCGTCAGCTTCAAACCCTTCCATCTCAAGAGTCTTTATGTTTAAAGCGGCAAGCACGTCTTTTAAAACAGGCATCTGCATGGCAAGCTCGGGAGGCATGGCTTTTCTTCCGGCTTTATAGGCTTGGTATTCTATGTGTCTGAAGGTCGGAGCCTTTAGATCAAATGCAACTGTAATATAGTCAGGAACATGATCGTTTTCTATTTTCTGGAGCATATTTAAAAACCCATATACACCTTGCGTATAGATGCCGTCCTTTGTTATCATAGGTCGCTGGACGGCATAAAATGCTCTGTTTATAAGGCTGTTTCCATCAATGATCACAATTTTTCTTTTCATAAAATACTCATTCCTCTTTACATATTATAGATGCTACGAGATTATCTGATATGCATAATACATAGCAATTATAACTCCTACAATGGATTCTCCCCCAAGAAGTCCGGAAGCTATTATAGTTCCCTTACCGTCCTTTTCAAAACCCGGAACCAGTTTATCTGTTATAAATCTTATTATACCTCCTATTGCCGCTGTGGCCGAAAGATAGAACGGAAGATAAACGCCAAGTCCCAGTGTTATTACAGGAAAATTAACACAATAAAGTATCGTGGCCAAAACAAGTCCTATTACAAAAGCAGGAATATGTGCGATTCCTCCCACCATTGCTGCCACAGCTGATGCCTGCGCTGCAGGAAACATGTCGCTTCCAAAAGCTTCCGGTCCATATGCACTCAATATAACAAAAAGAATACATACAGATACTATACCTCCTATGATTCCTCCCACTACTTCGGCTATCCACTGAGCTTTCGGATCTGTTTTAAGCATATGTCCTGCTTTAAAATCATTCATCACATCTCCGACCAGTCCACAGGCAACAGCCACTACTGCAGCAACAAAAAACGCTTCCATCTCACCAATGTGAGATACTGCTTTAGCCGCTATCAAAATAATTATTCCAAATATCTCCATAGGATTGATACCGGACTGTCCCACGCACTGAGCTGACATTGATGTGGTAAGCCATGCTCCCAATATGGTTATCACTGACGCAGCGACTCCCATATCTGTCACCACAGTGAAAACAAATGCCAGTATTATCATTATGACAGGCGCCCAGCGCATATTTATAAAATTATCTCCAAGATTGTCTTTTATAAACATGGAGCCGAAAATGTCTTTTGCTTTAGGTATTATACCTTTAACCAGTATTCCTACACCGGTTCCAACCATCAGGCCTATCCCAAGGGAAGACTTTATATCCAGCGCAGTGCCGGAATCCCACAGACCCAGTTCTACTCCTCCTATCAGGATGCCCACATCTCCGATAATCGCGCCAAGAAACCATACGCCAATTACTACAGGTCCGATTATGTATCCTATGGATATCAGCATAGGAGAAAGCCATATTCCCATGGCAGAACCATACATCGAGGCTTTTGCACTCAATATGGTAGAGGTAATCTTCATCTTCCAGTCCCGCAAATAGGTGAATATACCAGCCGCAAGCATCGATACAAAAAGCATGGCAACTTTGCCTGACCCTTTGTCGCTTACTTCAAGAGTTGCTGCGGCCGCCTGTCCCATTGCAAAAGGCAGCTGTTTCGTCTCTATAAAGTATTTTCTGAACAGTGCTGTAAAAATCAGGCCAAGTATCACACCTCCCAGAGTCACTACAAGCAGGTCGGCAAGGCTGACGTCAGCCTCCGGATTCAGCATCCATATACCCGGGATGGTAAAAGCCAATCCCCCTGCCACCATAGCGCCGGCCGACATGGCGGTCTGTGTCACATTTATTTCCTGCAGATTTGTTTTTCCGCATAGTTTTAGAATGAACATGGAAACAAGTACCACAAACATTATGGGCCATGGTACTGAACTGAGTTTAAGTGCTATGAACATGGAGCTCATGGTGAGAATAATACTTCCAAAAGCTCCGATTACCAGTCCTCTTACAGTGAGCTGTTTATCTGACATACTCCTTTCCTCCTTTAAGTGCAATCCAATATGCCGTTGCGACAAAAATTGTTCCCCCTATAATATTTCCCAATGTTACAGGCAAAAGATTACTTACAGCCATTCCATACCAGTCAAGATTTGTCAGCGCCTCAGGTGCAGCGCCCGAAAGCGCAGAAAAAGTTTCACTGGAAGACGCCATGATACCAGCTGAGATAAAATACATGTTGGCCACGCTGTGTTCAAAACCTCCTGTGACAAACAGCCATATAGGGAAAAACAGTGCAAGTATCTTTCCTGTAGTTGAAGAGGCTCCTGTAGCGCACCATACTGCCAGACACACAAGCCAGTTGCACAGTATGCCTGAAATCAGGCATTGCAAAAATGTCATGTTTACTTTGCCTGCTGCTACCTTGACAGTAAATGCTCCCAGCATATCTGCACCGGAAGAAAGAATGCCGGTGTTAACAACCATCCATGCTACAAGAAAGCTGCCGATAAAATTTGCTATGTAAACTATTACCCAGTTTCTGAGCATTTTTGTGACACTGATCTTTTTTTCAAGTACTGCAACAGTCATAAGACTGTTACCGGTAAAAAGCTCCGCCCCTGCCAGTGTAACCATTATTATGCCACCGGTAAAAATAGTTCCCGATAATATTTTACCCAGTCCATATGTCTCTGTTCCCAGCAAAAGATTAAATGATGCCATATTGGCCGCTGCTCCTGCAAAAGCTATATAGGTTCCTGCCATGATTCCCAGAATCAGGAGTTTTTTAAAAGTGCTTTCTGCTTTATCTTTACCTGAATTTACTGTGACATCAAGTATTTCTGCCGGTTTTAGATGATTCATAATTTCTTACCTTACCTTTTCTGTTGCTTTAAATTACAGCGTCTATTCTATAATATTTATAAGCATTTGACTACCCCTCTTTTTATAAATTTATAATTTTTTCACAATCATCGGCATCTGGTATTTTAAAATAAAATCCAACAGATAAGACTGTTGGATAAAATGCCCCGGGATACCGTCAGGGAGATAATTGATGCCCTATCTCATGATAGGTGGGTACTCTGTTTCTGACCTCTGTCTTCCTCAAGATAACGAGGCATGACATAACGTTTCGAAAACTCCGAATTCCCGTTTAAACGCTGTAGGTTCAATTATGATTCCCCGACGCGTAACCCAGGAATATTTTAATTATTATCTTTAAGCTGAAGAATTATTCCTGATAAAGATCTATGGAACAATTTGTATATACCTTCTGTACATCGTCATTGTCTTCAAGAAGTTCTATCATTTTGGCAAGTTTTTTGATATCAGCAGGATCTGTCGGTGTAGATTCAAGCGAAGGAACCTGCTCAACATCAGATTCTGCTATCTCGTATCCTGCGTCAGACAGAGCATGATGCACGTCAGTATGAACAGAAGGGTCTGTAATGATTTCAAAACTGTCTTCATTTACTATCATGTCATCAGCCCCTGCTTCCAGTGCTGTTTCCAGAAGTGAATCTTCATCGATATCATCACTTTTTTCAATCATGATGATACCTTTTCTTGAGAACATATATGAAACGCATCCGGGTGCGCCTAAATTTCCGCCATATTTATCAAAAGTGGATCTTACTGCCGAAGTTGTTCTGTTGCTGTTATCTGTCAGCGCTTCAACGATTACGGCAACTCCGGCTACACCGTATCCTTCAAATTTGAGTTCTTCGTACGTTTCTCCGGCAAGTTCACCGGTTCCTTTTTTTATAGCCCTGTTTATGTTGTCGTTGGGCATTGAAATTGCTTTTGCCTTTTCTATGGCCAGCCTCAAAGAGGCATTATATTCCGGGTCTCCTCCATCTTTTGCGGCTACTGTAATTGCTCTTGCATATTTTGTGAACAGAGCTGCTCTCTTGGAGTCCTGTGCCGCTTTTCTTCCTGCTATTGTACCGTGTCTTCCCATGAGACACCTCCTAACTTATATGTAATTTTCTTCTTACTCATTATAGCACCGTAATATATCACTTTCAAGTTTTTATTTATAACTCAGACTTGATGAACAGAAAAACAGGCCGTAATAAATCCGGCCTGTTACACTTATATTTCTGCTTTAAGATTTTTATGTGCTGTCGCCATCATCAGTTTTATTCTGTTAAGCTGGTTAGTATCACTCGCTCCGGGATCATAATCAATGGCAACAATATTTGCTTTGGGAAATCTTTCTCTCAGTGCTTTCATCATACCCTTTCCTGTAACATGATTAGGCAGGCAGGCAAAAGGCTGAAGGCAAGCGATATTTGTAGCTCCGTCCTTAATAAGCTCTATCATCTCACCTGTAAGCAGCCATCCCTCTCCGCACTGATTTCCTATAGATGCTATCTGAGAAGCCTCTGCAGCCGTATTTTCTATATATGATGGTTCTTTAAACCTTCTGCTCTCCCTAAGTGCTTTTCTCATAGGTTTTCTGAAAAATTCAACTATTTCTATGGCAATCTGATTCAGTTTATATGTAGTGTAAGAACCCGATAACTTCTGATAGTTGAATTTTTTGCTGTACATACCATAAAGGAAAAAGTCTACAAGATCAAGAACAACTGCTTCCCCGCCTTCTTTTTCTATTATGTCCACAATATTGTTATTGGCATCGGGATGATATTTAACCAGAATCTCTCCGACAACGCCTACCTTCGGTTTTTTCCCTTCATTCAGAGGAAGATTGTCATAATCTTCCACTATCTTCTTAACCATCTTTCTGAACGTGGAAAACTTTCCATCAGCGCAGTTTCTGAAAATTTCTTTCTGATACTTCTTCATAACAGCTTCTGCACTTCCGGGAACTTTCTCATAAGGTCTGGTGGCATAAAGAAGTCTTTGAAACAGATCTCCATATAAAGCTGATATTATGACCTTCTTCCCCATGGAAAGGTTCAGTTTAAATCCGGGATTTGATTCAAGCCCCACCATATTGAATGATATTACAGGCACCTGTTCCATATGAAGATCTTTCAGGGCTTTCCTCAAAAGGGCTATATAATTGCTGGCTCTGCATCCGCCGCCTGTCTGTGACATTATCAGCGCTGTCCTGTCCAGATCATATTCCCCTGACTTTAGGGCACTTATCATCTTTCCCAATGTCACAAGAGTCGGGTAACACGCATCATTATTGACATATTTTAAGCCTTCGTCTATAGCATTTTTATCAACAGTAGGCATCAGGACCGCTTTATATCCACATGAATTAAGTGCAACTTCGAAATACTGAAAATGTATGGGAGACATTTGCGGAATAATGAGGGTATATTTTTCTTTCATCTCCTTGGTGAACAGCTTTCTTCTGTATGGCTGACTGTAATGCTCATGTTTTATACCCTTTCTGCTTCTTTCATCAATAGCAGCTTTCAGAGAACGTATTCGTATCCTTGCAGCTCCCAGATTTGTTCCTTCATCTATTTTCAGCACTGTATAAAGCTTGTTGTTATTTTCAAGAATTTCTTCCACCTGATCTGTGGTTACAGCATCTACACCGCATCCAAAAGAATTAAGCTGAACCAGTTCAACATCATCTCTGGTACCTGCAAAATCTGCCGCTTTATAGAGCCTTGAGTGATATGTCCACTGGTCAAGCACTCTGATAGGCCTTTTAAGATCACTTAGGTGACATACTGAATCTTCAGATAAAACAGCCATATCATACGAAGTGATTATTTTATTTATACCATGGTTTATTTCTTTATCCAGATGATAAGGTCTTCCTGAAAGAATTATGCCTTTTTTTCCGTGTTCTTCAATATATTTAAGAGCTTCTTCACCTTCATGCCTTACATCATCTTTAAATTTTATTTCCTCCTGTCTTGCAAGAGCCACAGCATTTTTTACTTCTTTTTCCGTGACATTTTTGTCAGCAAGAAATTCTGAAATTCTTTTTACAAGGCGTTTATCATTATCATACGGAAGGAAGGGATGGGAAAATGTCACTCCTTCATCCCGGAATATTTCATCCATATTATTTGCGATGACCTCGGGGTATGTGGCAACTATGGGGCAATTATAATGATTCTGAGAATTATCATCTTCTTTTTGCTCATAATTCAGACACGGATAAAAAATCCATTTTTCACCCATTTCAATAAGAGTTTTAATGTGTCCGTGAACCATTTTTGCCGGATAGCAGGCTGTATCAGACGAAATGGTATCTATACCCTTTTCATAAATTTCCTTAGAAGAATTGGGTGATAATACAACTTTAAATCCCAGTTCTGTGAACAGAGTAAACCAGAACGGGTAATTCTCATACATATTCAGTACACGAGGAATAGCAATGTGCCCCCTGTATGCAGCCTCATCTTCTAGAGGTTCATAAGAAAACAGTCTTTTTAACTTATATTCATAAAGGTCCGGCAAATCATTGTCATTTTCCTGCTTTCCCGCTCCCTTTTCACATCTGTTTCCTGTTATATATCTGTTACCGTCAGAAAATCTGGTTACCGTCAGCATACAGTTGTTTTCGCAGCCTTTGCATCTGGTATTGGTTGTGGCAGCTTCAAAATCATCAAGTTTATTTGCTGCCGTAACAAATGAAATATGTTCCTCTCTGAAATTTTCAAGTGAATTCACAGCGCATCCATATGCACCCATTATACCTGCAATATCAGGTCTTACGACATTTTTGCCCAGAACCTTTTCAATAGCTCTCAGTACTGATTCGTTAAGAAAAGTACCTCCCTGTACCACTATTTTGTCTCCGGCTTCGTCAGGATTTCTGAGTTTGATAACCTTATAAAGAGCGTTTTTTATTACCGAATAAGAAAGTCCTGCAGCAATATCACTTATATCTGCGCCTTCTTTCTGTGCCTGTTTTACCATTGAATTCATGAACACAGTACATCGCGTACCAAGATCAACAGGATTCTTTGAATGAAGCCCTATTTCAGCAAACTCCTCTACCGGCATGTCTACAGATTTGGCATAGGTTTCTATAAACGAACCGCAGCCTGAAGAACATGCTTCATTGAGCATTATACTATATATAGCATGATCTTTTATGCGCATGCATTTCATATCCTGGCCACCGATATCCAGTATGAAATCCACTCCGGGAAGGAACTCCTCAGCAGCCTTATAATGTGCCATGGTTTCAATAATACCGTAATCAGCATTGAATCCGGCTTTTATCAAGCCTTCTCCATAGCCTGTGACGGTTGTATTAGCTATGTATGCATCATGCGGCAGCCGTTCATAAAGTTCTTTCAGCATCTGCTTTGTTGTTGCAAGAGGATTTCCTTCGTTCCCCTGATAGAAACTGTAAAGCAGTCTTTTATCTTTATCTATAAGAGCAGCTTTTGTAGTGGTTGATCCGGCATCTATTCCAAGAAACAGCGGACCTTTTGCGTCATCAAGCTCTCCTCTTGTTATCTTTGCCCTGTTATGTCTTTCCGTAAATTCTCTGTATTCTTCATCGTTTTTGAAAAGCGGTTCTACACGTTTTGCTCCTGCCAGAGAGTTATTATCCACATTATTCATCTTTTTGAGAAGATCCCCGATCCTTACTTCAGGACATTTATCTGCCATAAAAGCAGCTCCAATTGCTACAAAATATTTGGAATTTTCGGGAAATATCACCTCTTCAGGTTTAAGTTCAAGCGTCTCGATAAAACGTTTCCTGAGCTGTGACATGTATGTAAGAGGACCACCCAGAAATGCTACATTTCCTTTTATCTTGTGGCCGCATGCAAGTCCGCTTATAGTCTGATTTACCACAGCCTGAAATATAGAAGCAGCAAGATCTTCTATGGCAGCTCCTTCGTTTATAAGCGGCTGTATATCTGTCTTGGCAAATACACCACACCTTGCAGCTATAGGATATATTACCTTATAATTTTCAGCGGCCTTATTCAGTCCTTCTCCATCTGTATTTAAAAGAATAGCCATCTGATCTATAAAAGCACCTGTTCCTCCGGCACAGGTACCGTTCATCCTCTGTTCAACAGTCCTGCCGAAATACGTTATCTTTGCATCTTCGCCCCCCAGTTCTATGGCTACATCTGTCTGTGGTATGAGTTTTTCCACTGCCAGTGAACATGTAACAACTTCCTGCTCGAACCGGGCTCCTATTTTATCTGCCAGAGCAAGACCCCCGGAACCGGTTATAACACACTTTACAGATATATTGCCTTTCTCTTTAATCAGATCCTGAAGCAGTTCTTTTACTTTATCAAAAACACTGGACATATGTCTTTCATATTTCTGATAAATGATTGTTGAATCTTCATCCATCAGAATAAGTTTCACTGTTGTCGAACCTACGTCTATTCCAAGTCTCATTTTCTTACCTCAAAATTTTTTCTGCAATATATTTTACCACTATTTTGTTAAAATTTCGTTAATAATGTGCTAAGATTTATAGTGCAATTTTTACTATTTCTGCTAAAAAAGGCCTTTTTTATAATTGTACACGCATATTCAGTATGATAGAATAGGGTTATGAAGAGTATCATAAAAAAGAAAACCTGGGCAGCCATATACAGACTTCTTGATCGTGTCAGTCCTATTGATACGGACTGCGGCAGTCTTTGCGGATCAGTATGCTGTACATGCGGCGGCGATGTATCTGAAGATATGGGCATATATCTTTATCCGGGAGAAGAAAAAATACATGACCGACATTCGGATTGGCTGATATGGACGGAAGAAAGAGCTGAAGATTATGATTTCCCCGATTCCTGGTATGGAAAGATATACTTCGTCAGATGCAAAACACCACCTGTCTGCCCCAGACATTTAAGACCTCTTCAGTGCAGAACCTATCCTCTTTCACCTCATATATCTGAAGATGGTATACTGACACTTATATATAATGATGAAGAACTTCCCTATTCCTGTCCGCTTATTGATGAGCACATACCTCTCAACGAGGATTTCTGCCGTGCCACCTATACCGTATGGAAGCATTTAATAAAGGACCCTCTTATATTTGATATTATAGAAAAAGATTCAAGAACACGAGATTTAAAGTAAATTCAAAAGGGGCTGTCGCACAGTTGACTGATCAGGTCAGCTACAGCGATAGCTCCTTTCTTTTGCATAAAAACATGAAAACCCTTGCAAG
>CASFMJ010000062.1 GCA_949295785.1 uncultured Bacillota bacterium | reverse complement strand
CAGTATTATGAGGATTTGGAACTGGTAGCATAGTTAGTGATATCCTTGAAATAAATGTGTCAACTAATCTTGACAATATCAAAATATTTTTAAATGTGGGCTGTAAATCTATGCTTTTTTAAGCTTTTCATACCCTTCCACTGCATCCTTTGGTCTGAGAATCCTTATTCCTCCGCCGAACTGAAATACCCATGCATAGAACGTGGGGCTGAGTTCGACTCTCACCTTGACTGAAAATGTATTTGTGGTTTTTTCTCTTACGCAAACATTCATTCCGAAACGATCCATTATGTATTTCATCAGCTCATTATTGCATTCAAGTTCAACAGTTCTTTCTTGACCGGAGAACATTCCGAATATCTTTTTGCCATAATCGGCTATATCAAAATCATCCGGCTTTTTTACAGCCTTTTCACCGGTCATCTCAGGATGATACAGCCTGTCCACCCTGAAAGATACCACAGTCTGTCTTTTATCTGAATATCCGACCATATAAAAATTATCCTCATTACGGCAGAGCGTATAAGGGCTTATTGTATATATTTCACCGTTATTACGAAGTATTTTTTCCTTTTTCTCGTTGTATTCATAATACTGAAATTGTATTTTCTTTTTTTCGTCAATGGCACTTTCTATCATGTCTATAATATAATACAGTCCATCTGTATCATATTTTACTTTTCCTGTATAACCTATGTCCTTTATAAGCTGTTTTCTCTGCCCGGCTGCCCCTAATGCCGCCAGTTTTTCTATCATTATCTTGCTTTTTTTATCACTTATGAAATGGGCCGATTCTACCGCATCAATAAGCAGTTTAAGTTCGGGCATCTCAAATATACGCTCTCCCCAGAAATATCTGTTGGGTGAGCCTTTCACCGTAATGATGTCATATTTCATTTCATCTGTTAAAAAGGTTATATCTTCTCTTAGTGTTTTCCTGTCAGCTGCAAGGCCGTTCTTTTTCAGGTAAGCCATTATTTCACCTGTTGTCAGCTGATTTTCTTCATCGCTTTTTTCGTATAAAAGTCTGAGAATAAGCAGGATTCTTTTTCTTGTGTTTGCTGCTGCCATTGCCATCACCGTTTCTGATATAGTGTTTTTAAGATGATTATATATTGATACAATTATTTTTTCAACGCTCCTGCGTAGAATTCCAACTTACAGTTGAGGAAATATCTCCCCAGCATGTCAGACGGAAAAGCTTTTCGATTAAAATCCAGACTTTAAATGTATAAAACCACAACGGGAGCCCTTTAAAAGCTCCCGTGTTTTTAAATATTATCTATATTGTTTTAAACTTTTTACCTTTTAAGATCTGGGTCATTTTTTCCCTTACAACCTGTAAAAACTGCATTTCCGTCTCCGGGGTAAACTGCTGTTTATCTATTATAAGCGTTACATACTCTTTAGTGAACATGGCATAATAGTTTTTAGTCCCTGCAAATTTCATCATGGCACTATAAGAAATATTCACTTCCCCCTTTGAAGCAAAGCTAATACTTTTTAACTTATCCTCACCAAAAATAGCCTTGCCTTCAACCATATCGGTATTATGTAATTCATGAATTACTTTCATTGTTTTGCGTAGTACGCCCCATGACGTTATGTATAATTCAATGAGCAAAACCACAATAACCAGCAGAAAAGCGACTGATATATGATATATACCGGCAGCAGCTGCTAAAATCCTGCCAAAAGCATTATAACAGAACAAATATAATAAAATTTCTTGATTTTCGGGTTTACCAAGTATTTTCTAATTTCTCTTAAAGTATCTCTTGTTGCAATAGTATGCACTTCCATATCTGTTCTCCTTTCATAAAAACACACTTTTTTTAATATTATATCATCAATAAGTTTATTTATCAATTATTTGTTTCTTTTATAAAATAGATGTCACTTGCCCTGAAGCTTTCAGGTAATGTCAATATTCTCTGACTTAAATTACAAATTCTCTATCTCAGAAATGCAAGATGACGGCAGTACAAAATGCTGCCGCCATCTTACTTTCTGCAATTCAAAATCTTACGGTTGCAATTCCCTGATTTTCCGATCAATTTCTTCTATGACCTGCACAAAACATTCATCGCTCTTTCCCGTAGGATCAGCAAGCCCCCAGTCATCATCGAATGATCTGCCTATATAGGGACATCCCACATCACATCCCATTGAGATAGCAATATCAGGGACGGGGATTTCATCAACTGTTTTGCTGTACTGGCTTTGCTCCATATCTATCCCGTAGAGTTCTTTCATAATCCTCACAGCATCTCTGTTGATCTGCGGTTTTGTTTCCGTTCCTGCGGAATAGAAATCAAATTTATCTCCTGCCAGATGTTTTCCCAGAGCCTCTGCGATCTGACTCCGGCATGAATTATGAACACATATAAATGCTATTTTTTTCTTTTTCATCATCTTGCCCCTATCTTGTCCAAAAGCTCTTTAACATCATCCTTTTTCAGCACTTTTCCTGTCACCACGGCCTTTTCGTTTATAACAACAGCCGGCATGCTCATCACACCGTATTCCATTATTTTTTTCATGTCTGTGATATATTGCACATCCGCATCGAGACTGTTCTCCTTTACTGCCATAATAACATTTTCGTACTGCTGGTGACAAGACTTACACCCTGTGCCCAGTACCTTTATACTTATGGAAGATGTTTTCTTCGTTTCATCATCAGAGCTGCAGCCTGTCTCTATATTCTCTGTATCACTGCTGCAGCATCCGCAATTGCACTTGCAGACATTTTTGTTTTCTTTTTTCTTTCCTGAACTGAATATTGACATTATATCGTCCTCCTTAAATCATATGATTATATATTGTATAGCGTTAAAAAAATATCCCACACAGATAATTCCTATGGTACATATCAATGTGAATATACATAGAAGTTTTGGTTTTACAGCCTTGCGAAGCATTATCATTGAAGGAAGAGAAAGAGTGGTGACCCCCATCATAAACGAAAGGACAACTCCCAGCAAAGCGCCCTTTGCAAGCAGTGCTTCCGCAACAGGTATCGTGCCGAAAATATCGGCATACATCGGAATCCCCGCAATTACAGCAATTATGACACCAAAAGGGTTATTTTCTCCCAGCACTCTCACAATAAAATCTTCAGGAATCCAGTTGTGTATCACCGCCCCTATTCCTACACCTATAAGAATATATGGGATGACTTTCTTTGCTGTTAAGACAACCTGTTCCCATGCATATTGCATACGATCTGCAAAACTCAACTCTTCCTGAGCGATATCAGCAGAATGGCCGTTTCTGATATAATCTTCAATCTGGTTTTCAAGATGCATTTTATCAATAATACTTCCTCCTGCCACTGCAGTCACAAGGCCGAGTATCACATAAATCACCGCAACTTTCCATCCGAATATACTCATCAGCAAAACAAGGCTGCCAAGGTCCACCATAGGTGAAGATATCAGAAATGAGAATGTGACGCCAAGGGGCAGTCCCGCGCTTGTAAATCCGATAAAAAGCGGTATTGATGAGCAGGAACAAAAAGGTGTCACCGTTCCCAGCAGCGCAGCTATTATATTAGCCCATATACCACGGAAGTCTCCCAGTATTTTTTTGTTCTTTCAGGTGGAAAATAACTCTGAATATATGAAATTATCAGAATCAGCACGCAAAGAAGAAGCAGGATTTTTATGGTATCATAAATAAAGAAATGAAGACTTCCTCCTATTCTTCCGGTAGTATCCAGACCACATATATTTAATATTTTTTCTGTAACACTGTCCAGCCATTTCATCCCGAGAACCTGATTCTGCAAAAAATTCCAGATGCTTCTTAACACTTCCATAATCACCTCTTTATATTGATAAATTGAAATATATCTATATATTGGTCATAATATAAGCCGTGCGCAAATTAAGTGCCTCTCTTATTTTTTGCAGCACGACTTATCTTCACTACGTATGTCCGGTTCAGTAAGTGCTTTAAGATATTCCTTCGCCCTTTCCACACCTTCGGGTGAAATAGAATAGTGGGTCCATTTTCCTTCTTTGCGTCCCACAGTTATACCGGCATCACAAAGTATTTTCATATGATGTGAAAGGGTAGGCTGGGTAACGTCTATCTCTTCCAGCAATTTACATGCGCACTTTTCTCCTGACCTCAGCGACTTTATAATCTTTATGCGGTTTTCATCACAAAAGGCTTTAAAAACAGCCGCTGTTTTTTTTTCGTCCATTTGCATTCTTTCCTCATATAGATAGATTTCTATTGATTATTATATGATATCACATAGAAGATTGTCAATGTGTTTTTAAGAATTTTAAATACATGTTACAGACGCAGTTAAATTGCAGGGGATTTTATTTATGTTCAATTACAGCTGTAATACTACTTTACTGTGCCCGCCTTAATTTGCTGATATGTTATATATCCACAAAGATAAAACAACTTCAAAGATTTCTGCCTGTCAAAAAAATTCCGACACCGGCACCTATAAATACAATCGGTGCTAATCGGATAAACAACCATTCGAATATATGGAAAGCTGCTCCCACAACGGCAGTTTCAGGGTCACTGTAATTCCAACCTAAGTAAGGGCTATTTAATACCATAAGAATTGCACAGATTATCAATATCGCCATACACAATAAAACAAGCAGGCGATTGATTATTTTCTGCCTTGTGATCTTCTTTTGTGCCAGCTGCATGTTAATAATCTCCAGCTTTTGGCAAATAGCTTTTAACTCATCAGGTTCCGACTCAATAACATTGTCTCCCAGCAAAGTGCTTACAGGTATCTTAAACACTTCCGATAAGGCAATCAGCATATCAGAATCAGGAACTGACAATCCATGCTCCCATTTGGATATGGTTTGTCGCACCACATTCAATTTAATTGCAAGTTCTTCTTGTGAATGCCCTTTCGATTTTCTGATTGTCTTAATATTTTCACTTAACATTAGCAATAACCTCCTTTTCTCAGTTGTTATCACTATTGTATTAAAACCCGGCCGTTGCAGCAAGCAACATGTATTAACATCAATATCAGTTATTCCATTTCCACCGTTGCCGGCGGTTTTCCGGTGCAGTCATAGAGCACCCTGTTCACATGCTCCACCTCGTTTACGATGCGGGTAGTTACCCTCTCCAGAACATCCCATGGCAGCCTGGCCGCTTCTGCCGTCATAAAATCGTCTGTGATGACAGCCCTCAGGGCTATGGCATAATCATATGTTCTGAAATCGCCCATAACACCTACAGAGCGCATGTTTGTCAGTGCGGCAAAATACTGACTTATACTTTTATCAAGCCCTGCCGCAGCGATTTCCTGACGATATATGGCGTCGGCGTCCTGAACTATCCTTACCTTTTCTTCTGTCACCTCGCCTATTATTCTGACTCCAAGTCCCGGTCCCGGGAAAGGCTGACGGAAAATAAGATATTCCGGAAGTCCCAGAGCAAGACCTGCGGCTCTGACTTCGTCCTTGAAAAGCATCCTCAAAGGCTCTATTATCTCTTTAAACTGCACATGATCAGGAAGTCCCCCTACGTTGTGATGTGACTTGATGACTGCAGACTTGCCCAGTCCGCTTTCTATCACATCAGGATAGATAGTCCCCTGCACCAGATAATCCACTGCTCCGATTTTATCTGCTTCTTCCTCAAATACTCTGATAAACTCCTCTCCTATGATCTTTCTCTTTTTTTCCGGATCAGTCACCCCTGAAAGGCGATCATAAAAGCGCTGCTGAGCATTTACGCGTATAAAGTTCAGGTCGTATTCTCCTTCAGGTCCAAAGACTGCTTCTACCTCATCTCCCTCATTTTTTCTGAGGAGTCCATGATCTACAAACACACATGTGAGCTGTCTGCCTACAGCCTTAGACATTAGTACTGCAGCCACGGAAGAGTCCACCCCTCCGGAAAGGGCACAAAGTACTTTGCCGTTTCCCACTTTTTCTCTTATCCTCGTGATGGCAGTCTCAACAAAGCTGTCCATCTTCCAGTCTCCTCTGCATCCACATGGGCCGTATACAAAGGCACTGAGCATCTTCTTGCCTTCCCGGGAATGAGTAACTTCCGGATGGAACTGAAAAGCATAAAGATTTTTTTCTTTATTTTCCATAGCTGCCACAGGGCATACCGGTGTATATGCCGTTATAGAAAATCCTTCTGGCACTTTTTCTATATAGTCTGTATGACTCATCCAGGTGACCGTACGGTCAGATACTTCCCGCAAAAGTCCCGATCTGTCAGCTACAGTCACCTCTGTTTTGCCATATTCGCTTACAGGAGCTGTCGCCACCTTTCCTCCCAGCGTCCATGCCATCAGCTGCGCACCGTAACATATACCCAGCACAGGTATGCCCAGACTGAAAATTTCCGGATCGCCATGGGGCGATGCCATATCATATACGCTGTTTGGACCTCCCGTAAGAATAATTCCTTTTGGCGCCATCTGCTTTATTTCTTCAACTGTCATGGTATATGGACGGACTTCACAATAAACATTGCACTCTCTTACTCTACGTGCGATAAGCTGGTTATACTGTCCGCCGAAATCCAGTACTAAAATGGTTTCTCTCATAAAAAATCCTGCTTTCTTCTTTCTATACTGCTGCCTGGGCAGTATCTGATCATTTTTTTCACTATGCAATTATAAACCATTTTTCATATCTAAGCAAATCAGAACACATACCTTTAAGATGGCGGCATAAAATAAATATATAAGTCCATGACGGACTGATATCAGTCGCTTTTCGCCATGGCAGAATGGAGGCATCATGAGAACTTATTCTGAAGGAAAACATAATATCCAGTGGAAAACCCTTATTATCTGTATAGCCGTTCCTCTTGCCGCAGGAGGACTGGCAGCATTGCTGACGCGTCAGGGTACAGAAACTTTTCAATGGCTCACTCAGCCTCCGCTTACACCTCCTGCGTGGCTGTTTCCCGTAGCATGGACAATACTATATGTAATGATGGGTATTGCCTCATACCTTGTGGCAGTGTCCGAAAAACCCAATGAATCGGCTCTTATAGCTTATGGTATCCAGCTTTTTTTTAATTTTACATGGTCACTGATTTTCTTTAATATTAAAAACTATCTTATGGCTTTTATATGGCTTATCATGCTGTGGATCCTGATTGTTATCACAACGGTGCTGTTTCATCGTATATCCAAAGCAGCCGGATGGCTTATGGTGCCATATCTTGTCTGGGTAACGTTTGCCGGTTATCTTAACCTTGGGATATATCTTCTAAACTGAAATCTCCCGGGATAAAGTACAAAAAGGCGCATATGTTGCGCCTTTTTTGCGTTCAAAGAAATCCTCTCACGTTGTCTGCCAGGTCTTCCTCCAGTTTTATCAGTCTCTTGGCAATATCTTTTGATGTTTCGTCGGCTGCCTCATACTCATTTAAATATCGGCTCAGCGATTTTATTCCCATGTTGCATCCGTCAGTTATCAGGTCTGCCACTGTCTGATCTGAATTGTCCATGGCAAGCATGGCATTTGATTTTATCCACGACATGCCTTTAGCCATAGGGTTAGGCTCTTTGCCATCATCATGGAACCGGTCAAGCGCGCCCTGTATTTCTCACAGCAGCTTGTTATGCTCGTCCTTACAGCTTTTCAGATATTTTTCCAGTCTGTCACTTTTTACATGGTCAATGACTTCATCAATTGAGGCCACACCCATTTTTATTCCCGCATCACATTCACGGAGAAGTTTTATGGTGTCTTTTTCTATCATCAGTATCAGCTTCTTTTCTGTTTATGAAATAATTCTCCCCAATTTTATTCCTTAATATCCTTAGTAATGTAGTTTACATTTTTTATTTGCCAAAATATCTAAAATATGATAAAATTAAAAAAATTTTGTTTTAAACGGAGGTGAACCAGATGGAAGGCTGTGATAATCATGAGCGAAGTCCTTACAATGCAATCTGCGCGGCAGATGTGACTTATCCCTTTAATATGATGGCCGGTTCTTCATCCGGTTCATTATGTTCTTTTATTTCTGAATAAGTTCTCATCTTAAGCGCATATCTTGTGCGGATTTCCTTTTCACAACCTGTTTTAAAATTTCAGAGCCTGGATAGCAACAGGTTTTTTTGCGTGCAAAAGGAGGTACAAAAATGAGAAACAAAACTAAAAAAATAACAGACAGAACATTTGACTATGAAAAAATCACAGGCATTCTCACCGGCGGAGGTTCTCCCAGCGCCATATGCCGCAGTCTCAGAGACTTTCATTCCGGTCAGCTTGCAGCCTCTCTGCCCCACATGACAACAGAAACCCGCCGTACCCTGTATAAGGCCGCGGATGCCCAGATGCTTGCCCAGATTCTTGAGCGCTGTGATGATGCAGAGATTTTCACCGGTGAAATGGATCTTGTAAAGGCTGCCCGTACCATGGAAAAAATTGAACCGGACAAGGCCGCAGACATACTCAGAGCGCTTCCCGCAGGCAAAAGGAAGGCAATAATAGAGCTTATGGGAGAGCCGAAAAAGAGCAGTATCATGATGCTTGCATCTTACAGTGAAGATGAACTGGGCAGCAGAATGACCACAAACTTTGTTACTGTTCCCACAGGATCATCCGTCAAAGAAGCCATGCGGCTATTAGTAGCCCAGGCTGCAGATCATGATAATATCTCACAGATATATGTGACAGATGAAAAAGGTATCTACTCCGGCGCTATCAGTCTGAAAGATCTGATAATAGCACGGGACGGCTGTGATCTTGCCGGTATTATATCAACCGCTTATCCGTATTTTTATGCAGATGACAGAATCGATGAATGTCTTGATTATCTGGTTGATTATTCAGAAGAATCAGTTCCCGTTCTGTCAGATAACAACACGATTCTGGGAGTCATCACCTCTCAGGACATCGTGGAACTGGTTGACGATGAACTGGGCGAAGACTATGCCAGGCTGGGCGGCCTCACGGCAGAAGAAGATCTCAATGAGCCTTTTATGACAAGTGTAAAAAAGAGACTTCCGTGGCTTGTGGTTCTTCTGGGACTTGGGATGGTAGTTTCCGGAGTAGTAGGTATATTCGAGGCAGTAGTGGCACAGCTTACAATAATAGTGTGTTTCCAGTCGCTGATACTTGATATGGCCGGTAACGTAGGCACCCAGTCTCTTGCTGTCACTATACGTGTGCTGATGGATGAACAGCTTTCCGGCAAAAAGAAACTCAACCTGCTCTTTAAAGAAATGCGGGTGGGTCTTACCAACGGCATGATCCTGGGAGTGCTCTCTTTTGTCGGCATAGGCAGTTATATAACTCTTTTCAAGGGTCTGTCTGTCACACATGCTTTCGCCGTATCTGCATGCATAGGCGTGTCACTGCTTCTTGCCATGGTCATTTCCAGCATGGTAGGTACCGTTATTCCCATGTTCTTTAAAAAAGTGGGAGTGGATCCGGCTGTCGCTTCAGGCCCGCTTATTACAACCATAAACGACCTTGTTGCTGTAGTTTCGTACTACGGACTTACATGGCTTTTTCTTATAGGTTTCGTCAAGATGTAAAATAATACCGGATCTATATGATATGTGACTGATTTTCAAAACATTTTACCATTCATGTCACATTCTTGCGGCAGCAGTGTTGAACACACGACAGGCCGGGAGTATAATAATAATCATAATCATACAGAAAGGACATTGCAATGGAAAGAAGAAACGCATGGAAATCTTACTCGCCTGAAGACATCGAAAAGCTGACGCAGCTGTCAGAAGGATACAAAAAATATATATCCGAAGGAAAAACTGAACGGGAATGCACATCTATATCTGCAGACTCTGCCCGCGCATGCGGCTTCATCACTCTTGACGAAGCGGTAAAAAAAGGCGGGCTTAATCCCGGGGATAAAGTTATGATTCAGAATATGGGCAAGGCTCTGATGCTTGCTGTAATAGGAAAAGATCCCATTGAAAAAGGCATGAATATTCTGGGTGCACATATAGATTCCCCCCGTCTGGATCTTAAGCAGAATCCCCTTTATGAGCATACCGAGCTGGTATACCTGGATACACATTATTATGGCGGTATTAAAAAATATCAATGGGTCACCGTACCCCTTGCGCTGCATGGTGTAATCGTGAAAAAAGACGGTACAACAGTCACAGTTTCAATAGGCGAAAATGCTGACGATCCTGTTTTCTGTGTATCCGATCTTCTTATTCACCTTGCTTCAAAGCAGATGGAACAGAAGGCCTCCGTGGCTGTTGAAGGGGAAAATCTTGATATTCTGTTTGGAAGTATGCCGCTGTCTGTGGAGGAAAAAGATGCTTCAAAGGCAGGAGTACTGAGAATACTCAAAGAACATTATGGTGTAGAGGAAGAAGATTTTCTGTCAGCAGAAATTGAAGTGGTTCCTGCGGGCAAAGCCAGAGACTGCGGAATAGACAGAAGCATGGTTATAGGTTATGGTCAGGATGACAGAATCTGTGCCTATACTTCTCTCATGGCACTTCTGGATCAGCAGGGGATACCTGATCGCACGTCAGTATGCCTGCTGGTGGACAAAGAAGAAATAGGAAGCGTAGGAGCTACAGGAATGGAATCAAGATTCTTTGAAAATTCCGTTGCAGAGATTATGGCTCTTACGGGTGAATACAACGAGCTTTCTTTAAGGCGGGCTCTTGCCGGTTCGTTCATGCTCTCATCTGATGTAAGTGCCGCTTTTGACCCGGCTTACGAAAGCGTTTTTGAAAAACGCAATACTGCCTATTTCGGCCGCGGTATAGTATTTAACAAGTATACAGGTGCCAGAGGAAAATCCGGCTCCAATGATGCCAATGCCGAATATATGGCATCCTTACGACGTGTGATGGATGACGCAGGTGTAGCCTTCCAGACTGCAGAACTTGGCAGAGTCGATGCAGGCGGCGGAGGCACCATCGCATACATAATGGCCAATTATGGCATGAACGTTATCGACAGTGGAATCGCCATACTCAGCATGCATGCACCATGGGAAGTATCCAGCAAAGCCGACATCTATGAAGCTTACAAAGGTTACAAGGCATTTCTGCTCAATATGAAATAAAAAACAAAACGACTGTGTGAAACTTTTTCTGTAAATAGCTACTAAGTATAGGTCTTCTATGATAAAATCTAAATCATAGGAGGCCTATTATT
>CASFMJ010000061.1 GCA_949295785.1 uncultured Bacillota bacterium | reverse complement strand
TTGCAAGGGTTTTCATACTTTTATGCAAAAGAAGGGAGCTATCGCTACACCCAACCTGATTTGGTCAACTGTGCGACAGCCCCTTTTTTATATGCAAAAAACCTGTCTCATTAAAGTTTTAGCAATATACACAGGGCAGCATTAAAGAGAAATGGAAAACCGGCTGATATGGTGATATAATATTCCCATAGCAGCAAAATACGAGACATAAATAATCTTAACAACTGCAGCAACGTACAAAGGAGAACAGAGGTGAAAAACTACAGAAAGATACTAAGCATAGCACTTATTGTGTGTATCATTGCAGCATTCTGCTCATGTACCCGGCAGGATGAAAATGACATTAAAGAATACAGACTAAGGGCGTACTGGTTTATCGGACAGGAATATTATGAAGATCTTATCACATATGTGACTTCCGGAGATGAGGAAAAGATCAGCATAAGCAAAGATTATGCAGCAGATATATATAAAGAAGGGGAGTACCTGTTAATTAAAGCAGACGAAGAGCAGAAAAAAGCTTTGATAGAGCAAAATGTCAAATTGATTGAGCAGGCTTCAGAAGAATTTACTGCAGGAGATCAGTCATACCGCGTAGAATACTCAGAAGATTATTCCCGGTTAACATTTTATATAAATGCAGAAGAAACAGTAGAAAATCTATTCAAAAAATTAGGGCACACATTCGGCATTATGTGTATGGTAATGACTAATCGTGTGCTTGTAACAGGAGACGGGGACACATGCATATATGTGACAGTTGTTAATGATGAAAGCGGGCATACTGTCGCCAAAAGCCTCTGGCCTTATGAACAGCTGAATATTACCGATTATGATCTTGAAGAAAGTTTGCAGAAAGATGTTGAAAAATCTTCAGAACTTGAAGATTACGATATACTTAAAGCCACTGTAGTTGAAAAAACCGATGATAAAATAATCTTTGAACCGGATAATGGTTCAGAAATGTATGAAGATGATAAAGAACTTGCTGTATGCCTGGATAGTGTGTATGCGGAAGACCTGACATTTCCATATGAAATAAATATCGGAGACAGATTTGTCTTTTATACAGACGGTAAATATGCGCTCCACGATGACGGAGACGATATACCTGATATTTCTGCAGCTGCAATCATACCTGATCGGTATTTTTCACAATACTGATAATGTTATATCCCATGTTCGGCAGTTTATAAAGCAGCCGACGGGCCTCCAAGAAAGGGAAATGATATGGAAACAAGTGAAAAAGCATTGAAAAAACATCTTGATTGGAAAGGTAAGATCCAGATTCAAAGCAGGGTTCCCTTAAACGGACCAGATGATCTTTCCGTAGCATATACTCCGGGAGTCGCAGCACCATGCCTCGAAATAGCAAAAGATAACAGGCTTTCATATTCCTATACAAGGCGTGGGAATATGGTGGCAGTTATAACAGACGGCAGCGCCGTACTGGGACTTGGGGATATAGGCCCTGAGGCAGCAATGCCGGTTATGGAGGGTAAATGCGTGCTCTTCAAAGAATTTGCAGGTGTGGATGCATTTCCTCTTTGTATAGACAGTCATGACACGGATGAGATAGTAAATACCATAAGGCTGCTCCAGGGAAGCTTTGGAGGCATAAATCTGGAAGATATTTCTGCGCCAAGATGCTTTGATATAGAACGAAAATTAATTGAACGCTGTGATATTCCTGTTTTTCATGACGATCAGCACGGTACGGCAGTTGTGACAGCTGCAGCAATGATCAACGCACTTAAACTGACAGGCAGAGATATGCATAGCATAAAGATTATTATCTCCGGAGCCGGTGCTGCCGGAATAGCAATAGCCAGAATGCTTGCAGATATGGGAGCATCTGATATCATAATCTGTGACAGAAAAGGCGCTATCCGGGAAGGCCGCGAAGATCTGCGGGGTGAAAAAAAGATCATGGCATCCTGCACCAATCCCCGTAATATAAAAGGCTCACTTGCAGAAGCCGTCAAAGATGCCGATGTTTTCATAGGAGTATCGTCTCCGGGAATACTTACAGGAAAAATGGTAAGAACCATGGCAGCAGATCCTATAATATTTGCAATGGCAAATCCCGTACCGGAAATAATGCCTGAGGAGGCCCAAAGAGCAGGAGCAGCAGTAATAGGTACAGGCCGAAGCGATTTCCCCAATCAGATAAATAACGTACTGGCATTTCCCGGGATATTCAGAGGAACTCTGGATGCAGGGGCGAAAAAAATAACACCGGAGATGAAAATGGCAGCTGCACGGGCTATTGCAGCTATATTAAAAGACGATGAAATCAGAAGTGACTATATAATACCTGAGCCTTTTGACAAAAGAGTTGCAGAGGCTGTTGCAGACGCAGCGGGCAAGGCATGGAAGGATAATAACCTATTATAAACCGGTTATTTAACAGAAACTTAGCCATCACTTTACAAAGATTTTACAAATAGCATGTAGTAGATTTGATGTAAATTTGATAAAGTATTCATTAAGTTACCAAATAATGAAAAAATGCTGAAAGGATGCGGATTATGGACATTTTTGACTTTCTTTCCCTGATCGGGGGATTATGCCTGTTTCTGTTCGGAATGAATGTTATGGGACAGGCTCTTGAACGCCGTGCAGGGGGAACTCTGAGAACGCTGCTTGGCAAACTGACAACCGGTAAGGCCAAAGGCTTTCTGACAGGACTTATAGTTACGGGAATAATTCAGAGCTCATCAGCTACCACAGTAATGGTTGTGGGTTTTGTAAATTCCGGACTTATGAATCTGAAGCAGGCCATAAATGTTATAATGGGAGCTAATGTGGGAACTACAGTAACAGCATGGCTTTTAAGCCTGAGCGGCATAGAAAGCGATAATGTTTTCGTTCAGCTGTTTAAGCCTACATCTTTCACTCCCGTACTTGCACTGATCGGTATCATATTTTATATGTTCTGCAACAGCAGCAAGAAAAAAGACACAGGCATGATTCTTCTGGGCTTTGCAACTCTGATGTTCGGAATGGATTCTATGTCAGCAGCTGTATCGGGGCTGAGTGAAGTAGAATCGTTCAAAAACATGTTCATAGCTTTCCAGAACCCGGTACTGGGCGTTGCTGCAGGAGCACTTCTTACAGCGGTTATACAGTCCAGCTCGGCTTCTGTGGGTATATTGCAGGCTCTTGCAGTAACAGGCCAGGTTTCATATAGCGCAGCAATCCCCATTATAATGGGTCAGAACATAGGAACATGTATAACTGCAATGCTTTCATCAGTAGGAACAAATAAGAATGCCAGAAGAGCAGCTGTGGTACACCTTTCATTTAATATAATAGGTACTGTTGTCTGGCTGACTGCATTCTGCATAGTCAAAGCATTGCTGTCACCGACCATTTTAAACGAGCCGGCATCTCTTATAGGTATAGCTATAGCACATTCGGCATTCAACATATTATGTACGGCGCTGCTGCTGCCGCTGTCAGGAGTGCTTGAAAAGGTGGCATACAGGATAGTTCCCGAATCCAGAGGAAAAGAAACCATAGCAGAACTGGACGAACTCCTTCTGGCAACTCCTTCCCTGGCTCTGGAAAACTGCCATTCTGTAGCGGCAGATATGGCAGATTGTTCTTCTGAGGCACTGAAAGAAAGCATAGCTTCTCTAAGAAACTATAGCGCGAAGATTGACGAGGATATAAGAGAAAAAGAAAGCAGAACGGACCACTATGAAGATATTCTGGGCACATATCTGATAAAACTCAGCAGCAATCAGGTAAGTGAAAATGACAGTGCCGAAGCTGCAAAACTCCTTAAAATGATAGGAGATTTCGAACGTATATCAGATCATGCGGTTAATATACTGGAATCGGCCGAGGAACTGCATTCTAAAGATATGACTTTCAGCGAATCAGCTATGAAGGAACTCGATGTACTTACTGATGCAGTTGAAGAAATACTTGATCTCGCTGTGCAATCTTTCCTCCATGGAAATAAAGAAGCTGCTGCAAAGGTGGAACCTCTGGAAGAAGTCATAGACGGCCTGAAGGAAAAAATGAGAACAAGACATATAATAAGGCTGCAGCAGGGAGAATGCTCCATAGAAGCCGGATTTGTATGGTCTGATCTTCTTACAAATCTTGAACGCTGTGCTGATCATTGTTCCAACATTGCAGAATGTATGCTGGATGAAAACAATGATCTGAACATGCATGAAGCGGAAAACGAGACAAAGACTTACAGCGAAGAATTCAAGGCAGGATATAAGGAGTATGCGAGAAAATACTCATTGCCGGCATAAAGATACGAAAGAAGGATGTAAAATGGGCTCTATGTCAAATGTTGGGGTGGAGCACAATTAAAATAAATAAAAGTGTCACGAGAGACGGAGAAATCCGTCTCTTTTATCATTC
>CASFMJ010000060.1 GCA_949295785.1 uncultured Bacillota bacterium | reverse complement strand
GCGGATAAAAGGATTCGAACCTTCATGAAGGAACCTTCACACGGACCTGAACCGTGCGCGTCTGCCAATTCCGCCATATCCGCATATCAGAATGTCTTTATCTGACGACATTCCTTATTATACACTAATGTAAATCAAATTTCAATAGAAATTTTCTTTTTATCCAGTCTCTTATAAACATTTCTTCGCAGAAGCGCATATATAACTGAAAAAACAGGTATAAACACCACCATTCCCAGCACTCCCGATATGTTTCCGCCTACTATCACCGCAACGAGAGTCCAGATTGCCGGAAGGCCAACAGATCCTCCCACAACTCTCGGATATATGATCTGTCCCTCTATCTGCTGCACCACAAGAAAAACTATTATAAAAATTATCATTTTCTTGATACTGACTACGGCTATAAGCAGACACCCCACAAACATACCTATGAATGCTCCCACGTAGGGTATAAGTGCCATAGAGCCTATTACAACTGCAATAGTTGAGGCATACGGAAAGTTTCCTACAAACAATACAGTAAAAAACAATACGGCAAGGATTACAGCTTCAAGACACTGACCTGAAAGAAAGTTAGCAAATGTCCTGTAAGATAAGGAGGCAATTTCACATATTTCGTCAGCATAAGATTTCTTCATGTATGCATAGACTATCTGCTTTGCCTGTCTTCCAAGCTTTTTTTTTGAAGCGAGGATATAAATGGCAAATATGAAACCCAGCACAAAATTTGTCATAACACTAAATACACTGGTAGCCGCCTGCCCTGCAGTATAAAGTATCTGGGATGCCCTTGCTTTAAGAGTTTCTATTATACTTTCAGTATCCATTTCAGGGAAATATTTTTCCAGAAATTCAGTATTTATTCCCTTTGCATCAAGGGCTGCTATCCATTTGGGATATGATTCCTGTATGGCTGCCGCTATACTTTTGATTGACTCGGCTATATTTGGAAATATTACATTTCCTATAAAATAAATTATGGCCACAAACATAACTAACGTCACTACTATGCAAAGAGGTGACTTGATCCTGCTCAGAGGGTTCTTAGAGTTTTTTCCGGTAAGACGATCTATCTGCCTCTCGAAGAAACTCATAGGGACATTCATTATAAATGCAATTGCTCCACCGACAATCAGAGGCATCATCAGACCTATCATAAGGTTGATTGCCCCTAGAACTTCACTTAGATTAAGCAGCGCTGATACAAGCAGCGCACCTATTACTATGAGCAGAAGATTCTGCTTGAATTTATTGTCAGGTTTTATATCCATAAATACACTCTGCCTTCACTGTCGTTCCAAAAGTCTTACTGTATCTGTCCTTCTTCTATATATCCTTCTTTTACCATACAGCTGATAACCTGTTGCCTGCGCTGCTCCGCCAGTTCCGGACTCACGTCCGGAGAATATACAGACGGTGCATTGGGTATGCCCGCCAGCATGGTAGCTTCATAGTCATTCAGTTCTGCCGGTTTTTTACCGAAATATCCCTGTGCGGCATCATAAATATTATAGTATCCCGAACCAAAATATATGCAGTTTACATATAACTCTAAAATTTCATCTTTAGTGTATTCTTTTTCTATATCGCATGCTACCATTATCTCTGCAAGTTTTCTGCTTATTTTTCGTTCCTGTTCAAAATACATGTTACGGGCCAGCTGCTGCGTAATAGTGCTTCCACCCTGATATGCTTCACCGGCTTCAAAGTTTCTTATGACTGCCCTTACAATCGATAAGACGTCATATCCTTTATGAGTTCTGAATCTCTTGTCTTCGGCTGCTATCACAGCGTCTACATATGTTTCTGTCAGCTGGCTGTAAGGCGTATAATGATCGATGGACTGTACGCTTTTAACCTTTTCTTCCAGAGGCGTCTGCGCAGTAACATCTTCATATATCTGCCTGGCTTCATGGTATGTAAAACCTGCTGCGAATGCGCCGGCAACAAGGATAAGAATTATAATTCTTTTAATAAGCTTCATTTTCCTTAATGCTCTTAAACAGATAACTGCTTTCGTTTATCACAAATTCTTTAAGTTTCGATACATGTTCTTCTGCTACTATCCTTGCTTTTTCTGCATCTCCGCTTAAGATAGCTTCTTCGATGTGTTCATGCTCCCTTGGCATTTTTTCATATCTGGAAAAATCATCATAATATATGTATCTAAACCTTAACGCCAGTTCCTGCACCTGTGAAAGAAGCTGGTTCAATGTCTTGTTTCCGCTATAGCTCACAATAAGCTGATGAAACAGTTCATCGCATCTTATTATTTCTTCAGTATTTCCGTTTTTTATGGCTTCTTCGTAATCGCTGTTAACTTTTACGAAAGCCTGCTTTTCTTCGTCTGTTACTTTTCTGGCTGCAAGTGCTGCTGCCATACCTTCCAGATCCTGTCGTACTTCCAGCACGTCAACCATATCCTTTACTGAGATCTCAGAAGCATATGCGCCGCGTCTTGGTTCAATATTTACTAAACCTTCTTTCTCAAGTTTTCTTATGGCTTCTCTTATAGGAGTTCTGCTGACTCCCATTTCTTCTGCCAGTTCCACTTCCATCATACGTGTTCCCGGAGCGATTTCGCCTACGAGTATCTGTCTTTTCAGTTCTTCATACACTATTTCTCTCAATGGTCTATGATTTTGCAAATCAAGGTTTAACATCTTTCTTCCTCCGTTTTATGAAGTTATTTTATATTGTAGTGGCCCAATATGCCGAGTATCCTTTGCTCCGCATATGTACACAAGCCTTCTTGGCATCATCTTTTTTTTCAAAAAGTGCAAATACAGTAGGCCCGCTTCCTGTCATAAGAACTTTTTCGGCATGTGTCTCTTTTGCAATAAGTTCTTTTACTTTCGCCACTTCAGGATAATTGACTGCAGTATATTCCTCAAGCACATTTACCATATTATAATAGGCCTGTTCTGTGTCGCCTTTTTTAAGGGCTTGCACAAGTCTGCGATTATCAGGTCTTTCTTCGATTACACAGCTGTCGATTCCTTTATATACTTCTGCTGTAGACACTCCAAAGTGAGGTTTTACAAGCAGTACGGCTTTTTTTAATTTGGTTGACAACGGCGCAAGTTCTGCTCCGGTTCCACTGCACAGTGCGCAGCCGAAACGGCTGTTTTGTACCAGGACACAGAACGGCACATCAGCACCCAGTTTCTCACCTATACGGCAAAGCTGTCTTGTATCAAAGTTTATATTCCACAGCCTGCTCAGAGCTATCAGTACTGCAGCTCCGTTGCCGCTGCCTCCGGCAAGGCCTGCAGCTACAGGGATGCGCTTTTTTATATTTATATCAATGATTCCGCCCTTTCCCTCTCCTGCGGCTTCTGCCATGAGTTCCGCGGCAAGATATGCAAGATTTCTCCTGTCTACAGGCAGATATGGCTTGTCACACTTCATTCTGATTTCCACATTATCGCTTTCTGTGCTTGTCCATCCCACGGTCACTTCATCACAAAGAGAAATTCTCTGCATAACAGTTTCTATCTCATGGTATCCATCATCTCTTTTGGCCGTCACATTTAAGGAAAGATTAATCTTGGCGTAAGATTTTATCTTTATTGCATTCATCCTGCTCTCCTGACAAAAATGAGAGGGTTTCGCCTCTCATTTCTTTGCAAGCTATTTCTTTTTCTTTTTCTTGTTGTTTGAGGCGCTGTTTCTGGAGTTTCTGGCTTTCTGAGCTGAAGCCGCTTTTTTTGCTGCCACGAACCTGCTCCCTGCATCGGAAGCACTATGTCTGCGGCTCACTTTATATTTGTTTATATCATCTTCCTCATCATCTTCTTCAGTGGCTTTCTTTTCTGCCGCTTTTGCGGCCTCTTTTGCAGCTTTGGCTTTTTTCTTCTGGTCTTTTTCAACTATCTCTTCTACTGATTTGCCGGTTTTCTTAGCCTCTTTATAAGGATTTACCTTTTCTTCTCTGCGTCTTCTGTCTTCATCCTGAGCTGCTTTTTTAGCTGAACGTGTAGATATGACGATCATTCCGCCTATCATAAGCACCATCATTCCCATACTGATCATGGTGTTTGTCTTCTGGTTGAGAGTTTCAAAAGAAATGCTCACATCTTTACCGAGAGTATCTCCTTCGTCACTGACAACTTCTCCCGAGATTTTCAGAGTATACTCAGCATTGCTCTGTACCCTGATGCTTTCATCTTTGTTGACGTCAAACAGAACAAGAACTACTCCCTTTTCATTGTCATTATAAAGGACTCTGGTGGGCAGTTTATTTCCTTCGCTATCATATAGCTGGAACATATCTTTATTCTTTTTGCCGACTTTATCTTCAGTAAGATCCTGGCTGAAATATAGTTTTACTCCCAGATTTTCAATGGAAGCTCCGGTGGAGCCATCTTTCGGATATGTTTCTTTTATAGTCAGTCCCTCGTCAGCAAAGGCAAGGGATGTTGTCAACATCGTTAAAAGTGCCGCTAAGACCAGTATTGCACCCAGTTTCTTCATTTTTCTGTTTCCTCCGGTTCTTCTTCTTTGGTTCTCCTCAGGTTCCTGAAAAAATCCCTGAGTATGCTGCTGCATTCTTGCTGCAGCAGTCCTGTTTCTATTTCCACATTATGGTTGAGTTTTTTTTCCTGCACTATGTTGAATACTGATCCACAGGCTCCTGCCTTAGGATCCGTCGTTCCTATATACAGTTTTTTGATTCTTGCCCATACTATAGCGCCTGCACACATGGCACATGGTTCTGCTGTAACATACATTTCACATCCGGAGAGTCTCCAGCCCCCCAGATATCCGGCTGCCTGTCTTATGGCCTCCATTTCAGCATGAGTTGTGGGATCTTTGGAAGTCTCGGTCAGATTATGACCGCGACCGATGATTTTTCCATCCCTTGTAATGACTGCTCCGATAGGAACTTCTCCCATTGCAGCAGCTTTTTTCGCCTCTTTCAGAGCTTCTTTCATAAACTTTTCCATATACCATTTGATGATAACACAATTTTATATAAAGTTCAACTGCATTTTGCATACAAAGAACACACCCCTTAAATGAAAATTTAAATTCCCGTCCTTGCTGAATTTAGTCTTACACCCTTGTGATACTATCCTTTATCATTCTTAGTATCTCT
>CASFMJ010000059.1 GCA_949295785.1 uncultured Bacillota bacterium | reverse complement strand
GCGCCGAGTCCCCAGATAATTACTTTTACTTCTTTCATCTTAGTTTCTCCTTTTTAATTAAAATTTTAGTTGTAAGTTATAACTGCCTATACATAAAGCAAAGTCCGTGCCAACAATAAGTTGGATATTGTATACTTATATCACACCTTTTTGTTGTTTTTGCACCGCAACTTGTGCGTTTATAGTAGTTTTTTTGTGAACATGCCTAAAATATGTTTATTTTTGTTGTGATTTTATGAAATCTGCTAACGGGTCGCTAAAAATTTAAACATTCCGGTGCAAATATTTTTGCGTTTTATGTGCAAAAATATTTGCATTTGATGCGTTTGTCCTATCCTGTAGTCAAATTATGTTTTTTCAGCTTATGTTGTAATGTCTGTCTCTTTATCTGAAGTTTTTCTGCAGCCCTTGATATATTTCCACCTGTATCTAGCAATGTATCTCTTATTATTTTAGCCTCAATTTCATCCATATATTTATCAAGTGCCACATTTCCGCTGTATTCTATTTCTGTAAGCCTGCTTTTCCTCTGATTCATGGGCATAGCCAGATTTTTCTCAGTCAGTACATGCTCATTTTCACCCATGGATACAGCTTGTTCAATTATATTTTCCAACTCTCTGACATTTCCGGGATAATCATATGCCTGCAGTTTTTTAACCACGCTGTCAGAAAGCATCCATATCTCTTTGCCGAATTTAGCATTATATTTTTCAAGAAATCTTTCAGCCAGCACAGGAATATCATCTTTTCTCTCCCTGAGAGCCGGAATCTGAATATTTACCACATTCAGCCTGTAGAAAAGGTCTTTCCTGAGTTTGCCCTGCTCAATGAGTTCCTCAGGCGGCTCATTGACAGTGGCGATTATACGCACATTGACAGGTATATCTTTTACCCCTCCCACACGTCTTATATAATCTTCCTGCAGAACTCTGAGAAGCTTGCTCTGAAGATCGTATGGCATTGCACTTATCTCGTCCAGCAAAAGGGTTCCTCCGTTAGCCTGTTCAAACATGCCTTCTCTGTCCACGGCGCCTGTAAAGCTTCCTTTAGAAGTACCAAACAATATGCCTTCCAGCAGGGCCTCAGGTATAGCTGCGCAGTTTTGCGCAAGAAAAGGCTTATCCTTTCTTTTACCGCAATAATGTATACTCTGGGCAAACAGCTCTTTTCCTGTCCCCGTTTCGCCGTATATGAATACCGATGCGTCATTGTCAGCTGCTTTTCTCGCTCTGCTGAGCGCTACTTCAAAATCTTCGTTTTCTCCGAAAATGTCGTCAAACGTATAACGCTTTATTGCATTTTTTTCTTTAGGCAGCGCTTCCTGCGGTTTCTGAAGTTCCAGAAGCTTGTCAGACATTCTTCTTATATCGGTTATATCTTTAGCAACTTCTATGGCTGCTACTGTCTGCCCGTCCACAACTATTGGAACAGTACTGTTTATAGTTGTTATTTCCTTGCCGTAAAAATTCTTGTAACTCTGCTGCTGGCCTACCGTTGCCTCGGCTTTGATCAATGCTTTCAGCATAGTGCTGTCGTTTTTTCTCACTTCAGGAAAGGCGTCGTGGAATTTTTTGCCCAGCACATCTTCCATATTGACTTTTTCCATGGAAGCCATTACATCATTGTAAAATCTCCCGACACCTTTACTGTCGACTATATAAACACCTTCGTCGATAAGTTTTATAAGTTCTTCTATAATTTTTTCATAATATTCTTTCTTCATTTTTTGCACCCGTTAATATTTTATCACAAAAAGTGGTCTGATGCAAATATTTTTGCATCTTTTATTTCTTGAAAAAAAGGTCATTTCCTGTCATAATATACAAAGTAACCCTTAATGAAAGGAAACAATCTATGAGACTACGAAAAGATACAGATGATATGCAGGAAGAGGAAGTTCTGCTTATAGCCAAGGTTTCTGACGCTTTGGCTCATCCCGCCAGAATAAAGATTTTCCGTTACATAATGCAGGCCAACAGGGCCATGGTACTGGTATGCAACAAAGATCTTGTGGCCCATTTTGATTATGCCCAGGCAACCATTTCACAGCACACCAAAAAGCTGGCCGAATCAGGACTAATTGAAGTAAAAAAACAAGACAAATTTTCTTATTATTACGCCAATCTGGGTGTTCTGATGAAGTATCTGAATGCAACCAAAAAGTTTTCCGTATCAAAATAAAGGAGCTGATTTACAACACCAGCTCCTTTTTCTTTTTTGAGATCAAACCACCAGATCACTTACATCTATGTCTTCTTCTTTTACATAATTATATTTTTTCCCGGTAAACAGATCATATATGACAGGAACAACAAGCAGAGTAAGCAAGGTGGCATATACCAGACCTCCTATGCACACAAGCGCTATAGGCTGCATCATATCTGTTCCTGCCGTCTTTCCTACAGCCATCACTACAAGACCTAAAATGGTCGTCAGACTTGTCATAAGCACCGGTCGTATCCGTGTTGTCCCACCTTCAATTATGGCATCACGTTTTTCCATACCTCTGGCTCTCAGCTGATTTATATAATCAACCAGTACGATACCGTTGTTTACGATTATACCTACAAGCATTATGAGTCCGAGCATTGCGATAATACTTATCTCTTTTCCGAATATCAGCAATGCCAGAAGTCCTCCCGTAAACGCCAGCGGTATTGTGAACATTACGATAAACGGTGAGCGCAGTGACTGGAACTGAGCAACCATGATAAGATATACCAGAAGTACTCCAAGCGCCATCATTTTCATAAGATCCCACATGGCATCCATTATCATTTCATTTTCCCCGCCAAACTCATAAGTAACGCCCTCCGGCGGCTGATAATCTTTCAGAGCTTCCTGAGCATCGGCGGTAACCAGAGTCACATTATGCTTTTCGTCCACTTCTCCCGTTACTGCAAGATAGATCCGCTGGTCTTCTCTGGATATGGAAGGCAGACTCCTGACTTCCTTCATTTCTGCAATGTCTCCAAGCTTGACCGATGTAGTGCTTCCATCGCTTTTTGTACCTGACAGGCTGATATTTTTAAGGCTTTCTATGGTTATTCCTTCTGCCTGCGGATTATTTACAACCACATCGTAGTTATCTCCCTTCCATGTAAGCTGTGTAGAAGTAGTGTCTGCTGTAAGCACCTTTGCTATCTGACTATATACCTGCGCTACGGTAAGTCCGTTATGCATGGCTTTTTCTTTATCTATGGTAAAATGATATTCGGGGTCTGTTTCCTCAAGACCGTTATCCACATTTATCACGCCTTCTACCTCGGCAAGCTTTTCGCCGATCTCAGATGCAGCTTTCTGCAGTTTCTGAGTATCGTCACTGTATATATCAATGCTGACACCGCTTCCTCCCAGCGCAGATGAATAGGATGTTACAGATGAGGAGCTGAGCATTTCCACACTGCAGTCAAGATCACTGCACGCTTCTTCTATATCATCGCATATCTGACCCCCGCTTCTGTCTGCATCCTGATCGACTATCACATAAAGAGATACTGATGCAGAAGATACTTCTCCTGTCAGGGAATTGGCCGTGGACAGCATTCCGCCTGCTGTATCCACTCCTTCGATTTTTTCAATTCTTTTCAGCACTTCGTCTGCTGTCGCCCCTGTTTCTTCTATAGTGCTGTCTTCATCATTCATCGTCATGGTGCCCGAAAGCTGCGGAGTCGCCATGTCCGGTATAAAGATAAAACCTTTAGCCACTGAAGCCACAATACTGAATATCAGAAGAGCAACAGCAAGTATGAGTATAAACGCCTTATGCCTAAGGTTCCATGAAAGCAGCCTGCTGTATGCATGTTTAAAAGATGTGAAGCCTTTCCCCTCCGGTCTCATATCTCTTCTGAACATCATAGAAGACATGGCAGGGACAAGAGACAGCGCTATCACAAGGCTTGCCAGCAGTGAATATGTTATAGTCAGCGCCATATCTGTGAACAGTTCTCTTGTGATTCCCTCAACAAACAGTATGGGAACAAAAACACATACAGTAGTCAGCGTAGAGGAGGCTATAGCCGCAGATACCTGCTTGGCTCCTGCTACTGCAGCCTTCCCTGCGGGAACTCCCATTCTCCTTAATCTGAAAGTGTTTTCTATAACTACGATGGAATTATCCACCAGCATGCCTACAGCAACTGCCAGCCCCGAAAGAGAAATCATGTTCAATGATACCCCGGAAAAATACATCATGACTATTGCAAACATGATGCTGACAGGTATGCTGAGCAGCGTTATTACAGTAGGCTTGATATCACGCAGGAACAACAGCAGTATTATTATAGCGAAAAGTGCTCCATATCCCAGACTTTCTCCTATTGCCCCTATTATGAGATATATATATTCACCCTGATCCATCAGAGTCGTAAACGTTAGACCCTCATACTGTTTTGAGAGTTCATCAAATTTGTCACTGATATTTCCGGACACTGTGGCAGTGGGATAATTGGACTGTTTGGAAAAAGTAAGAATGACACCCGGCTCTCCGTTTATGCTTGCATATACCGAATCACTGTTATCAGCAATGAAAACGTCTGCAACATCCTCAAGATATATGTCGCCAAGGCCTTCTACATTAAACAGGAACATTCCTTCTATTTCTTCCGGTCCTGTAAGTTCATCTCCCACACTTACCAGATATTTTGCAGTATCGTCCTGTATATATCCTGCAGGCATTGAGAAGTTCTGTCCCTGTAGAATACCTGATACAGTCTCCATGGTTATCATCGAGCCCAGATCAGCTTCTGCAAGAGCAGCATTTCCGGCCGAATTTATCTGAGAAAGTGCGCTGTTAAGCTGGTTTTTCTGATCAGCTAACTGACTCTGCGCCGTTTCCAGTTCTTTATAAGAATCATCAATGGAATCCTGCGCCACATATGTTCCCTTTTCTGCTTCTTTATATGCCTGTTTCAGAGTCTCCACCTGAAAATCCGCATCTTCCTGTGCCGCTTTTAAAGCCTGTATCTGCATTGCCAGCGCCGTTATCTGCTGCTGCAGTTCCTCCGGATTCCCCTCCCCTGACGACAGCTGTGTTTCCAATGCCGTTTTCTGACCCTCAAGAGCCGATATCTGAGCAGGCAGAGCACTGGCCCGGGCTACCGCTGCATCCAGCTCTGCGCTTACAGTAGCAAGCTGGTCATAGGTACCGTCTTTGGCTTTATCCAGCTCATCTTTTGCTGATGCAAGCTGTGCCTCAGCTTTTTTAACCTGAGAAAGACCGGTGTTCACCTGAGCTCTTGCATCAGCCAGTGACCCGTTTGCCTTGTTAAGCAGTTTCTGATTTAAAGCATCTATTTTTTCTTCATTTATTGATACATTTATTTTTGATTCTACCAGGCCGCCGGTACTTATACTTGCTACTCCGGTGGTTCCTTCCAGCCTGTCAGTCAGCGTATCTTTCACGAAGGTCGAAAGCTCCTCTGTAGTGTAGCCTTCCATGTTAACGGCCGCAATGGTTATAGGCATCATATTGGGATTTATCTTCATTATATAAGGCGAACCAACAGCCTCGTCCCATGATCCCTCTATCAGATCTGTATTCTGAAGGATATTTACCACAGAAGTATTCATATCTGTGCCGTTTTCAAATTCCAGCATCACCAGAGAATAATTGGCTCCTGATATAGACTGCATGGTTTTCAGATTTTCTACCGTGGCAAGACTCTGTTCCAGTGGTCTTGTAACTGTATCTTCTACTTCCTGGGGCGTTGCTCCCGGATATGTGGTCATAACCACAACATAAGGCAGATCTATGCTTGGCATAAGATCAGGCGTCATACCTGTAAGCGCTACAACACCCAGCGCTATTATTATTACTACGACAACAAATACTGTCATAGGTTTTTTTACACTGTATTTCGGCATTCTTTATGTCTTCCCCCTTGTAAGCCAATACCCATTAATTATATCACAAAATCTGTTTTAATACTATTTTAATCTTGATGTTTTAGGGTATAATATGGTTAAAAGTCTGCGATTATCTAAAGGAGGTATAATATATGATAAATAATATAACAACAGTAAATTTTGAAAAAGAGGTTCTTCAGGCAGAGGGCACCGTTCTTGTAGATTTCTGGGCAGCATGGTGTATGCCCTGCAAGATGCTTTCTCCCATTGTGGATCAGGTGGCAGAAGAACATCCGGATATAAAAGTCTGTAAAATAAACATAGATCAGGAACCTCAGCTGGCTATGCGTTATAGTGTTATGAGCATACCCACTCTTATGGTATTTAAAAGCGGTCAGGTATGGAAAAAATCCGTAGGACTTGTATCTAAGGATGCTGTTCTTGCTATGCTTTAACAAATACAGGGAGGTGAAATGGCTGCATGAGAATTCTGGTTTGTGAAGATCAGAAAGATCTTAATAAAATAATCGTAAAACGTCTTACTGCTGAAGGCTATTACGTAGACAGCTGTTTTGACGGAGGAGAGGCTCTGGACTTCATAGATATGGCTCCCTATGATGCGGTCATTCTTGATATTATGATGCCTGTAAAAGATGGCCTGCAGGTTCTCAAGGAAATGAGGTCTGCCGGAAAATCTTATCCTGTTCTTTTCCTTACTGCAAGAGATGCCATAGAAGATAGAGTTGCAGGTCTGGATCTGGGCGCAGATGATTATCTCATCAAGCCTTTTTCCTTTGATGAACTGCTGGCAAGAATAAGGGTTATGACAAGAAAAAGCACCGGAAATTCATCCAACATGTTCACAGTCTCTGACCTTATCCTTGATACGGCAGCCCACACTGTCACCCGTGGCGGTAAGGAAATAAATCTTTCTGCCAAGGAGTTTGCTCTGCTCGAATTCCTTATCCGTAACAAGGGTCGTGTCCTCACAAGAAGCATGATTGAAAACAATATATGGAATTTTGATTATGAAGGGGGCACAAACGCAGTAGATGTATATATAAGGTATCTTCGCAAAAAAATTGATGAAGGCTTTGAGCCAAAGCTGATACATACTGTCCGTGGCAGCGGATATGTTTTAAAAGAAAAGTAGGTGCATCTTGAAAAGACTGTCTATAAAAATGAAGATAATGATATGGTTTACTGCCGCTATGATAGTCATGGTGTTCGGAACCACTGTTGTTAATTTTTCCATAAGTCGCGAAGTCCTGGATCAGACCATACAGGAAAGGCTCATAAATACAGTTGCAGCAAATGCACAGGAAATAGAGTATTATAACAGTCCTAAGGGGGAAAAGGAACCCACAGATTTTTTCCTGTCATATAAAGAAGGAACTTTGGAAATAGATGATGATTTTCTGGATTACAACGAAGGAATATATACCGCTCTTGTAGATTCAGAAAACAATCTGCTTTATGGCGAAATGCCGGCGCAGCTTGAAGAAGATGAAGCTTTTTCATTTACTTCTGTAGGGACTATAAAGTACAAAGGTGAAAAGTTCTACATATATGAAAAACAGCTCACCGGTGATGATCTCCAGGGGTTATGGCTGAGAGGCTTTGTTTCGGAAAATGAAACCACCAATGTTCTTTATAAAATGGTACGTCTTTCTTTGTGGCTTATACCTCTGATCGGTGTTCTCTCTCTGCTGGGAGGCTTTGTGATAACTCGCCGCTCATTTCTTCCAATAGAGTCCATAAATTCAGCTGCCAGACAGATTGCAGAAAGCGGTGATCTGTCAAAGCGCATAGATATTTTTACAGATAATGGCGGCCTCTGTGGCAGCACAAAAAAAGCAAAAGACGAGATTCAGAATCTGGCATGCACTTTCAATGACATGTTCAGTAAACTGGAAGATGCATTCAATGCAGAAAAGCAGTTTACTTCAGACGCTTCTCATGAACTTCGCACACCATTGTCAGTCATAAAAGCAAACTGTGAATACGCCCTTGACTTTGCTTCATCCGATGAAGAGTTTAAAGAAGCTCTTGAAATAATCCACAGACAAAGTAACCGTGCGGCTTCGCTGCTTTCGCAGCTTCTGTTCTTTGCCCGGCTGGATCAGCGTAAAACTTCCATTAAGCTGGAAGATACCGATCTTAGTCTGCTGGTGCAGTCCCTCTGCGATGATCGCAGGATACTGCTTTCTCAACGTCCGGTTCTGAATACCGATATACAGCCTGAAATACACACAATGGCAGACAAAGACCTTATTACCAGACTTGTAAACAACCTTATAGACAATGCAGTAAAATATATAGGTAATGGTGATACCATAAAGGTAAGCCTCTGTCAGAATGAAACATCCGTAGTACTTTCTGTTTCTGACAACGGCATAGGTATCAGTCCCGAGAACATTCCAAAGATATGGGACCGCTTCTACATGGAAGACCAGTCCAGATCCCAGACATCAGAAAACAGCTTTGGTCTGGGTCTGTCTATGGTGGCGGAAATAGCTCACCTTCATGGAGGCCATATGGAAGTGGAATCTGTTCCCGGTAAAGGAAGCCGATTTACGTTAATTTTATCCAGATAAATGCACACAGGATCCGTAGAAAAACATGACAGTATATCAGTCTACGGATCCTTTTTAATTTTCAGATGCTTTTGTATAGTTGCTGTTCACACTGTCTGTACTCTGAACTTATTTTGTAATAAAAAAGTGTTGAGTCTTGCAGAAACAAGTTTTTTCTTGATAACTGTCTGCTTGTCTGCATTGATTCGTTTACTTCTTTCTTCTTTTTTTAATAATTTATGGTATATAACTCTTTCTTTATTTATAAAAAACCTGATCCGACAGGAAGCAATTTTACCTAAGATTATTGATATTTCAATGTTAAAACATGTAAAATCACACGTCAGATTTATCTCTGACAAAATTTTTAAAAATTTTATTTTTTTAATTTTCTTTTAATCTTGCATTTCTATAATGAACCCATAAAACAGAAAAAGCAAAATAAATTTGAGAGGGGAATTATTATGAATAAGTTAAAAAGTATGTTAACATCACCTAAAAGAATTGCATTGTTTGCAATATGTGTTGTAGCCATTTTAGCGGTTCTGGCTTTTGCAGGTATAAAAGTCGGTGCTTCAGTAATGAACAATCAGGGTATAGGTCTTGAAAAGGCCACTCAGGTAGCGCTGCAGAATGCAGGTTATTCTGAGTCAGAAGCAACATTAATAAGAGGACATTTTGACAGAGAAGACGGCCTGAATGTATATGATATAGAATTCAGAGCAGGCGGATACGATTACGATTATGTCGTAAGTGCAAAAGATGGTACAATAGTATCTGTTGACAGAGAAATGGCCGATAACCAGCTCCCTGCTTCAGACAGCAGCTCTTCAGAGAGTCAGATCGGTCAGCAGACTTCAGACCAGTCAGCTTCAAACAATTCACAGTCCTCCGGATCAGGTCAGTCATCCGGATCAGGTCAATCTCAGGCTTCTCAGCCTGCTGCTGGTTCTTCCGGTTCTGCAAGCAGCTCTGCTTCTTCATCATCTGCTGATTATATAGGAACCGACAAGGCCAAGACAATAGCACTTCAGAATGCAGGTGTCAGTGCTTCTTCCGCCACATTTACAAAAACAAAACTTGACAGAGATGACGGAATATATGTATATGAAATTGAATTTGTCAGCGGAAATTACGAATACTCCTATGAAATTCATGCCACAAAAGGAACTATACTTCAGAGAGATGCAGAAGTGATTTCTTCCGGCGGACAGAACACATCCGGCAGTTCCAGCCACATAGGTCTTGAAAAAGCTAAGACTGTCGCTCTTCAAAAGGCTGGAGTAAGTTCTTCATCTGCTACATTCACTAAGGCAAAACTGGAAATGGACGACGGCATGTATGTATATGAAATTGAATTTGTCAGCGGAGATCGTGAGTATTCTTACGAGATAGATGCCACAAACGGCACTGTTCTGGATTGGGATATTGAAAGCATTCATGACTGATAAAACCTTTTAGCCTTATACTAAAACCCGAGATAAAATCTCGGGTTTTTATCATTATATTTTATTTATCACCTTTACCATTAAAGCAGTTTACTTGAATTTTTCCATATACCCATTCTCTCGGCATCTTTAATAAGGTCATCTCTGAATGAAGGATGGGCTATGCTTATGAGAAGTTCTGCTCTTTCCCATGTGCTCTTACCTTTAAGATCGGCAGCTCCATACTCGGTAACGATGAAGTTGGTTGCCATTCTCGGTGTAGTTACTATTGACCCCGGTGCAAGCCCCGGTGTTATCAGTGACTCCAGCTCTCCGTTTTTATTAACTCTTGTAGCCGGCGTACAAAGAAAACTCTGACCGCCTGTGGACTGAAATGCCCCTAAAACAAAGTCCAGCTGGCCTCCGGTCCCGCTAATCTGCTGATATCCGGCAGACTCTGAACATACCTGCCCATAAAGATCCACTGCTATACAGCTGTTAACAGATACAAAATTATCGATTTTCGCAACCGTTTCTATAAGATTAACATAATCAACAGGTGCACTGCAGCAGATTGGATTGTCGTCAATGAAATCATAAAGGCGCTTTGTTCCACCTGCAAATGTGTAGACAGCCTTGCCTTTATCTATGGGTTTATTGCCGGTCAGCTTTCCTGCCTCAAAAAGATCCACATATGCATCTGTTAACATCTCTGTGTGAGCATTTATATTTCTGAGATCTGACTCAGCAATGAGACTTCCTATGCAAAGAGGCAGACTTCCTATTCCCAGCTGAAGGGTACTGTGGCTCTTTATCCTTTTTACCACATGCTCAGCGATTTTTTTATCTGTTTCTGACGGCGGTTTGATTGGTAACTCTGCCAAAGGTGTATTACTTCCTTCTACTACATAGTCAACCCCGTATAAATTTATCTGTGTCTGATATCCATGAGCTATGGGCATATTTTCATTTACTTCAACAATTATCTTTTTTGCAGATTTTATTACTCCCCACATATCCGCAATCTGCGGTCCAAGGTTAAAATTACCATGTTCATCCATGGGAGCCACCTGAAACATAGCTATGTCTATATCATTATTGTTATTTGTCCATAAAAACGGAAGTTCGCAAAACAGCATCGGTATGTACCAGCAGCGCCCATCTTTGGACATCATTCTGTCAAAACCGCTGAAATGTGCCGACTGAAATCTCACCTGATCATTGCTGTGTGTTGCCTTATAAGTTTCAAAGGGTTCGTTTCGGATGGATACGGTACTTAATACTGTTACATCCTTAAGTTCATCAGCTCGTTTTGCAATAGCTTTGTCAATATCCACTATGGCTCCACATCCTGTACCGAAATGCAGCCTGTCACCAGGTTTTACCATCTCTGCCGCCTGTTCAGCAGTAATGAGTTTTTTCTTGTACTCAACATTTAAATCTGATACTCTATACATCTTTTTCTCCTATCAAGGTTTCATTTACTCGTTACCTTTTTAACAATGCAAAATTATTATACAACAAGAATTAAAAAATAACAATAAATTCTTTGATTTTTTTTTGAAAAAATGGTATTATATATTTACAGTTTTTGAAGAATAATTAAAAGCAAAATATGTCTCCGTAGTTAAATGGATATAAGAACCTCGCTTTGTCTTAGAACTCGCAGAGTTCTGACAAAGACGAGAACCTTGATACTCGCTTTGCTCGTATTAACAGTGCTCCCATTATATGGCTTTAGGAGAGCCCTGTTTATTCTTTGGCTGCAGATGATTTTCATCATAATTTAATATGTCTCCGTAGTTAAATGGATATAACAGTGCTCTCCTAAAGCATAGTTGGCGGTTCGATTCCGCCCGGGGATACCACCAGAACGGAATCGATATATTTTATACGGTTCCGTTTTCGTGTGCCGTATTATTGTGTACTTGCCTTGATTTATTTCATATATTAAAGCCTCTGTTCTTTTTAAAACAAACAGAGGCTCAGGTAATCAGTTTCTGATTTTCATAATATTTTATCGGCGCCCGATTAGAAATCTTACAATCTGCCGTATTATATCAGATTTTTTCCGGCGAGCATATCTATCTGCAATACTTTACTGCGCAGGCAGCATATATTGCCGCGCCCTTCTCAAGCTGAGATTTTGATATATATTCATCTATGGAATGTGCCACTTTCAATTCCCCAGGCCCCAACACAACGCATTTTGATTTTGTATTATCTGCTATAAAGCCGGCATCTGTCCACGCTGGGAAAGGTTCAATGACAATCTCCTTTCCGTTTTCTACGCAGGCATCTTTTATTGCAACCATAAGAGGATCACTTTCTTCCGTAACAAAAGGAATATGTGGCAATGTCTTTGTGTCTTCAAAAACATCTCTTATGATACAGGAAAACCTGCTGTCTTCTGATTTCAGTTGTTGGGCTATTTCTTCCAATTCCCTGTATACTCCTTCTATGGTCTCTGTTGGAACCATTCTCCTGTCCAGGGTGACGATGCAGGAATCCGGCACTGTACTTGGCTGATCTCCTCCCTGTATTGTTCCTACATTAATGGTAGGCGCACCAAGCACAGGATATGCTCTTGAATCAAGTACCGGTACGTATCTTTCATATATCCTGTTTATGAATCTTGAGGCCATTTCTATGGCGTTAATACCTTCCTTCTGTCTTCCTCCATGTACTTTCTTACCCTGAAAACTCACTTCTATCCACTCGAGGCCTTTGTGCCCGGGTGCAATATTAAGGCCTGTAGGTTCGCCTACAATCACTCCGTCTGTATATGGTCCGTTCTTTATCAGGTAAGCAACTCCTTTTCCCTGTTCTTCCTCATCGGCTACGCCGGTGAATATCAGATCTCCTGCCAGCTTTGTGCCGCTTCTTTTTATTGCCGCCATGGCTGCCATCATTGATGCAAGAGGGCCTTTCATATCACAGGCACCTCTGCCATATACATTTCCGTCTGCTATACGTCCCGAAAAGGCATCTTCCATGTCATATGCAGGAACCGTATCCATATGGCCTGACAGCATCAGCGACCGTCCGCCTCCTGTTCCTTTAAGAATCGCTGTCACATTATATCTGCCCTTTTCGATTTCATCCACCCGACACGGAATTTCCTCTTTATCAAAGAAATTTTTAATGTAAAAAGCCACCTCTTTTTCCTGCTCACCTTCCATGAAGGAATAACTGGGAAGCTTTATCATATCTGATGTAATGGCGGCTATATCTGTTTTTCTGATTTGTTCTAAGATTTTTTTCATTGCTTTTACCCGCAATAATATTTATATTGTCCTTTCTATGTTATGGCTCTGTCAAAGAAGTATAACATTCAGAAATAAAATCCGTTTCAGAGCTTAATTTTATAATATATCACTATTTTTGTATTTTCAATATCAAATATCATCCGTAAAACGAGTGTTATTTTCTGTGACTCATGCTTTGTATGGTGACAGCTATACATATAAATCTGCAATATAAAACCCTCCGGTGATCATGTAAGATCTGCCGGAGGGTCTATGGGAACAATTTTTATGACTTTAGTTATCCTGTATTTCTTCAGG
>CASFMJ010000058.1 GCA_949295785.1 uncultured Bacillota bacterium | reverse complement strand
CCTGAAGAAATACAGGATAACTAAAGTCATAAAAATTGTTCCCATAGACCCTCCGGCAGATCTTACATGATCACCGGAGGGTTTTATGTTGTAGATATAAACAGCCAGCAATTTCTGATTGTTTCATATAACAGACAGGTCTGAGCCAAAGACAGGGGAACAGGTATATTTAATTGCGGCAGGAATAACTATTCCTAAAATCACAATTTTGGGAATAGTTATCTAATATAAAACGAGATCGCACTGTTTCAGTGATTCATAATCATTGTTTTAATTACAGTTGCGGCCTATATATAATATTAAATTCAATTACTGTTCTTTTTATTTTTAAATAAATAAATATAAAGTTTTATCATCCGCCTATCAGGAAATCCAGTATATTCATACCTTCAGAATTCATACCCTTATATAATTCTGTATATCCGCAATTGGTACATGTTACTGTGTAAAATTTCTTGTTCTGTATATCGAATAATTTTGCGAAGTTTCCTCCTGTTGCCTGAAACTGATCTGTCTCATAGCTGCTGTTATTACATTTAGGACATATATATTGTATCTTCTCCATATTCTTACCTGCCTTTCAGATTTATGATGAGTTATACTTATAAATCAATCCTATCATAATTTTATACAAAAAACGAGGCTTAAATTTACGTTTTAAGCGATTTTTTTGCAGCGTCGACAAATGGTGGGTTCATGTGATTATTTTTGCATAAAGAACTTGCTGTATGCAGATATATAAACGGAGCAGCTGTCATAAAAATATCATCAATATTTTTTCACTTTGTCGGAACAAGTATGGTCATACCGGCTGTAAGTTCTTCAGCAGTTATCTGATTAAGCTTTCCAAGTTCATATACTGATTTTCTGATATCAACATCATCAGGCATATATTTTTCGGCTATTGACCATAAAGTGTCGCCGTTTGAAATCTCAATTTCAATGTATTCGGGCAGAGTTGCGCTGTCTGCAATACCATATCCGAGCATGAAATTTGCAATAACTGTTAATATAATGATAGTAAGCGCAACGAAAAGTGTAAATCTGAATCTGTTAGCAATTTTATATGAACATCTCATATTTATGCCCTCCTGTTCAAACATTTGTTCTTTTGTTATAATATACCAGAATATATGTTCTTTGTCAACAAGAAACAGAACAAATGTTTTAAAATGTGAATTTAATATGAAAAAATCAGAAAACATATTGTTTTTTTCTTCCTATATATTATACTTAGTTTTTAGATATGTTTTTACAGGGGGTATTTTATGAAAGATATACTTACGAGAAAAAATAAAAACAAGGGCAAAAATTTTACATTAATCCTTACATTCATTACTGCAGCTTCCCTGCTCTTCTGTATATCCGTGCTGTGTTCGTGCAGCAGCCCAAAAGAGGCTGATCAGGACAGAAATTATACCATTTCAGGCCAGTTATCAGAAGCGGTATCTTCAGCACAGAACACTTTAAGCCAAATAAAAAAAGCATATGCTGAAGGCAATCTGGTAAAAATAAGAACAGCTCAGTATAAAGTACTGTTTAAAGATTCTGTGGTTATGGGAGATTCTATTGCTTCGGGACTTTCATCATATGGTTATCTGAGTGAAGATCAGGTTTTCTGCCAGGTAGGCGGCTCTGTCATGAACAGTGCAGAAAAGATTAATGCGGCAGCTGCTAAAAAACCTGAGACAGCTTTTTTCTCTTATGGAATAAATGATCTCGGAATGTACAGCGGCAATACTGAAATGTTCATCGAACAGTATACATCTCTCATAAAAGATTTTATGAAAGACTCTCCTGACAGTAAAATATATGTCAATTCACTTTCCATGCCTTCTGAAAGCAAAATATCATCCGGCGGATATTTCTATAAATGGGAAGAATATAACACAGCTATAAAACAGATGTGTGAAGATCTGGATGTTCAGTTTATAGATAATGTGGACATATTGAAATCAAGACCGGATCTTTATGCGGGAGACGGCTTACATGTGAATTCGGCTTATTATCCCATATGGATAGAGAGAATGATAAAAGCAGCTGATCTTTGATTCAGCTGCTTATTTTTTCATATATCTCATCTAAAAATCTGTTTATTTTCTTTCTGAATACTATGCACAGAATAAAGGCTGATGCCGCAATTACAGCAAGAATTATCATACCGATATATTCTTCTTTGTGCCACATGCTTCCTATCATTATGCTTCCCATCATACCCGGCAGCCTTCCCACAAGAGAAAGCAGCATGAACGGTTTAAGCTTCATTTCGGATACACCGGCAGCATAGCTTACCACATCTTTAGGTATGCCCGGTATGAGATAAATGAAAAACACAATGGTGTAGGCTTTTTTTGAATTAAGCTTTTTAACATATTCCTGAGTTTTATCTCTGCCGAAAAAAAGATGTACAAAATCGCTTCCCAGAACCTTCGCCAGCATAAACGACAGAAGAGTTCCTATAAATGCTCCTATAACTGAAAACAGCAATGCAGGAAAGAAAGTGTACAGATATCCTGCGGCAAGATTAAAAAACTGTCCCGGAATAACGCTTATAACAATCTGCAATATCTGTATCCCGATATATATAGGGATTGATTCCATCTTATAGCTTTGCAGATAAGAAATAATGTCGTCAAAATCCTTGAATCCCGAAAGCCAGTCGTGCTGGAAGAAATATATATATAACGGTATTCCTGCCACTATGGTTAATAGCAGCAGTATCTTCAGAACAGAAATTATGACGTTTTTTTTATTCTTTTGTTCTTTCAGATTATTTATCCCCATATCTTACCCCTGTGAAATTATAGCGAAATCAAGTGATTTTTCAGAAGCTCGTCTATAGATCTGATAACGCCGAATTTGGAATGCTCATAAGTGAGCCCTCCCTGGAAATATACATTATAAGGCTCTCTCATGGGAGCGTCAGCACTGAGTTCTATGGAAGATCCCTGAACAAATGCACCGGCTGCCATTATGACCTGTGACTCATATCCGGGCATATCCCATGGTATAGGTGTGACATGGGAATCAACAGGTGCAGCATACTGTATTGCTCTGCAGAATGCTTCCACAGCTTCAGGCGACTTGAGCCTGACAGCCTGAATTATATCACTTCTCTTATCATAAGGTCCGGGACAGACTTCAAATCCAAGCATTTCATATGCTCTGCCACATAGTACAGCCCCTTTCACTGCACCGTTTACCACCTTTGGAGCCTGAAACATCCCCTGAAACATTGTTCTGGTCTGTCCGAAAGTGAGTCCGCACTCACCTCCTATTCCCGGGCATGTCATCCTGTACTGGATCTTGTCGATAAGATCAGCTCTTCCTGCAACATAACCGCCGGTAAGCGCAAGACCTCCTCCGGGATTTTTGATGAGAGAACCGGCTATGACATCAACTCCCACATCGGTCGGTTCATTTATATCAAGAAATTCACCATAACAGTTATCTGTCATTTTAACTATATCCGGCCTGATACTGTTTATAAACTGTGCCCATTCTTTTATCTGCTCTATAGTGATGGCCTTGCGCCATCCATATCCTGTTGCTCTCTGTACCGTCATCATCTTTGTTTTAGGCGAAACAGCTTTTCTGATGCCTTCAAAATCGATGCTTCCGTCCGGCAGAAGTTCAACTTGTTTGTAGGTTATCCCGTAGTCTTTAAGGGAACCGTTTCCCTGTCCCCTCAGGCCGATGACTTCTTCGAGAGTGTCATATGGACGTCCTGTACAATATATAAGTTCGTCACCGGGTCTGAGAATACCCATAAGAGTTATGGCAAGGGCATGGGTGCCGTTGACAATAGTAGGCCGTACAAGAGCCTTTTCCGTATGGAAAACATCAGCATAAACTTTTTCTATGGCATCTCTTCCCGGATCATCGTATCCGTATCCTGTATTCCATCCGAAATGCATGTCACTGAGTCTGTTCTTCTGAAATGCCTCAAGTATCTTATACTGATTATATGCCATTATATCGTCAAGATCCGAAAACTGAGAAGCTACGTCTTTTTCAGCTGTCATTACCAGATCAAGGACTCTCTTATCTATATTGAATTTATCAGCAAGCAGATTATAAGTATGATCCATTCTATTTTTCTTTCCTTTCTTCTTCCCATTCCATGTCTTTTACCAGATCCCGCTTTACGTTGACTTTCTGTCTTGCATAAAGCTGCGTGGTGGTCACCTGTTCATGATCTAAAAGGGCGGCTACATCAAATATGGAATTGCCTCTGCCTATAAGACTTGTGGCAGCAGTGGCACGGAGCTTATGGGGACTGTACCCTGCCCTTCTTGATGTGCTCAATGCTATGGATGTGTATTTTTTTACCAGTTCTCTTATCTGTCTTTCAGTCATCCGCTTTCCCTGTAAAGATAAGAATAAAGCATCTTTATGTTCGTCAGACACACTGTCCTCATCCGGCCGTTCGATATTTATATAATCCTGTACAACAGCCGTGGCGGATCTGTTTAAGGGCATAACCGACTCTTTGCCTCTTTTTCTGTATATCTTGAATTCTCCCCTTCCGAAATTAAAGGAAGAAAGGTTCAGCTGCTGAAGTTCGGATAATCTTAAGCCATATGTGAGAAAAAGTATAAGTATGGCTTTATCTCTAAGCTTTGTCTTTTCCCAGTATGCTCTCTCGTGGGAAGTAAGACCTGCGCCCGATGTAACAGCGTCCAGCATTATCATTACTTCGTCATCAGAAAGAGCTTTTATTTCTTTTTCACCGGGTTTTGGCACCCTTATGGGATCAAATCCGTCAGTGATGTTTTTTTCAATCAGACCATCCCTGTACAGATATTTAAAAAATACGGAAACCGATGACTTCTTACGGGCAAGAGTCTTATTGCTGTTTTCATACATGTAGACAGCGTTTTCGGTCTCTACTTTATATTTTCTGCAGTGGTCAATAAACAGATTCACATCCACAGCCTGTACATGTTTAAGATCCTCATCTTTTATTTCAGAAATTTTTTTTGCTTCAGTAAGATCAGTCTCATCGATAAGATATTGAAGAAAAAATTTTATATCATGAAGATATGCCAGCCGTGTCATGGGAAGCACGTTTCCTTTCAGGTATATAAAATATCCCCGGAGAAATTTAGGAAGTTCTTTTTCTATTGCCTCGCATTGCAGATATATATCATTTTCTCTCTGGATCACGTTGTCAGGTCTGTCACTCTTGTTGTGGATCCGTATCTGTTTCTGAGCCATTTTATGATAACCTCTATCGCTTCTTCATCATCTTTATAATCGTCTATATTGAACCAGACAGCCTGGGGATACCTTCTGAACCATGTGAGCTGTCTTTTGGCAAAGTGTCTTGTGTTCTTTTTTATGAGCAGGACTGCTTCTTCTTTTGTAAGGCTGCCGTTGAAATAAGCTATTATTTCCTTGTATCCTATACCTTTCATTGATATATCATTTTCAGTCAGTCCCATTGACATCAGGTTTTTCACTTCCTCAAAGAGACCCATGGAAACAAGGGTGTCCACTCTTTTGTTTATTCTATCATATAACCGGGGCCGGTTTCTTGTCAGAATTATAAAGTTTATGTCATAATCCTTACAAATTCGGGTACATCTGCTGAATTCACCTATTTTATCGCCTTTTGAAGCGCCTTCTATTGCTCTTATGACTTTTTTTACATTATTGGGATGAATACGCATGGCCGCCTCCGGATCCATACCGGCCAGAATATCATGTATGGCTTCAGGACCTTCTCTTTGGGCTTTTTCCGCAAGATAAAGACGCAAATCGGGGTCTTCTGCCGTATTTCCAAAATCCATTTCATATATAAGTGAATTTATATAAAGACCTGTCCCTCCGGAAACGATGGGTGTTTTTCCTCTGGAAAAAATATCTTCTATGGCGTCTTTAGCCAGTGCATGGTATCTTGCGACAGAAAAACGCTCTCTGGGATCGATAATGTCCACAAGATGATGTCTTGCTCTTGCCAGTTCTTCATCTGATGGCTTTGCGCTTCCTATATCCATGTATTTATAAAGCTGCATTGAATCACAGGATATAATCTCGCCGTCCATGGCCCGGGCAATACGGATAGCAAATTCAGTCTTGCCTACAGCAGTAGGCCCTGCGATTATAGTTATGGCTCTCATCAGACCCTCCTGAACATTCTTTCTATCTCATACAGCGACAATCTCACAAAAGTGGGTCTCCCATGAGGGCAGCTGAAAGGGTTGGTACATTTTTTAAGATCGTTTAAAAGGGCTGCTGCTTCTTCAGCCGAAAGCCTGTCGTGAGCTTTTACAGCTGATTTGCATGATCTTGTTATCAGTTTATCTATGATTACACTGTTGTTTCTGTCGATTTTTTTTTCTGCTCCGTCTATAAAGTCATATACAAATTTTTCTGCTTCTGAAAGTTCCATAAACGTAGGTATCTCGGTAATGCGATAGCTGCTTCCTCCAAAATTTTCAATGGAAAATCCCATGTCTGAAAGCAATGGAAGCCAGAAGTCTTCTTTTCCGGCAGCAGAAATATCTGTTTCAATCATCAGGGGCATGAGAATGGGCTGTCTGAGTTTTTCATCACTGAGATATTCTTTTACCAGTTTTTCATAGAATATCCGCTCATGAGCGGCATGCTGATCAATGAGGTAAAAATAGCCGTCCCCTTCAGCAACGATATAAGTATCAAATATAATCCCTTTTATTGTGATGTCATCAAAATCAAACGGTTTTACAGAAGGAGCATCAAGACTTATTTCTTTTTCTTCCGTAGGAAGTTCTACAGCAATATCATCACTGACGGCTGGAATGATTGTCTTGATGTTTATCTGTTCCCCCGAATTATCTTTGCAAAGGGGATTTCTGTCCTCTGATACATGATGTGCCGCCTGAAATTCTTCAGAATCACATCCATATTTTTCTCCGCTGTTTTTTTCATTTTCCCACTGTTCTTCAGTCTCAGGAGAAAATCTGAATATGCTTGCACCTCTTGTGACAGCTGATTGCAAAGAAAGGGCTTTCTTTACGGCTTCTGTTATGAATAATTCTGTTTCCTTTTCATTATTGAAGCGTACCTCTTTTTTGTTAGGATGGATATTTACATCCAGATTTTCAGCCTTTACCTCAAGAAAAAGCAGTGCCACAGGATATCTCCCTTCAAAAAGTCTTTCCCTGTATCCCTGGGAGACTCCGCGTTCCATGACTTTACTTATAACAGAACGGCCGTTGACAAAAAATATCTGACCGCTCCTTGTTGTCCTGCTCATGGCCGGAGTGGAAATAAAGCCTGTAATACGCATATTTTCACTCTCATGTTCTAAAGGAACAAGATCTCGTGTATCTATTGAAGAGAAAATTCTTGCGATATTCTCAAGCCTGTTTCCGTCTCCTTTGGTAGAAAAAATAATATTGCCGTTATTTATGAGTCTGAATGACACATCTTTATAGGCGAGTGCTATTCTGGACACCATATCGGTTATGAGGCTTGTTTCAGCCGAATCACTTTTCATGAATTTGAGCCTGGCCGGTGTATTATAAAAAAGATCGGTGACTATCATGGTGGTTCCGTCCGGGCATCCCGTTGCCTGATGGGAAATTATCTCGCCCCCGTGAATAACAAGCCTTGTGCCTGTTTTTTCTCCTGATTTTTTTGTTAAAAGTTCAGTCCTTGTTACAGCACATATGGAGGCAAGTGCTTCACCCCTGAAACCAAGAGTATTTATAAAGTCCAGATCGTAAGCAGAAGATATTTTGCTTGTTGCATGACGGAGAAAAGCTGTTTCCGCCTCATCGGCAGCGATACCGCATCCGTTGTCCGTCACTCTTATATATTTTTTTCCGCCTTTTTTTATCTCCACCACGATGGAATCGGCGCCTGCGTCAAGAGAATTTTCAATAAGTTCCTTTATTATTGATACGGGACGTTCTATGACCTCTCCTGCCGCTATTTTATCAGCAACCTGCTTGTCCAGTATTTTTATCATTTTTTATCTACCATTTCTTTTAATTCTTCCAGGAGTCTGAAGGCCTGTGAAGGTGTCATGTCCATGAGATCAGCTTCCTTGAGTCTTTCAGACACCGGATCTTTCTCGATTATCTGTGGATTAGTAAAAATTGAAAGCTGAATTTCCTGATCTGTTTCTGTTTCTTTTTCATCAGCCCCTTTTTCAAGTTCAGAAAGTTTTTCTCTGGCTCTTGAAAGGAGTGTCTCCGGTATTCCTGCAAGTCTGGCCACGTGAATACCGTAGCTTCTGCTGGCTGAACCCTGAATGATCTTGTGAAGAAACACGATATTTCCTCCCTCTTCGGAAACATCCACATTAAGATTTCGTACTCCCTTTATCTGGTCTTCAAGTGCCGTAAGTTCGTGATAATGAGTAGCAAAAAGTGTTCTTATATGAGTCGTATTATTACACAGATATTCTGTTACAGCCCACGCTATGGACAATCCGTCATAGGTGCTGGTTCCCCGTCCGATCTCATCGAGTATTATAAGGCTTCTGGGACCGGCTGAATTCAGTATGTATGAAAGTTCGCTCATTTCGACATAAAAAGTGGACTGCCCCTGGGCAAGGTTGTCAGAAGCTCCGATTCTTGTAAAGATCCTGTCCACTGCGCCGATATGAGCCTTTTCACACGGTATGAAGCACCCTGCCTGTGCCATCAGTACAAGAAGGGCTGTCTGCCGCATGTAAGTGGATTTTCCGGCCATGTTGGGGCCGGTTATGAGCAGCAGGCTGCAGTCGTTGTCATTGAGATATGTATCGTTGGAGATGAACATTCCGTTTCCTGTGGCCTGTTCTATGACCGGATGACGGCCTTTAACTATCTCAATTTCCATGGAATCATCGATAACCGGTCTGACATAGCCCTGTTTCTCGCTTACAAAGGCAAAAGAGCACAGCACATCAAGAGTTGCAATTGCCTCTGATGTGGTCTGAAGATGCGCAATAAAGCCTTCGATATATTTCCTGATTGAAGTGAATATATCATATTCCATCTGGTTTATTTTTGCTTCGGCATTGAGGACAAGATTCTCCATATCTTTAAGTTCCGGTGTTATGAATCTTTCTGCGTTGGCAAGAGTCTGTTTTCTTATATAATTGTCAGGTATCTGATCATAGAAAGAACGTGTTATTTCAAGGTAATATCCAAATACGCGATTATATCCCACTTTCAGATTTCTTATTCCTGTTCTTTCCCTCTCAGCAGCCTCCAGTCCTGAAATCCATGATTTTCCATCTCTGATGGAATCTTTCAGAGTATCAAGTTCCTCTGAATATCCGTCTTTTATAAGTTCTCCTTCTTTTATGGTGAAAGGAGCATCATCTCTTATGGCATTTTGTATCATGTCATGTATCTGCGGGAGAGGATCTATATCACAGTTGATCTCGTCAAGTATATCGACAGACATGTATCCCAGCTGTTCTTTTATCTGAGGCAGAAGAGCCAGAGAGTTTTTCAGAGCTATAAGATCCTTGCCGTTGGCATTACCGCATGCTATACGGCCTGCAAGTCTCTCAAAATCGTATATACCCTTCAAGGCTTCTGTTATATTGTTTCTGATGATAAGCTGGGTAAAAAGTTCTTCAACACCGTCCAGTCTTTTATTAATCTTTTCAGGATTGTTCAGAGGTTCTTTGAGCCACTTTTTCATCTTACGGCTTCCCATGGCAGTATGAGTCTTGTCCAATACTCCAAGAAGTGAACCGTCTGTTTTTTTCTCATACAAGGTCTCGGTAAGTTCCAGATTTCTCAATGTTGCCTTGTCCAGAGCCATGTGGTGTCCCGATTCGTAGGTCACAACCCTGGTTATCTGTTTAAGACTGTGTTTCTGAGTTTCAAGAAGATAACTTAGTAAAGCGCCGAGTGCAAGAACAGATGCACTGTCGTCCTCAAGACCTACTGCAGATAATGACAGACATTCAAACTGAGCTTTGATGGCTTCAAGACAGCTTTTTTTAGAAAAGAAATCGTTACTTACTGTATTTATATATGCATCTGTAACAAAACGCATATCATCTATAGGATAAACAGCCGCAAAATCTTCAGATACAATTATTTCTTTGGGGCTGATCTTTACAAGTTCATTGAGGAGACTTCCATACATGTCGTTATCATGTTTTTCTGTAACTTTAAGTTCTCCTGTGGAAATATCACAATAAGCCACTGACATTTTACCTGAAGTTTCATCGGTAAATAAAGAAGCAAGATAGTTGTTTTCTTTTTCTGCCAGCATGGACTGAGCAGTCACGGTGCCGGGTGTTACAATCTGTATAACTTCTCTTTTTACTATACCTCTGGCAGAGGCAGGGTCTTCCATCTGCTCACATATGGCAACCTTGTACCCTTTTTCCACCAGTTTTGAAATGTAGCTTTCCGCGGAATGGAAAGGGACTCCGCACATGGGAGCCCTTTCCTCTTGACCGCAGTTTTTGCCTGTCAGTGTTAATTCTAATTCTTTTGACGCCAGTTTTGCGTCATCGAAGAACATCTCGTAAAAATCTCCCAGTCTGAAAAAGAGTATGCAATCTTCATAATCCTTTTTTATGCTGATATATTGCTCCATCATCGGGGATAATTTCATATGTTTCTTCCTTTATCTCATCTTTGAATTATTTTAAATTCTCAATTATCTGCTGTTGTATGCCTTGATACCTTCTTTGATAATGTTGATTCCTGCTTTCATATCTTCGGCATTGAGTACGTATGCTATACGTATATCAGACTGTCCTACTCCCTTTGTGCTGAAAAAGCCGCCTGCGGGAGCAAACATACATGTTTCTCCATTGACATCAAACTCTGTAAGAAGGAACATGAGAAAATCTTCTGCATTATCAACAGGAAGCTGTGCAGTTATGTAGAATGCTCCTTCAGGAACGCCATATTTGATGCCTTCTATCTCATTGAGTGCTTCTACAGATACATCTCTTCTGTATTCGTATTCTTTCTTTATATCGTTGAAATAAGAAGGATCCAGATTGTAAAGAGCAGCAGCTCCAACCTGATCGATGGTCGGACAGCACAGTCTCGCCTGGGCCAGTTTCATGATATTCATCATGAGTTCCTCATTCTTGCAGGCGATAGAACCTATTCTGGCTCCACATGCAGAGAATCTCTTGGAAACTGAGTCAACGATTATAACATTCTGTTCTGCCTCTTTGAATGAACCGAATGTTGACATTTCTTTTCCGTCATAAACAAATTCTCTGTAAACCTCATCAGCGATAATGAAAAGATCATGTTCAAGAGCAATATCCACGATAAGTTTCATTTCATCTCTTGTCAGCACTTTTCCTGTAGGATTGCCCGGATTTATGATAGCTATTATCTTAGTCTTTGGAGTTATAACCTTTTCAATTTTTTCTCTTACAGCATACTGATAACCGTCATCTGCTGTGGTAGGAATGGCTACGACCTTACCGCCGGCCTGACCTACGAAAGTCTTGTAGTTTGTATAAAAAGGCTCTGCCATGATCACTTCATCGCCCGGATCGATTATTGCAGTCATGAGCATGTTGATAGCTTCAGAACCGCCGTTGGTGATCATAAGATCTTTCTTTTCAAAATCCAGTCCGATCCTTTTATAATATCCGACAAGCGCATCCAGCAGTGAAGAAACACCCTGAGAATTGGCATATGCCAGTACTTCCTCATCATAATTCTTTACCGCATCGAAGAAAGCCTGGGGAGTCTTTATATCAGGCTGACCAATATTGAGGCCGTAAACTTTCTTTCCGGCTGCTCTTGCGGCATCTGCATATGGAACAAATTTTCTGATGGGTGACAGTTCCATGTCCAACACTTTTTTTGATAGTTTCATTTTCGTCTCCTTTGATTTACTAATACTAACTTTTATTCTAACTCCTCATGGGAGGTGTCGACTGTCTTTTCTATCTGCGACAGGCTTATGTCCTGACGGACAACACCCGGCTTTTTTTCAATATAAATCAGAAACTCTATGTTTCCTTTTGCTCCGGTTACAGGGCTGAAAGTGAGGCCTTCCGTGCTTAATCCATTCTCAATTGTATATTTTATCACATTTTCAATCACTTGTACATGGACTTTTCTATCTCTGACTATTCCTTTCTTTCCAACCTGCTGTCTTCCTGCCTCAAACTGAGGTTTAATGAGACATACCATCCGTCCGCCTTCTTTTAACATTTCAGCAGCCACAGGAAGTATCAGTTTAAGAGATATGAAAGATACATCTACGCTTATAAAATCCAGAGGCTGGATAAGATTCTTATCAATGTACCGTATATTGCATTTTTCCATATTGATGACGCGATCGTCACATCTCAGTTTATAATCCAGCTGACCATATCCCACATCTACAGCATAGACTTTTAAAGCCCCGTTCTGAAGCATACAGTCCGTAAATCCCCCGGTAGAGGCTCCTATATCCATGCATACAGCCCCTTTAAGATCAAAGTCCCATAATTCCATGGCTTTCTCCAGTTTGAGGCCGCCTCTGCTCACGTAAGGGCATGTATTCTCTTTTATGCTTATCTGTGAATCACAGTCTATCATGGTACCGGCTTTATCGCTTATTTTACCGTCAACATACACAACTCCTGCCATAATCGATGCCTTGGCCTTCTCTCGTGAAGGGAAAAAACCTTTTTCCACCAGCATAACATCTAATCTATTTTTCAAAATATTCACATATCCTTTCGGCAATTTTTTCCGGAGTAAGTCCATGTATTTCTGCAAGCTGATCGAAAGTGCCATGTGATACGAAACTGTCAGGCCACGCAAAATTAAGCGTTTCAACCGGCATTCCGCCAAGACATGCAGACATATGCATTCCAAATCCCCCTTCTATGGTATTGTCTTCGATGGTTACCACAAGCTCCGGCAGTCTGTTCAGATCATTTAAAGGTGACAGATCAAGAGGTTTGACTGTCATTACATCCACAAGTCCGGCATGAATACCCTTTTCTTTCAGTAACTGTACCGTTTTCAATCCGGTGTCAGCCATCTTTCCGCATGCCCATATATCAAGATCCACAGGCTCAATCAGACGCATATTTTTCCCTTTGAAGTCTGAGGTGATATTTTTATCGTACCGGGTTGTTCCCCGCGGATATCGTATTGCAACAGGGCCATTTAACCCCAGCGCATAATCAAATGCATCCCTGAGCTGATTGCCGTCTTTTGGAGCAAGTACAGTCATACCCGGCATGGTTGAAAGATACGAAAGGTCAAACATTCCGTGGTGTGTCTCACCGTCTGCGCCTACACACCCTGCTCTGTCAATGGCAAAGATAACAGGCAGCTCCTGCATGCATACATCTTCCATGATCTGATCATAGGCTCTCTGCAGGAACGAAGAATAAATACATACAACCGGCTTCATTCCTGATTTAGCAAGACCGGCAGCAAAAGAAACAGCGTGTTCCTCGGCTATACCCACATCAAAAAATCTCTCGGGGTATTTAAGAGAAAAATTCTTAAGTCCTGTTGCATCGCACATAGCCGCTGTTATTGCTGTGATTCTGTTATCGGTTTCAGCTTTTTCAGTAATAAATTCTCCCATCAGTGACGAGAAGGATCTGCCTTCTTGTTTATTTAATTCTGCTCCTGTTGTCGGATCAAAAGGACCGATTCCATGAAATTTATCGGGAGCCTTTTCAGCATTTTTATATCCCTTTCCTTTTTTTGTAATAACATGTACCAGTACAGGTTCTTCCAGGGATTTTGCTTTTTGCAGCACATCTGTCAGTTCTCTTATGTTGTGGCCTTCCACCGGTCCGAAATATGTAAATCCCAGTTCTTCAAAAAGGACTCCTCCATCATCCAGTATGGAGTATTTTATATCATTTTTAAAATCTGCAAGACCGTTCACAAGAGCCTTTCCTATGCTTGGTATTGTGCTGACCCTTTTCTTGATGAATCTTTTTACGTCCAGGTAACCTTTTGAAGTTCTTAAGTTTCCCAGATGTTTTGAGATTCCTCCTGTGTTGGCAGATATGGACATTCCGTTGTCATTGAGTATGACTATTACTTTTGATTTGCTGTCTCCTATATTGTTAAGGCCTTCATATGCCATGCCGCCTGTAAGAGAGCCGTCTCCGATAACGGCAACTACCTCATATTTCTCTCCTTTTATATCACGGGCTGCAGCCATACCGGCGGCAGCAGAAATAGAAACGCTGCTGTGTCCTGTGTCATAGGCATCGTGAATGCTCTCCTTTGATTTGGGAAATCCGCTGATTCCACCCAACTGTCTGAGGAGGCTGAAATCCTTTGCCCTGCCTGTCAGAATCTTATGAACATATGCCTGATGTCCCACATCCCATATTATCTTGTCTTCAGGACTGTCAAACACTCTGTGCAGTGCAATGGTAAGTTCCACAACACCCAGATTTGACGCCAGATGGCCACCTGTCTTTGATACTTCTCTGATAAGAAAATCTCTTATGGAGTATGAAAGAAGTTCTGCTTCGGCCAGACTCATAGATTTAAGATCCTGCGGAAAATTATACTCCGTTATATCTGATTTCATTGATTATTCCTTCGTTTAAATTATTTTGTACGTTTTGCCAGTTCCAACACCAGATTCCTGAAAAACTCCGCATTATCATAATATTTTTCAATAGCTTCAACAGCTTTTTCTGTGAGTTCATCAAGTCTTTTTTTTGCTGCTTCCAGTCCCATTATAGACGTATAAGTGTTCTTGTGCTTTTTAATATCGGAGCCTGCAGCTTTTCCCATTTCCTCTGGATTGCCGATAACGTCCATTATATCGTCAGCAATCTGGTATGCAATCCCGAGATTTTCAGAATATTTTTCAAGGTCGCTTATCATTGTGCCTTCGGGGCTGCCCAGATACAGACCGGCTTTCACAGCAGATCTTATAAGTGCTCCTGTCTTGTTGAGATGGATATATTCAAGCATCTCTTTAGAGGCCATGGTGTTTTCCGATTCTATATCTGATACCTGACCGGCTACCATACCTCTGACTCCTGATCCTTTAACAATTTCATATGCAGCATTGACCCTTTTTTTAATCTTTTCCGGTTCATCATAAAACAGCATCATATCTTTGCTTATGGCTTCGAAAGCACATGTAAGAAGCCCATCACCGGCAAGTATGGCTATGGCGTCACCATATACTTTGTGATTTGTGGGAAGACCTCTTCTCAGATCGTCATTATCCATAGCGGGAAGATCGTCATGTATCAGAGAATATGTGTGTATATATTCCATGGCACATGCGTATGGAATTGCATCTCTTATATTCCCTCCTGCAAATTCACAGGACGCAAGAAGAAGAACGGGACGAAGGCGTTTGCCTCCGGCTGTCAGACTGTACTTCATTGATTCGTACAGAGAAATGCTTTTATTATCAATGTTGGGTATAAAATCCATCAGGTGACTGTCTATAATTTCCTTATATTCATCATAGTTCCTGTCGATCATATCAAGTCACACTCCTTCCTCATAGATCTCGATTTTCTGTCTTGCATTTTTTAGTATCCGACTGCATTCCTCATAACTTTTTATACCTTCTTCATAGCATTTTATTGCTTCTTCGAGAGTGATGTCTTCGTTTTTGATCTTTTCAGACATTTCCTCAAGTTTTTTTACCGATTCTTCGAAAGTCATGTATTCTCCCCCTTTTTCAGGTCAGCTATGTTAAATTCTGCAGAACCATCTTTAAAAAAAATCTTATATCGTCTGTTTTCCTCAAGATTGTATATTGAAGAAACTATTTTTCCATCATCATCCTGAAGTATTGAATATCCCTTGGACATTATTCTCCTGGGATCATTTTCTTCCAGAGTTATGCGATTCTGCTCAATGAGATGTGTATATGAATCAAGTCTGGAAACGATGGTATTTCTTAATATCCGGATCATATTCAGACATGTCAGATCTGCATAATCCAGCTTGTAACTCAGTTGCGAAAGCAGCGATTTTTTGGCATTTTCCAGCGATCGTATCAATGCATTATCGTCAGGTACAGCCTTTTGAGCTGCCGCTGTGGGTGTTTCAGCTCTCAGATCTGCCACAAAGTCACAAATTGTAAAATCCGTTTCATGACCTACGGCTGAAATAACAGGAATCCTGGATCTGAACACAGCCCTTGCGGTTATTTCCTCATTGAAAGCCCAAAGATCCTCAGTTGAACCTCCTCCTCTCCCCACAATGAGAGTATCTATATCGTCAAATTTCTCATTTATCATGTCGAGAGTGCGTGCAATGTCATAAGGTGCCTCAGGTCCTTGTACAAGAACAGGGAAAATAATCACATCTACAAGGGATGTCCTGCTTTTTATTATCTTTATTATATCACGAACAGCTGCTCCTGTTTCCGATGTGACCACTCCGATTTTCGCCGGAAATTCCGGTATGGGTTTTTTATATGCTCTGTCAAAAAGTCCTTCGGATTCCAGCTGTTTCTTTAACCTTTCAAAGGCCGCCGTAAGAGTCCCCTCTCCCTCTACCTGCACGTCTTTTACGAACAGAGTATAAGTTCCGCCTTTTTTATATACGTTTATATATCCATGGGCCACTATTCCAATACCGTCCCCCAGCGGGCAGGTCAGGTTTTTTACATATGATGCGGGCAAAAAACAATTTATCTTTGAAGTGCTGTCTACCATGGAAAAGTAAACATGACCGGAGCTGTGAAATTTAAGATTGGAAATCTCACCGCTCACGGAAATATTGCCCAGAAGCGGATCTGTAGCAAGTATGCGGCTGATATATTCATTAAGTTGTGCCACAGTTACAGGTCTCAGCGCCATATGGTCTTTCCTCCAAGCAGTGCCGTTCCTACAGCATTATCTGATGAAAGTTCTGGAGCACCAAAAAAAAGATTTAAATCATTACCCATATTTTCATTGAAATATTTTCTGATATATGAACTGCAGGATACTCCTCCGGCATATATAAAATCTTTAACATTATATTTTTCCGACAGTTCTCTTGTCATAGAACAAATGGACTCACTTATTCTTTCAAAAAGCTGTAAAACAAGAATATCATCTTGAACTTTTCCTATCAGTCTCTGAGCCTGAGTCTCTATACCGGAAAGATTAACATATCCGTCATGTACTTTTATAGGAGAAAGATATTTATCACCGGTACCCTTTATATATGATGTCATTTTATCCATTTCTTCTCCACATGGAAAAAAAAGTCCCATAGCGACACCTATTCTATCAAGGACCTGTCCGTATGATATATCTTTAGTTCCTCCCACAATTACAGGTTTTTCATCTACAAGAAGTGCTTCGGTAGTGCCGCCGCTGAAGTGAAAACATATGAAATGTTTTTTCTCTTTCAGAGGTGTATAAAACCTTATTGCTTCAATATGCCCTTCCTGATGAGAAAACTTGCACAGAGGTACATTAAGAGCCGAACTGATACATCTTGCAGCAGAAACTCCGGAAAGAAATACAGGCATATATGAACCTTCTGCATTTCTTGGAGAAGCTGACACAGATACACAACCGATGCTGTTTCTTATTTCATCATTGCAAAGTGCCTCCTCAACTGCTGAAGGAAGCTGCTGTACATGCTGAAACAAAGCTTCTGATTGTCTAAGACCTCTTTCTCCTTTTTTTACCTGAAGAAAATTTCTGCTGTCAAACAGTACATTTCCTGCGCAGTCAACGACTGCAACGGAAGTCTTATAATTGCTTGTATCTATACCTAAAGACAGATTTTTCATGATTGTCCGATACCTTTAAGTATAGCATTGATAAATGCAGGAGACTGATCACTGCCGTAAATCTTTGCCAGTTCAACTGCCTCATTTATTGCTACAGATTTGGGTACATCATCTATATATAAGATTTCGCATACAGCAACTCTTGATATGGCTAAATCAGTTCGTCCCATTCTTGATACCGGCCATCCAGTACTGTGTAAATTTAGCAGTTCATCTATTTTATCAATATTTTCAGACACTTTTTCAGTTACATCGTGTATATATTTTTCCTGTCCTTTTATTACTTTATCTTTAAGAAAGAAACGGATATTTTCTGTTGTAAATTCTTTCTGAGCTTCCATCTGAAAAACACATTTCATGGCCAGCTCTCTGGCTTGTCTTCTATTCATTTTTTCTCCTGAGTCTTACAGGCAGTTCAACACCCTGTACATGAATGTTCACTGCGCCGATTTTTCTGTTGGTTATCTTAAGTACATGCTCTTTTACGGAAGTCTGTATATCCCATGCAAGCTGAGGGATCTTGACCCCATAGTCGGCCACAACATATACATCGAGAGTTATACCGTCTTTTTCTTTAGATACTTTTATTCCCTTTGCAAATGTATCTTTACCTACTATCTTGTCTATAAGGCTGTTGTCAACAAGATGATTCACGCCGGGAACCGAAAGTACCGCCTTAGAGGCCGCTAAAGCTATTACCTCCTCTGAAATCCTGTTTATTGATTGTTTCTCAGACATACTCTCACCTCTTTAAAATTATATCAGATGTATCTGTTGTTTTCAAATTTTTTTGACAATGCTGCCTTTTCTGTATATATCAAAATTGCCGGAACATATACAGATATGATTATCTGTAAAATATATCCCGGCTCATTTTATCAGATATATAAATTAAATTGTTCTGAACATCACATATAAAATTATACCCACCAGAAGAATAAAATTCAATGCAATAAGCCAACCCACCGGCTTTTGCAGCACATCATCGTCTTCGATACAATCTCTTGCCACAGAAGGTTTTGATGTGAACAGAAGACGTGGCTCATGCAGATATCTGTTGGCGCTGGAAAAGAATACACCCATTCCATTTCCCATCTTCCTTCTTGTTTCATCAACAATAAGCGAAAGTCCGTTTACAGCAGATTTCAGCGGTTTTCTGTAAAACCAGTCAGTATCAAGGGTTATCTTATCTTTCGGCTTCATATGGTCCAGATACATCAGGAACGCTATTGATGCTCCTGCAAACAGTTCCAGATATTGTGTCACATGATCCACTGTGAACGGATGTCCGTCAGTTCCAAATGGTGTAAGAGCATATATGAGATCAGGAAATATTCCTGTAATCACACATAAAACCGCACCCGCTATCATGGCTATCTTTCTGTTTAATGGAACCATAGACTCATCAGCAGGAACATCTGAATCTGTCTTGCCCAAGAATACAAAATAATTCACTTTTAATGTGACTGACATCAATGTACCGATACTGGCTATAAGTAGAAGTATTTCAGCCCAGTAATATCCGTTTTCGGCAGCTGCATTCATTATAAGAGATTTGCTGACAAAACCGTTTAAAAGCGGAAAACCTGCTATGGCCATTGACGCTATGAGAAAACATACAGATGTTACAGGAAGCTTTTTAGCAAGACCCCCCAGCTGACTTATCTTACGTCTGCCCGTTGCCGCGATCACCGTACCTGCGCACATAAGAAGTGTGCCTTTATAAAGTATATGGTTAAACGCATGGGCAGATGCCCCATCTATACCTGTAGCTCCTCCTATAGCCAGTGAAGCTATCATATATCCTACCTGGCTTACGATGTGATAAGCGAAAAGCCGTCTCAGATCATTTTCAATCAGAGCCATACATGCTCCCCATACAGCCATAAATACTCCAAAATATAAGAGCAGCTCTGTTCCTGCAAAAAGTTTTATGAGGCAGAAAACTCCCACCTTTGTAGTGAAGGAGCCCATATATACTGTCCCGCCCATGGTGGATTCGGGATAAGCATCAGATATCCATGCGTTAAGAGGCGGTATTGCCGCATTCACAGCTACGCCTGCCAATATGAGCCAGTATGCCGCATCGTGGGGACCTGCGGTCAGGAGTTCGATTGCAGAGGAACCGGAAGCCATTTTTATTACTATTCCGGCAAGCAGAAGGTTTCCTCCCAGCATATGAACCAGAAGATATCTGAAGCCTGCTTTTCCGGCTGCAGCTGTTCTTGAAGATACAACAATCAGCCATGAGGCCACAGCCATTATTTCCCAGAATATCAGCATGCCTATCCAGTAAGTGGAAAACACTACACTTATACTGCTTCCTGCATATATGGCTTCTGCCGACAGTTCAAACTTGTCTTTTATATGTAAATTATACAGCGCTCCTATTATAGAAATGATGCCGAAAATTATACCGAACATGGCAGACATTTTATCACAGTCGTAAAAAAGTATTGTGATAAAAGTTAAAACAGGTCCGGCAAGAACTGCAAATTTTGCCACCGTCTTGGGGAGAATCAGTATAATGATGCCTGTGAGAATCAGTATAAGACCCGGCTGCATAAAATCATTCAGCATCATCTTCACCTCCATCTTCATAATATCCGTTATCCCGCTGGAGAAGTGATGATATAACAATCTTTGATAAAAATATCAGGAGCCATGCTCCGGCAAATCCTATTATTATATCAGCTCCGGGAAGAGTATTCCAAATATTGCTGAAATGAGGATGTGCGAAAAATTTCTCTATGGTAAGTGTTACAGCAAGAATAATGAAAATTAACAAATATATCTTTTTCTTATTTTGCAAGGTAAACACCTCCCTCCCCGGTTATCTCATATGCCGCATCGGTAGCCATCTGATAAAGATGCGGACCAGCATCCGGTAAAAAACCCAGTATTATGGCTATTATGGCAGTAAGTATAATTGGTATGAGCATAGCAAGTGATGCATCTCTGCCAATAAAACCATAGGATGGTCCGTGAAGCGGAACGATATCTCTGCCCGAGAAAAAAATTCTCACCACGGGAATAAGATAGCTCAGGGCAAGCAGAGCTGCAGCAATCAGCACTGCCATTGCAAAAGGTTTGCCTATTGCAAGTGCACCTTCAAGAATATTGAATTTACTTACAAATCCTGCCATAAGAGGAAGTCCCGCAAGGCCTAAAGATGCAGAGGCGAAACAAATACAGGTGACAGGCATTTTTTTTGCCAGTCCTCCCATAGCGCTTATTTCAGACAGACCCACTGTGACAAAAATTGCACCGGCACACATGAACAGCGTAATCTTTAAAAATGCATGAGCTACTATGTGGAAAAGCGCTCCTGTTATACTGTATGCAGAAAGCAGACTTATTCCGAGTATTATATAAGACAGCTGTCCTACTGTGGAAAAAGCCAGTCTTGCTTTAAGATTATCCTGTCTCATGGCAACAAGTGAAGAAGCGATTATAGTGAATATTGCAAACCATCCCAGTATCTGTGCTCCATTACACCATAAAGCACTTTCCGGTCCGAACACATAGCATACCACTCTCAGCACGCAGAATGCACCTGCTTTTACTACTGCCACCGCGTGCAGCAGAGCACTTACAGGTGTAGGAGCTACCATGGCGGACGGAAGCCATCCATGGAGAGGCATGACTCCGGCTTTTACGGCACCTCCAACTATCATCATAAAAAACATGATACACATAATTGCACTTCCCAAAGAACCTGCCTGTATAAATCCGCCCGGAACAAAATCTAAAGTTCCGTATTTCACATAAACCCATACGATAGATGCAAAGAATATCTGCCCGCTTACAAGAGTATATGCAAGATATTTCCTGCCTGAGATTCTGGCCTTATCATCTCTGTGATGGGTCACTAAAGGATATGTGGCCACAGTAAGCATCTCGTAGAAAATAAAAAATGTTATCAGGTTGGCCGCCAGTGCTATTCCAACGGCGGAAGCAAGACATACAGCAAAAGCGGAGAAATATCCCGTCTGATTTTTTTCATGATGGCCCCGCATATATCCTATTGAGTATATTGAGGTTATGATCCACAAAAATGAAGCGATACATGCAAAAACCATCCCTGCGCTGTCAGTTCTCAGGGAAAGTTCGATTCCGTCAACTATTCTCCACAAATGAGAAACATACACATTTCCCGACAATACTCCCGGAACCATGGAAAACACCAGCATGGTCATTGTAACAGAAGCGATTACAGTAATGCATTCTCTTAAATTGGGTTTTATCCTATTTCCCAGGAAAAGAATCAGCATAGCCGCGCCAAGAGCCACACCGACAGCAAAAGCAGGTCTCATGCTCATAATCATCATGACAGTATCACCTCCGTCATTGTAGGTTTAAGCACCTCTCCCACTATATATGAGTTAAATAATCCTATCAATATAACTGCTGCAACAGCAACAAGCATCGGAACAATAATCTGCCATGGAAGCTCGAGTTTCTTATTGCTGCGACCTGCATTTTCTGCAATTTTCTCGTCTTTTTTATCCATATATAACTTTTCCAGTACCCTGAAAAAGTAAATGGCGCTCAGAAGGCTGCTTGCAATAAGAACTGCCACGAAACCGTATTGTCCGTTTTCAATAGCGCCCAGTGCAAGGTACCATTTGCTGAAGAATCCTGCAAAAGGAGGCAGACCTATCATTGATAAAGCACAGACTGTCATAGTCAGAGATGTGGCAGGCATCTGTCTGTATATCTGACCCAGCTGAGTTGTTTCGTGAATATCGTATCTGAATTTCAGTGCACCGGATGTATAGAAGAGTCCGGCTTTCATAAAAGCATGACTTATTATATGCAGAACTGCTCCCAGAAGGCCATACATATTCCCAATGGCAAAACCCATTGCAATATAACCGACCTGACCTATACTCGAATATGCAAGAATCTTGTTATATGTATCATATCTGAGAGCTTTTAATGATCCGAACAGGACACCCATAACTGCCATTATGCCCAAAACGTCCAGGAATGTTTCCATTACAGGACTGGTGCTTTTGAATATACAGAAAAAGAATCTCAGCATTGCATATGCCGGAACTTTTATCATAATACCTGCAATCATCGGGTCTGCTGCAGGATGGGCATATGAGTGAGCAGCCGGCTGCCATCCGTGAAGCGGGAACAGAGCCATTTTTATCCCGAATCCTATTATAAGACATCCTATGGAAAAAATGATCAGAGGGCTGTCTGACACTTCGGGCATATACTTTGCCAGGTCTGACATGTTAAGAGTTCCTGTAGCAGCATAAAGGAATCCAACTCCCAGAAGATATAATGATGCACCTATAGTCCCCGTAAGAAGATACCTGAAAGCAGCAATAGGTCCCTTACCTTCTCCGCATGCTATAAGGCCGTAACCGGAAATGGCGGTTATCTCCATGAACACATAGAGATTAAATGCATCGCCTGTCTGTGACATTCCAAGAAGACCTACTGCGAGAAAGGAAAGCATTGAATAATATCCCGCAGATCGAAGGGTATTGCTTCCTCTTTCTCTTTTTTCAAAGGGGCTGCTGAATAATGCTGTAGTCCATGAGATTACTGCAACAAGCAGTGTTACAGTTCCGTTGAGCCCATCTGTCACAAACTCGATACCATAAGGTACTTTCCAGCCTCCGAGTTCATAATGGATAGCCTGGCCTGATACGACCACCTGTGCAAGCTGAACAACAGAACATATTACAGAAATAAACAGCGCAGTTATTACTATGCGCTTTGCAATGTTCATACTGAAATGACTTAAAAGCGGACACAGAAGTGTTGCTGTGAGAGGAAACAGTATGACCAGTATAGGCATATGATCCATCAGGCTCATTTACCGTTACCTCCCTTTCCCGTTATCTCACTTTCTTCGATTGTACCGTAAATATCTTTTATGCGCATGAGAAGAGCAAGTCCCACACCTGTTATTCCAAGACTTACAACAATAGCCGTAAGCATCAGGGCATGCGGTACAGGATTGATATAAGCATCGGCAGAAAGAAAGTCGTTAAGAAGTACCGGAATAGTCGCCCCTTCTTTCTGTCCGAATGTAAGAAAGAAGAAGATGATTGAAACCTGCATTATATTCATGCACATCAGTTTCTTCATATAGTTGCTGCATGCTATCATGCCATATATACCTATGGCCAGCAGTACCAGAGTAAGCATGTATATACCTCTGTCAGCGAGAAAATATTCAACACTTTTTAGAATTTCAGTCATCAAAATCTGTCCTTTCAAGTACAACTTCAAGAATTGTTATAATCACTCCTGCAACACAGACAGTCACACCGATTTCAACCATCAGAATACCGTCAGCATGAAGATCTGATAAAGTATCAGCATGGAACGGAAGATGATCGAATTCCATAAACCTTCCTCCGTAAAGCATAGGTATGAATCCTGTCAGTACAAAGAAAAATGCACCAATACCTGCAGCAATGAGGCTGATCTCAACTTTCACTTTTCTGAATGCGTTTTCAAAGTTGGGTATTATCCTGTTCAGCAGATACGCGCAGGCAATTAGAGCACCTGCCTGGAATCCTCCTCCAAGACTTACTTCCCCATGAAACAGTACATAAACAGCATATATGAGTATTATAGGGACAACTATCCTGAAAGCACCATCCATAAGTTTGCTTCCAAAATTAGAATCCTTATGATATGCAAGAAGTTCTTCTCTGGATTTTTCGGGAATTTTTTTCTTATCAGACAAAATTACCATGGCTGCGATACCTGAAAGGAAAAGCACACAGGTTTCAAAAAGTGTGTCAAATCCTCTGTAATCAGCAAGAACTGCCGTTACTATATTCTGTGCATGGGTATCATTCTCAGCATTGCTTATGTAATATCTTGATATGTTAGTATTGGCCGGAGTATTAAGGTCTCCGATGGTAGGCAGTTCTTTTCCCACCCTCAATGCTCCTATGGCTACTATAATAATTACCAATATAAGGCCAATAGTCTTTTTCTTCATTACTTTTTTATTTTCCATCTTCTTCCCTTTCTGATATATCATCAGAAATATTGTTTTCACCGTCAGATTTTAAAGATGATTTTCTGATGGATTTTATTGCTATTATAAAATACACTGTGGATATTGTTCCGATTATGGCTTCGGTAAAAGCAACATCGGCAGCTCCTGCAATAGTGTAAAGTATCATTGCAGCAAGGCTGAAAGCGCAATAAATTATAGTAGCAGAGAGAAGTTTCCTGCCCACTATGATACTTATGGCGATAGCTATCATCGCCATAAGCAGTATCCCTTCAAGAAGCAGAATAGGCATCTATCCGACCTCCTTTTCTTCATGGGTTGTTTTGCCGTAAGACGCAGAGCCTTCCTCCATATCATGTTCAAGTTCATTTAAACTGCTTTTATAGGCTACTCTGGCAATTATATGAGTGCCGATGGGACTTGCTATGAATACAGCAATAAAAATAGCAAAAATCTTAAGTCCTGTAACGGTAAATCCTTCGTAAATGAGAAATCCTATACTGCACAGAACCAGTCCTGCAGCTTCGCACACACCGGCTGCATGAAGTCTGGAATAAAAATCTTTAAGCCTGAATACGCCTATGGCAGTTATAACAAAGCAGACGAACCCCAGCATGAGAAAAATGACTGTGAAAATTTCTCTAACGTCCATCGTCTCCTCCTTTTCCGCCCAGTATCTTTGCCACTATCACAGATGTTATGAACCCGAGCACCGCATAAGAAATTGCAATATCAACGTACATATCTCTACGTTCGTCTACAAATCCGATCAGTACCAGTATAAGAATGACATTGGTACACATTACAAGTATGCCTATAAATCTGTTGTAAAGTCCTGCATTAATGAACAGCCTTGCTAACATTACGAGAGTAAGAAGAATCATAGCCACAAGATAACAGACAAAGAAATCAGTCATCATATTGGCACCTCCTCTGGAATATCTATTACTTCAAGTTCAGGAAGAGGTTTAAACTGACATTTTTCCCCGAAAACTGATGCCACTTTTCTTGCCATATTCCCGCTGAGCATATCATCAGCAGCGGTTTTATTTATGGCGTGAACTTCAAATATTCCGCCATCCATTACGTCGATAGTTATGGTTCCCGGAGTAAGTATTATCGAATTGGCCAGAACAACATTTGCCATAGGATTCTCAAAGGGCATGGAAAAATAGACTATCCTCGGCACATAGTCTATATGCGGTTTAAGAATCTCTCGTGATACATCCAAAGTTGACTTGAAAATTTCCTTCAGCACCCAGATGCAATAAGGAACCAGTTTAAGATAATTTACCTGGAAAAGAAAGTATGTATTGCCTGTTTCTGTATTTTTAATCAAAAGAAACGGCATGCATATAAAAGAAACTGTAAGAGATGAGAACAAGCCTATGAGCAGGAACTTTATCTCAAATTTCCCTGATAGCAAAACCCAGATAGCAAAAAGGCCTATGGCCAGTTCTAAGAAATGAGACAGGCTGTGCTTCTGCCGCCTATTCATCATGTACCTCCCGTTTATAAATAAGAAAAAAAACCAATTTATATTAATTATACAGAAATGAAAAGAAAGTGTCAAGAAATTGATTATTCTGACACATTCTTTTCACATTAACTTCAGATCATACATTATATTAAGAAATTATATATTTATCTTTTTATATATACAAAACCCTCCGGTGATCATGTAAGATCTGCCGGAGGGTCTATGGGAACAATTTTTATGACTTTAGTTATCCTGTATTTCTTCAGGAT
>CASFMJ010000057.1 GCA_949295785.1 uncultured Bacillota bacterium | reverse complement strand
CTTTAGATGATTTGTGGTAAAACCATTCTAATGGACTCAATCGCTTTTTTCTACTACTTAAGTCTCACATCTATTGTAAACCTACAGTGTGTAAAACTGCTCTTTTTTCTTTGCATTCCAAAGGCATTTGTTATATAATAAAATGAAGTATAAGTTGCGGGAGAAAGAGTTATGGGCGAAACTGTCGGCCGTATAATAGATACAGTCATTGATTTTTGCAGACAGAACAGCAATATACTTATGATAGCAGGCGGAATACTGATTCTTATCATAATAATAGGGGCTGCAATAATATCTGCCAAAAAAGGAGACAAAGATGACAATCTGGATTTTGACGAGAAAGCTTTTCTCGAAAATAAGGAAAGCATGAGTCCTGATTCAGAAATGAGAAAAACAGATGAAGAGGACAAGCAGCAGACGGTAGAGAAAAGTCAGCATCATGACAATATCTCTTCACCTTTCACAGACGCGGTTTTGAACAATAAAGCTGAAGATACTGCTGATACTGCAGAAAACGAACAGAATATCAAACCCGACAGAATAGCTGAAGCTTGCTGCAGCGTAAATCATGACGAAAACGGAAATTCAGAGAGATATATAAAAAAAGCAGATTCCGGTGAAAGTATAGAGTCTTTGCTTCATGAGGCCGCCGGACTTTTGAAAGTCGGCATTGAGGAAGTGGAGATAAAGATACAGGGAGCCCAGGTAAAGATAAAATATTCAAAAAAAAGAACCGATGAGCAGGAACTTTCGGAAAGCAATAATGAATGTGCCGGGGGAAGCGAGTATAAAGAGAATACAGATAATATCATTATAAATGATATTGATGAAGAAACAGCAGCAGAAAATATTGATGAAGCTACTCTGCATATGAATTTAGAAGATAAATCCGAAGGCATGAAAGGAGATAGTGAACCGGCAGCCGGCAGAATAAAATTCGGACCGGACAATTTAAACAGAAGTCGTTCCGGAAAAGTATTCACAGAAAAAGAACTGATGGAGACAATAAAAGACTGATATATATAAGCATTAAGATCATACGGAGGAAGAAGATGTTTTGTACTAAATGCGGCAAACAGTTACATGATGGAGATAAATTCTGCGCATATTGCGGCGCAAAAGTCAGAGAGGCTGTGGAAAGCTCCCCACAGCCTGCGCACACATACGAAGAAGTGGTTTTTAATCCTCCCTTCAGGCAGGAGGCGGAAAAGAGGACACGGCAGATAACAGAGGAAAGTCCATATAGCAGTGAGCCGAAACGGGAAAGAATTCATTTTGACTGGAATCTTGACGGATTTCCCTCAAGGGATTCAAGAAAAGAAGATGATTTTGAGCTGAACTGGGAAGAAGTTATCGAGAAAAGGCGAGAGCCCGGAGCTGTAAATGTAGAGAAAATAGTACCTGCGGCGGATAACGAAAAAGACATGTCACAGGCCGTGGGTGAAAATGAATTGCAGACTCAGGAAGGAGAGAAACATCCGGAAAAAGATGAAGCCCTTTCCATTGCTGATCTTGAAAGAGAGCTCTTTGGCTCCGACGCATTGAGCGATATAAGCGGTGATGAGAAAGGCATGACTATAGAGTACAGCAGAAGCAGCATACCCGACAGGAAAAACCAGTTTAATACGTACAATACCAAAAGAGACGCTTTCCAAGAACTCATAGATAAAGAGAGAGAACGTATCAGAACGATGGAAAGTCAGCTGAAATCAGAATGGGAAGAAATAACACCCGATGATGCAAAGTCGAAGGAAATCAAGGAACCTCCCTCATTTGAAGATGTTTTTGTAGAACCTGCTACTCCGCTGGTACCGCCGATGAAGGAAGTGGCTGTAACAATGGCGCCCCTTACACTTGCAGTATCGGCAGATGAAGAAAATGACCAGAATTCAGAAAAAACAGCAACTGAATATTCGGGAATTGCCGAAACCGCCCAGGTTATTGTAAGCAAACCGGAAAATATATCAGTCTTGGCCGAAACAGCGGAAACAGAAGCTGATCCTGTCAGTGATAATGCAGACACAGATGATGCCGGCAGAGAAGAACAGGAAATGGGTACGACCGACGAAGAAAATAAAGAAGAAAACAAAGCGCATGAAGCAGCGCAGCAAACAGAAGATAAAATATTGTCGCAAACGGACCTCTCTCAGCAGTCATCTGCCAAAGATGAAAATAAGGAGGAGGAATCTTTTTCCCCCTCAGCAGGTCAGAAGACAAAACTCAGATACTCCGATGTCTTTCCGGCAGATGCCTTTGGCGATGATACTGACGGCAGCGGCCACATCAGTGATGATGTATCTGCTGACGGTAAAAAAGCAGAATCGGAGGACGAAGAGGGAGAAGAAGAATATAAAGGAAATAAAGTATTAAAGATAATAATAGCAATACTTGCCGTGATGGTGGCTGTCGAACTGATAATAATAGGAACAAAGGCATTTTTCCCCGAAAGCGGTTTTGTGCAGACTGTTGACGGAATAATGACAAAAATAACATCAGTATTCAGTGGGGATGAAGGGCAAAGTGAAGGAACAGAATCTCCAGAAGGTTCAAATAATGAATATATGCATCAGTACGTCAATGAAATGGCCGGATCGGCAGAAAATATAGGTTCCATATCATATAATGAAGATCTGAAATATGATCCCGACAAGACGTATGCATTTGAAGAAATCAGCAGTAGCGAGGAATTCAGCGATACAGCTGCCGGATTTTCTTCGGATCCGGATATGACATACGGCAAGGCAATAACTGAAGCCGCTATCGGGTATTATAACAACTGGCAGGATAAAAATAAAGATGAGAATCTTATCGGAATAAACAGTCTTGAAATAGGCGAAATAAGAACGGGCGACAACAGATTCTATGTATTGACCCGCACAGTATATGCTGCCAGTGACGGAGGAACGGTATCGGTTCTGCAGACAATAAGTCTTAATAAAACCGATGATGGCGTCATAGTGGATGAGGTTAAGGAGGAAAGTGTATAATGGGAAAAGCGAAAAAAAGACTGGCCTTTGTTGCATTGGCTGTGGTTCTGATTCTTGTGCTGTTTGCAAGCCTTATAGGCTTTATTTCAGACTTTCTGTGGTTCAGAGAAATGGGTTACCTGTCTGTATTCTTCAAGAAACTGATAACACAGATAACAGTGGGAATACCGACATTTATTGTGGTTACCGGACTGGTATATCTTTATCTCAACAGAATACGGAAAGATTATTTTTCAAAAATTGCTTCATCGGAGGCCACCGATGTTAAAAAACTGAGGAAAGTGACAATAGCTCTGGCTGTACTTTTCGGAGTGTTTTCCACAGGCATGTCAGTGATGCAGCTGTGGTTTGAAATACTCAAATTTTCCAACAGCACATCTTTTGATCTGGCAGATCCTTTGTTTAATATCGATATTTCTTTCTACATTTTCAGGCTGGACTTCCTGTCACAGCTAAATGAGATACTGATCGGAGTGATAGTCGGATTCATATTGCTGACAGTTATTTATTATATAATACTTATGACTGTCAGAACACCGGATGTTTTCAAGGATGAAGTACCAAGTGATGCTCAGCCCGCTGACGGTGAAGAACGATATACGGGAAATTCTAATCCTTTTGGCGGAAAATCGGGAAGCGGCAACGACTTTTTCGGAAAGTTTGCAGAAGCATTCACAGGCAAAAAGTATCAGTCAAAGCCGGTAAGGCCAAAGAGACAGTTTGATGATGCAAACTTTAAACAGCTGATGCATATTGCATCGGGAAAAATTGCCCTTCTGGGATTCATTTTCTTCCTTATGCTGGGCATTGACTTTTTCCTTCAGCAGTTCGATCTTCTGCATTCACATTCAGGTGCGGTGTATGGAGCAGGATTTACTGATGTAACCGTGACTTTGTGGAAACTTAGAATTCTTTGTGTACTGTCTGTTGCAGCAGCAGTGATGTTTGTCATAAATGTAAAGAAAAAGGCTTACAAAAAGCTGCTGACAATACCTGTTGTTATGATTGTTGTCGGTCTTGCAGGTACAGGCGCAGGACTTCTGATGCAGGGTTTTATAGTTTCACCGGACGAACTCAATAAAGAAAGTGAGTACCTGAAGAGAAACATCGAGTATACCCAGTATGCTTATCAGCTGGATGATGTGACTACTACATCATTTGCAGCGGATAATACACTTACAGGCAGCGATATAGCGGCCAACTCAGAAACTATAAGTAACATACGTATCAACGATTTCGATCCTGCTCAGCAGTTTTATAATCAGACTCAAAGTATCCGCCAGTACTACACCTTCAACGATGTGGACAATGACAGATACATGATTGATGGAAAATACACACAGACTTATCTGGCAACAAGAGAGATAGATGAAACCAAGATAAGTGATTCATGGCTTAACCGCCACCTTAAGTATACCCATGGATATGGTATTACTCTTTCCAGAGTAGATAAGGTCACCGCCAGCGGACAGCCGGATGTGCTCATCGGCAATATTCCTCCGGAATCAACCGTTGAAGATATACAGATAACAAGGCCGGAGATATACTTTGGAGAACTTTCAAACGAATATGTCATAGTGGGAACTGATGAAGATGAATTTGATTATCCGTCAGGCGAAAGTAATTCTTATACACGCTATGAAGGTGATGCAGGTATAAAACTCAATCTGTTCAACAGGATAGTTTTTGCCGCCAAAGAAGGAAGCCTTAAACTGCTGGTATCTTCCAATATAAACAGCGATTCCAGAATAATCATCCACAGGAATGTTATGGACAGAGTCAAGACCATAATGCCATACCTTGCGTATGAAGAAGATCCATATATGGTGACTGTGGACGGAAAACTTTACTGGATGGTGGATGCTTATACCCAGAGCAGCAATTACCCGTATTCTCAGCCGTATAATGAGGAAACAGGCACAAACTATATAAGAAACTCTGTAAAAGTGGTAGTAGATGCATATAATGGAGATGTGGATTTTTATATTGTAGACGAAGAGGATCCGATAGCGGCAACTTATGCTAAGATATATCCCGATCTGTTTAAAAGCGGGGATCAGATGCCGGAAGGACTCAAGGCTCATATACGCTATCCCAATACGCTTCTGCAGATTCAGGCAAATATATATACAAGATATCACATGGAAGATATAAGCGTGTTCTATCTCAATGAGGACCAGTGGGATATAGCTTACGAGATATACGGAACAGAGCAGAAGCAGATGTCGCCGACTTATTATATCGCTAAGCTTCCGGGAGAAGAAAAGGCAGAATTCTTTAATTCCATCCCGTTCACACCAAAGAGTAAAAAGAACATGACTGCTCTTATGGTTGCCCGAAACGATGGAGAACATTACGGTGAACTGGTGCTGTATCAGTTCCCCAAGAGCAAGACCATATACGGACCTGAGCAGGTGGAAGCGCAGATAGACCAGAATACAGAGATTTCAAAGGAATTTTCTCTGTGGAATTCTTCCGGAACCACATACAGACGAGGAAATATGTTCATCATACCTATAAATTCCTCTATTCTCTATGTAGAGCCGGTATATCTGGAAGCGACTAATTCCAGCATACCTGAGGTAAAGAGAATAATAGTGGCGTATAATGATAAGATTGCATATGAGGAGACTCTTGAAGAATGTCTCGTATCCCTGTTCGGTGAGGAGGCAGCAGAAGGGATTGACTCATCAGAGGGCCTGGTGACTGATCAGGATACTGAGGGTCAAGGTTCTGAGCAGGAACCTGATACACCGGAACAGCTGAGCCAGACAGAACTGATACAGAAGGCATCAGACGCATATGATAGCGCACAGTCGGCTCTAAAGGATGGGGACTGGGCTGCTTACGGTGAATATATGGATGAACTGGAAAAAGCTCTTGAACAGCTGGCTGCATAAAAGAAAATTATTTTTAGGCTCGGGACTTAACCCGAGCCATTGAACTGAAATTTTATTTTATTTGGAGGTAAAAATGCTGGAATTTGATTTTGAACGGATGTTGTTCAAAATTCCGCCGGAAGATCATGACATAGAAAAATTGACGACTGTGCTTAAGCAGCACCCGGAGGTAGAATTCGTCTCATTTGTCGGACTTGACATTGCAGGAAATGACACTGATGAAAGGATACCGATAAAATCGTTTTTAAACGATATGGAAGATATGCTCGAACACGGAGTGCAGACGGATGGTTCCAGCGTCAATTTACCAAAAATTGCAACCCTTAATAATGCAAAAGTAGACATGATACCGGATAAAAGTGTAAACTGGTATGTAGACTATAATTTTGACAACATATCTCATAAACTGAATCTGCCTGTGGGAACGTTGAGAATACCATCATTCCTTGTACATAATGAAAGAACAGAAGTCGGCTCAAGAGCAATTCTTACAGGTGCCATAAGAAAATTCAAAGAGGAACTCATGGCACTTCTGAAAGAAAATCCATATGTATTCACATATATACAGGGTGCTGACAGCTCCGATGAAATAGATGAAATAATCACAACCAGCGCAACAGAACTGGAATTCTGGGTAAGGACACCTGAAGATAAGGCTGATAAAGAGCAGCTTTCTACTTCTCAGGAACTTAAAGAACAGTATTGGAAAAGAACTTACGGACCGGTTCGGACTGCTTTGGAGAAATCACTTGAAATACTGGATTACTATGGATTGGAAATGGAAATGGGTCATAAGGAGGTTGGCGGAGTAAAATCAAAGCTGACAAGAACCGGTGCCCATGACCATATAATGGAACAGCTGGAGATTGACTGGAAATATTCTGATGCCATACAGGCTGCCGATAATGAGAAGCAGGTTAAATATCTTGTAAGAGATGTGTTTAACCAGTTCGGACTCATGACAACTTTTATGGCAAAACCCGTAGAAGGCGTGGCAGGAAGCGGTGAACACACTCACCTCGGTGTCTCGGCAAGACTTAAAAACGGAAAAATGATAAACCTTTTTTCCGCCCAGGAGCCGGATAAAGACTTTCTAAGCCCTGTTGGTTTCGGTGGACTCATGGGGATACTGAAAAATTATGAAGCGATAAATCCTTTTGTAAGTCCGACGATAGATGCTCTCAACAGACAAAAACCCGGATATGAGGCGCCTGTGTGCATCGTTACTTCACTGGGCCACAGTGCCGCAGAACCGTCAAGAAACAGAACAATAATGGTAGGACTGGTTCGTGATCAGAACAAAACCATGGCTACAAGATTTGAACTCAGGTCACCTCACCCAAAATCTAATACATATCTGGTGCTGGCGGCGAGTTATATGGCTATGCTGGATGGTATAAAAGCTGCGCTTAAAGCAGAAAAGACTCCGGAGGAACTGGAAGCTTCTCTTTCAAAAGAGTACGGACAGGAAGACTTCTATCTTGAAAAAGACAGGGAATACAGGAGTGAAAAAGATGTCTTTGAGGATTATACAGAAGATGAACGGAACACTCTGTTCGGGACAGCACCCGAAACAGTCTGGGAAAATATTCAGGGATTTTATCAGTATCCGGAGAAAACGCAGGCTATTTCGGCAGGGGGAATCATTCCTATGACAGCTATAGAATCCTTTGCCACATATGCCATAGATCAGTGGAAAAAAGAACTCCATGACAGAGTGATTCCCGAGTATATGAGAGATATAAGAGGCTACATGATGATACATGGTGCGGATGCCACCGATTATGATCTTGCCAACTGGGAGAGAATAAATGAAATGCGTCATTCCATAGCCAAAGACAGCCTTTCATCCAAGGGACTTTTAACCAGAGTGAAAGAGGCGCTGGATAACGGTGAATATCAGCTGGCTTCAGACCTTCAGATAGAACTGGCGGGTCAGATGAGTCTTTTGAGGAAGTTATATATAAGGTACAGGAAAAACTTGTTCTAAATAGATAACTTGCATCCCCCCACAAGGCAGGATGCGGGAAAATACAGAAAAGAGGATAGACATGTTAGATATCAAGAGAATAAGAGAAGATTACGACAATGTTAAAGCTGCTGTAGAAAAAAGATGTAAAGGCGATTTCGGACTTTCAAATGTCCCTGCTTTAGATGCAAAGAGAAGAGAAATACTTCTGCAGGTAGAACAGATGAAAAATCGCCAGAATACAGTTTCAAAAGAAATTCCCAAGCTTAAAAAAGCAGGGGAGGACACTTCTGTTATAATGGCAGAAATGAAAGAACTTTCCGCTTCAATCAAGGAACTTGACGCTAAACTGGGAAGTGTTGAAAAGGAACTCAGAGACACCCTTCTTGGTATACCCAACACCCCTTATAAGGATGTACAGGTAGGAGAAGATGACAGCGCCAATGTGGAACTTAGAAAATACAGCGAACCGAGGGATTTCGGATTTGAACCTAAAGCTCACTGGGACGTGGGAACAGATCTGGATATACTGGACTTTGACAGGGCTGCAAAAATATCCGGTGCCAGATTCACCGTATATAAAGGACTGGGAGCAAGACTGGAAAGAGCTGTGATATCTTTCATGCTGGATCTTCATACCATAGATCAGGACTATGTGGAGATACTGCCGCCATTTATGGTAAACAGAGCTGCAATGACAGGAACAGGGCAGCTGCCCAAATTTGAAGAAGATATGTTCTATGTGCCTCAGAAAGATTTCTTCCTGATACCGACAGCTGAAGTTCCTGTGACTAACCTCAGAGCGCAGGAAATAATGCCTGAGGCAGAACTTCCGGTATATTACACGGCTTACACACCATGTTTCCGTGCTGAAGCAGGTTCTGCCGGAAGAGATACAAGGGGTCTTATAAGGCAGCATCAGTTTAACAAGGTAGAACTGGTAAAATTCGTAAAGCCTGAAACTTCTTACGATGAACTGGAAAAACTAACTGCTGATGCGGAAGAGGTTCTGAAACGTCTTGATATACCTTATAGAGTAGTAAGATTGAGTTCGGGAGATCTGGGATTCTCATCAGCCATGACTTACGATATCGAAGTATGGATGCCGAGCTACGGCAGATATGTGGAAATTTCCTCATGCAGTAATTTTGAAGACTATCAGGCAAGAAGGGCAAACATACGTTACAGAAACGAAGAAACAGGAAAGGCTGAGTTTGTTCATACTCTTAATGGTTCCGGACTTGCAGTGGGAAGAACGGTAGCAGCCATACTGGAAAATTATCAGCAGGAAGATGGCAGCGTTGTGGTGCCTGAGGCTCTGAGAAAATACATGGGCTGTGATGTTATAAAATAATAAGAGTATAAAAAAAGTGGCTCTATGTCAAATGTTGGGGTGGAGCACAATTAAAATAAATAAAAGTGTCACGAGAGACGGAGAAATCCGTCTCTTTTATCATT
>CASFMJ010000056.1 GCA_949295785.1 uncultured Bacillota bacterium | reverse complement strand
AATGATAAAAGAGACGGATTTCTCCGTCTCTCGTGACACTTTTATTTATTTTAATTGTGCTCCACCCCAACATTTGACATAGAGCCGAAAAAAAGAACCGTTGAAATTTCAACGGTTCTTGGTATTTATAGGTTATTCCCACTCTATCGTCGATACAGGTTTATCAGAGATATCCCACAGAACTCTGTTGATGCCGGGTACTTCGGCGATGATGCGGTCGCGCATGCGGCAGAGCATATCAAAAGGTATCTCCACCGACTGTGCAGTAACGGCATCCACCGTATTGATTGCTCTGATTATGGCCGCCCATCCCATATAACGCTTTCCGTCTTTGACGCCTGTTGATTTTATGTCGGGAATGGCAACAAAGTACTGCCATGGTGTATTTTCCATCTTGCCGATTTCTTCTCTCACTATGGCGTCAGCTTCTCTCACGGCTTCCAGTCTGTCTCTTGTTATGGCGCCGGTACATCTTACGCCAAGACCCGGGCCCGGGAACGGCTGACGATATACCATGCTGTCGGGAAGGCCTAGAGCTTTTCCCACTACACGCACTTCATCCTTGTACAAAAGTCTCACAGGCTCCACAAGTTCAAACTGCAGGTCTTCCGGAAGGCCTCCCACATTGTGGTGAGCCTTTACGCCGTCGCTTTCCAGAATATCCGGATATATAGTTCCCTGTGCCAGGAATTCAATACCGTCCAGTTTACGTGCTTCTTCTTCAAATACTCTTATAAATTCGGCTCCGATGATCTTTCTCTTTGTTTCCGGATCATCAACACCTGCCAGCTTGTCAAGGAATCTGTCTACAGCATCCACATAAACCAGATTAGCGTTCATCTGATTGCGGAATACATCCACTACCTGCTCAGGTTCGCCTTTTCTGAGAAGGCCATGGTTCACATGCACACATACGAGCTGTCTGCCCACAGCTTTAATCAGAAGAGCAGCAACCACAGAAGAATCTACTCCGCCGGAAAGTGCCAGCAGTACCTTCTTATCGCCAACCTGTTTCTTTATTTCTTCAACCTGCTCTTTTATAAACTCTTCAGCAAGAGCAGGAGTAGTAATCCTGACCATATCTTCAGGGCGTTTATTGTTATCCATTTCTGTCTCCTTAAAATCTACTATTTTATAACATTGCTTGATGCATCTTTCAGTATTACGTCATGGGCTCCGCCTTCAACTATGGATGTGGCTGAAACCAGAGTCAGTTTTGCTTTCTGCTGCAGTTCCTTTATGCTGAGGGCTCCGCAGTTGCACATGGTGGATTTCACCTTGGTCAGAGAAAGATTCACATTATCATGGAGAGGTCCTGCATACGGCACGTAAGAATCCACCCCTTCTTCAAATTTCATGCGGGGATCGCCTCCAAGGTCGTATCTCTGCCAGTTACGGGCGCGGCTTGAACCTTCTCCCCAGTATTCCTTAACGTAATTTCCGTTTACATTGAGTTTGTTTGTAGGAGACTCGTCAAACCTGGCGAAATATCTTCCCAGCATTATAAAGTCTGCTCCCATGGCAAGAGCCAGTGTAAGATGGTGGTCATAAACTATGCCGCCGTCGGAACAGATAGGCACATATATGCCGGTTTCTTTGAAGTATTCGTCTCTTGCTGCTGCAACTTCAATCACCGCTGTTGCCTGACCTCTTCCTATACCCTTCTGCTCTCTTGTTATGCAGATGGAACCTCCGCCTATGCCGATCTTGACAAAGTCTGCTCCTGCCTCGGCCAGATATCTGAAGCCTTCGCCGTCAACCACATTTCCGGCTCCCACTTTGATACTATCTCCGTATCTTTCCCTTATCCATGCGATGGTATCAGCCTGCCACTGGCTGTATCCTTCAGAACTGTCGATGCAGAGCACATCAACTCCCGCTTCTATGAGAGCCGGTACTCTCTGCTCATAGTCTCTGGTGTTTATGCCTGCTCCGACCATGTATCTCTTCTGTGAATCCAGCAGCTCATTGGGATTGGATTTGTGTGAATCGTAGTCTTTTCTGAAAACAAAATGAGTAAGTCTCTGGTTCTCATCTATTATAGGCAGTGCATTAAGCTTGTGATCCCACAGGATATCATTGGCTTCACTGAGAGTGATGCCGGATTTTCCGTATATGAGTTTCTCAAAAGGAGTCATGAAATCTTTTATCTGTGTATCGGGGGACATGCGGCTTACCCGGTAATCACGGCTTGTAACAAGACCCAGTATCTTGCCTTCTGCCGTGCCGTCATCTGTTATGGCAATGGTGCTGTGGCCTTTCAGTGCCTTGAGTTCCAGTACATCCTTCAGGGTCTGGTCAGGTCTGAGATTGGAATCGCTGGTGACAAAGCCGGCCTTGTGGGTCTTTACCCTGCGTATCATTGCAGCCTGACTTTCAACGGGCTGTGAACCAAAAATAAAAGAAATTCCACCTTCTTTTGCGAGTGCTACAGCCATCTTGTCGTCTGAAACGGCCTGCATCACCGCAGAAACCAATGGAATGTTCATCGTGATCTCAGGTTCTTCGCCTTTTTTGAATCTTGTTATGGGTGTCTTGAGAGAAACATTCTCTACGCGGCACTCTTTGCTGGAATATCCCGGCACAAGAAGGTACTCGTTGAATGTTCTGGATGGTTCGTCGAAATAGTATGCCATTATTATCCTCCTGTCTTATGATTATGCTATTTATAGAAACGGACAGCCGGGGCAAGCCCCGAATGTCCCTTTTATTTTCCGTATATTGTATAATATTTTGAAGATTTTTGCAAGGAGGTTTCAGCGTTTTTTTTAATCCTCTGCAGCACAACTGTCAGCTATTAAATACTTTGATTGTTCTTTTCGTAACTTGTGTTCTTTTCATATATATTACAAAGCATACTGCAGTCTATTCTATATCTTTCAAATCATGCTTCACATATTTTCTTATTTTACGTGCGGCAGTAGTCTGCCCTATATCAAGTGCTTCTCCTACCTTTGAGGAAGACCCGTATCTTTCAAAAGCTCTCATTATTATTTTGGCTTCGGCTTCTTCCATCTGCTGTCGAAAACTTTTCTCCGGGATCTCAGTATCTTCAGCCATATGGTCTATATATTCTATTTCAGACTTGGGTACATTGCACGTAAACGACTTGGGTAAAAGATCTTTACGCAGTACATTTCCTTCAGCCATAAGAACCATTCTGTGAATGGTATTCTCAAGTTCTCTGACATTTCCTTTCCATGGATATTTCACAAAAAGAGACAGCACATCGTAGTCAAAAACAAACTGCTTCTGATATTTTGTATTCAGATAATTGAGAATACTCTTTGCCAGGGGAACAATATCTTCATATCGATCCCTTAATGGCGGAATATGGAATGATGCGAGATTAAGCCGATAAAACAGATCCTCTCTGAACCTTCCTTCTCTCACTTCATTTTCAAGATCTTTATTTGTAGCAGAAATCACTCTACAGTTTACATCTATGCTTCTGGTTCCTCCAACTCTCCGGATCTTCTTCTCCTGAAGAAAATGAAGAAGCTTTACCTGAAGGTTAAGAGGCATCTCGGAAATCTCATCGAGAAACAGTGTACCGTTTTCAGCACATTCTACAAGTCCCTTTTTTCCTGTTTTTTCAGCTCCCGTAAATGAGCCTTTCTCATATCCGTAAAGTTCTGATTCCATCAGGCTTTCAGATACAGATCCGCAATTCAGCTCAACAAAATCACCTTTTACGCCGCTTAAATTATGTATCTTTCTCGCCATCATGCTTTTTCCGGTACCTGTATCTCCGGTAAGCAGCACCGTAACATCATAAGCGGAAATCTTCTTTATACCTGCAAGAACACCTGCATACTGTGCATTAAATGTTGTCAGTCCTTCTTCAGTTATCCATTGATTTAATGCCTTGCAATCATTTTCATCGTTTTTTGTGAATCTTTCAAGAGTCTCATCATATAGCCTCAGTACTTCCTTTTCTGATATCACATCACGAGTAAATGTTATTATCCATTTGATTTCACCCTTTTCATCAAATATAGGAAAGGCTTCCCCCACTATATTATATAGACCTCTTACAGCCGAAATAAGCCTTACTTCTTTTTTTGTCTCCATGACTCTGAGTGCCAGCGCCGGCTTTATTACTCCGGTTTTTTCAAGATCAAAAGCTGATTTTCCCAATATATCGCAGGGAAGCAGATCCCATTCCTCTTTAAAAAAGTTTTCATCCATGCACACTACTTTTCCACTGCCATCTGTAATCAGGATGCCGCTGCATCCGAGCCTCTTCAAAATTTTGAAAATTATCAGTTCTTCTTTCATCGGCACATCCTTTCTCAAATGACCTTTCGACATATTATCTCAACATATCATATCCTTATTTTACATTCAATGTTATCTTGGGTCAATTGTCAGGAAAATATTTCCGACATGGGATGCAATATTTCTGCTTTTACCGCTGTTCTTTTCAATATTGATATCGACTGCTTTTTCAGAAGATACCTGTCATCTTTTTCAAAAGGCAGATGTATGATAAAAATCTTTTCCGGTTTTATGGCTGATATAAATTTGAGTGTTTTAATATCTGCAAGGTGATAAAAATTAAGAAACAGTGCTTTCATGTGCTTTCTGCCTTTTTTAACCACTTCTGTAATTGTGTTTTCATCAAAAATGCCGTCGCCGGCGACAAAATATCCGCTTCTCTTATCTTCCAGAAGATAACTGCAGTGCGGTATATTTTTATATTGTCCCATGTGAGCAGTCCTGATCTGATATATGTCTATGCCATTTATATGAGTCTTTTCTTCCGTCTGCATCATACCCGGTATGATTACAGGTATATCGGGATTTTTTTCTCTGAAAGTATGTAAAAAAGATCTGCTGAGATGATCCGGGTGTCCATGTGTAAATGCTGCTATTTTCATGTTCCTAAAAACGCCTTGTATCTTCATTATGTCATTTTTTATATGGAGTGGTGTATCAGAAAATCCCTCTTGTTTTCCCTGATGCAACCCGTCTATCAATATCCCTGTCTGATTTTCTTCAAAATACAGACCTGAATTTACAATATGGAAAATATACATTATCTGCCCTCAGTAAATAATCATCTCTATAAAATCCTCTTTTGAAATATTATATATATACCTGTTTAGCTCCGTCTGCGAGATTATATTTAAAATCTCATCTTTCTCAGGACGGCAGCCTTCTATCATATGGTACAGGCCTTTCATATCCCTGCTGCCGAAAAAATCTCCTTCAAGAAAAAAATCTCTTATGATACCTCCCTCTACATTCATCTTTACGATAAAATTACCGCAGCCGGGTATGTAATGGCTGCGATATTTTTTATATGCCGGAGAATATCCGTAATTCCATTCCCATTTATCATATCTGCTTTTTTTAATAGCACATATTCCGGTTTCTTCCTTTTGAGAAAAATGCCTTACATTATAATCATGAATTTGAGCAAAATATTCTGTCATATTCTGCTGGAATTCATCAACAGTGATGTCTTTTCCAAGAAAGCTTTTTATATTCGCTATCCGGCTTTCTATGGAAGCAATCCCTTTGGATTGGATTTTATAATCAGGAGGTGAAAGCGCCCTTGCCGCTGCTTCAATATCTGAATTAAACAGCAAAGTGCCGTGATGCATCACCCTTCCGTTTTTTATATACTGAGAATTGCCGGAGATTTTTCGGTTCTCTACAGTAAGATCATTACGTCCGGTTATATGGGCGTTTATCCCGGCTGAATTCAGCATTCCTGCCACCATCTCCATAAACGGAGTAAAATCTATATGCTCATTTTTGTCCCAGTCCCTTATTATCGTATAATTTATGTTGCCAAGATCGTGAAATACGGCTCCTCCCCCTGAAAGTCTCCTGACAACTTTTATGTTATTGTCTTCAATATATTTCTGATCTATTTCCTCAATAGTATTTTGATATTTACCTACCACAACTGTCGGCATATTTCGCCATATCATCATATACTCATTTAGAGAATCCGCTTTCTCAAACAAGTACTCTTCGGCAGCCAAATTAAACGCCGGATCAAAACTATCTGTCAGCAGACAATATTTCATTTTTGTTTAACCTCTTCATTGCTCATTATAAGCAGTGTCTCAGCAAGCACATCCACTCCCGAGGCTATATCCTCATAATCTGTCCATTCGTCTTTATGGTGACTTATGCCTCCCCTGCTTGGAACAAATATCATGCTGAACGGTGCAAACCTTGATACAAACATAGAGTCATGATATGCTCCGCTCACCATGACGTTATATTCCTTGTTCTGCCTCTGACATACATCCCTGATAACATCCACTATATGCTTATCAGCAGAAGCGGGATGTTCATGGCTGACTATACTGACAGAAATCCGCACACCTTCGATTTCCACCAGAGCCTCTGCGTTTTTTTGTATTTTGTGCAAAATCTGTTCTTTTTCTTCGAAGCTGTCACTTCTCATATCTACCGTAAATCTTACTTTACCCGGTATCACGTTGGTTGCTCCCGGAAATATATCGAGTTTTCCCACCGTAGCAACAGTACTGGGATTGTCAGATGTCCTTGCCAGTTCTTCTATCTTGAGTATCATCCTGGCGGCTGCAGTCATGGCATCTTTTCTCATGGGCATAGGTGTTGCTCCTGCATGTTCCTGTGTACCTTCCACTTCAATTATGAGATCGGTAGGCGCGGATATGGCTGTAACTACTCCTGTTTTTTTACCTATATTCTCCAATACGGCTCCTTGCTCTATGTGAAGTTCGACACATCCGTGAACATCGCCTCTTTCTTTTTTTATATCAGGAAACTGTTTTTTATCATATCCCAATCTGTCCAGAACCTGCGCAAGTGTCATACCGGTTTCATCCGAAAGCCCAGTTGTTTCGCCTTGTGTCAGGTCACCGGCAAGAGCCCTGCTTCCAAGACACCCTTTACCAAAACGTGTGGGTTCTTCTGAAGTAAAAACTATGACCTGGATATTTCTGCTGTGTGTGTTTCCTGATTCTTTTATGATTCTCAGAGCTTCGAGTCCCCCTACCACACCAGTCATTCCGTCAAAACTTCCGGCATGGGGTACTGTGTCTATGTGTGAGCCTGTCCACACAGGGGCAAGATTGGGTTTGCTTCCCTTAAGCGTGCCAAAAATGTTTCCTATGGCATCTTCCTTGACTTCAAGGCCGGTTTCTTCCATACGCTTTTTTATATATTCTCTGGCTTTAAGTTCCTGATCGGTAAACAATATCCTGGTTATTCCGTCTCCCGGTGTGGCATTGAACTGATTAAGATTTTCAATATCTCGCCTTATATTTTCGGCTGATGCAGCTTGCATATGAGCCATGGGTTTCCTCCTTTGTAATGCTAAAACGGTTTAAATCTTTCTCTAATCACAAGTTTGCCTCTTCCGGGCTCTGCCTGCAGGCATCCGTCGTTTACAATCACAGAACCTCCTGCAATAACTTTCCACACCTTGCCACATACTTTGTGACCTTCAAAGGGTGAAAAATCACATATGCCTCTCATGGTTGAAGTGGATATCACTGAAGAAGCATCCGGATCGATTATGGTAATGTCTGCATCGCTTCCTACTGCAACAATACCTTTTTTCGGATACATGCCTGCTATCTTTGCAGGATTTGTACAAAGCATTTCAACCAGTTTTTCCATGGTTATGCGTTGTCTGCATACTCCCTCAGAAAAAATCAGGGGCAGACGTGTTTCTATTCCGGGGGCTCCGTGCGGTATTTTATTGAATGCCCCTGTCCCCAGTCTGAGTTTTTCTTTAAGTGAAAATGCACAATGGTCAGATGAAATCAGCGAAATACCTCCGGATGATATGGCATTCCATAAGGCATCCCGGTGTTCTCTGCTCCTGATTGGCGGAGTTACAACATATTTTGCTGCCTCTTCTATAGGCTGGTCGTACACTTTTTCGTCAAGTATTAAAAAATGTGGACATGTTTCTGCATATACGGGTCTTCCGCAGCTTCTTGCTTTTATCACTTCTTCCACTGCTCCTTTTGAAGAAACGTGTACAATAAGGACTGGTGCATCGACCATTTCAGCAAGTCTGATTATTCTTCCGGTAGCTTCATCTTCTGTTACAGGAGGCCTGCTGAGACAATGATATATAGGATCAGTCTTTCCCTCCTGTATCATTTTTTGCGTCATATACTCTATTGCCCAGTCATTTTCTGCATGCACGCCCAGAATGCCTCCATTGTATGAAATCACATCCAGCAATCTGATAAGTTCTTCATCTCTGGCACGGAAAGCATATGCCATGAAAACCTTAAACGTAGGGAATCCTTCCCCTATAAGCTCGGGGATTTCTTCATATGCACGCTCTGTCCTCTGTGTCACCACGGGGCTGAAGCTGTAATCAAGTACAGATTTATCTCTTGCCTTTTCATAAGAGTTTTCTATAACCTGGTGCAATGACTGTCCGGGGTCCTGGATTGGATAATCCACAACACATGTGACTCCACCGAATGCCGCTGAGGCCGTGGCGTCAAACCAGTCGTCCATAGTCTTGGAGCCGTGAAGCGGCGCATCTATATGTGTATGTATATCTATGGCTCCCGGAATTATTATTTTTCCTTCCGCATCTATCACATTATTGCCGTCTCTTAAATCCTCAGATATGCATGTTATAACTCCGTCCTTAACTGCAATATCTGCTTTAAATGATCCGGATGCATTGAATATGGTTCCGTTCTTTATTATCAGATCAGGTTTTTTCATTTTTTCTCCTTTCTGCTTTTGCCCTGCAATCACGCGCAGCGTCTCTAATTGCCTCACTTATCGTAGGATGAGGCAAAATATATTCTGCCATTTCATCAACTGTAAATTCTCCGTCTATGGCATATACTGCACTGCCAACTATTTCGGTGACATTATCTCCTATCATGTGCACTCCGAGAATTCGCCCATCTTCAGAATCAGCTATAATTTTGACCATGCCGTAATCTGCTCCGGCTGTCAGTGCCCTGCCGTTGGCAGACAGATTGCAAAATCCTTTTATAACCTTTATTCCCTGTTCCTTTGCTTCTTCTTCAGTAATACCTGCATATGCAATCTCCGGCTCTGTATATATGCACTGCGGAACAGTCTTTTTGAAAGAGCAGCTTGCGTTTTCTCCCAAAGCATTGTCTGCCGCTTTTATTCCTTCATCGAATGCCTTATGAGCCAGCATTATGCCTCCTGTAACATCTCCGGCAGCAAATATTCCCTTTACATTTGTTTCAAGGTTTTCATCTACTGATATAAAGCCTTTTTCATCACATATTATCCCGGCATCTTCAAGGCCCATGCCATCTGTGCAGGCTTCCCTGCCTGCAGCTGCCACCACCATATCTGCTGTCAGGGTTTTTATACTTTCTTTATCTTCATAAACCACTTCAAAGCTGTTTTCTCTTTTCTGTATCTTCTTTACCAGGCATCCGGTATGAATATCATATTTTTCTGCCATAATGCTTTCAAAGGCCTGCACGATCTGTCTGTCTGTCCTTCCCAGTATATATGGCAATGCTTCAAGTACGCTGACCTTACATCCTATGGAGAAGTAAAACTGCGCCAGTTCCATTCCTATCACTCCTCCGCCTATGATACATACAGATTCCGGTATAAAATCAAGTTCAAGAGCCTGTGTACTGCCTTTTAGATATTGTTTTCCCTCTATATCGGGGACTGCTTCTTTAGATCCCGAGGCGATGATTATCTTATCGGAAGTTATCACCTCTTGGCTCCCGCAGCCATCATGTATAGTTATGTACACCTGCTTATCTTTGCTTACTCTTGCAGTACCTCTGATTATTTCTATGCCTGCCCCCGACAGCAGCATCTCAAGCCCGCCTCTGAGTTTAGACGTTACGGCTTCTTTTCTCTTTTTCAATCTTTCTCTGTCGATTTCTATTTTCCCGCTACAGCATACGGCAAATTTCTCATGTTCCACTATCCGTCTGTATACCTTAGCCGTCTCCAGAAGTGTTTTTGTCGGTATACACCCTCTGTTAAGACAGGTACCGCCTGCTTCGCTCTGTTCTATTAAAGCAACCCTGGCACCTTTGCTGATTCCTTCCAGGGCTGCCTGGTATCCTGCCGGTCCTGCTCCGATCACTATCAGATCATAGGTTTTCATTTTGCACGTCCTTTCTTAAAACAGATATTCATCAAGGAGCTTTTCAGGTTTTTCCATGGTTTCTTTAAGTTCTTTAAGAAACGCTGCTCCCGCAGCCCCGTCTATAACCCTATGATCAAGACTGAGCGACATGGTTATTACTCCGTCATTTATACTGCCGACTGCCAGAAGCGCACTCTGTGGAGCATTTATAATACCGTTGAACATATCTATGCCATACATGCCCAGATTGCTGACAGTTATCGTACCCTCGGCCATATCATCCGGCCTGAGCCTTCCGTTTCTTGCTCTTTCCACAAGGCCTGCCCGTTCTTTTACTATCTGTTCAAATGTCTTGTTTCCGGTTTTCTTTATTACCGGTACAAAAAGACCATTGGGTGTGGCAGCAGCAATACCCATATTTACATCATTAAACAGGCGGACTTTTCCATTGTTCAGCCACTGAGCGTTGACTCTCGGATGTTTCGGAATCACCCTTGACATAATCCATATCAGCACATCTGTAAATGTTGCTTTTGGGCTGCCGTTTTTAATCATCTTTTCTCGTGCTGTCTGAAGCATTCTGTTCATTCTTGAAGTATCAGCTTTCATAACAAGATAGAAATGCGGTACATTTGAAAAGCTTTCGGTCATTCTCTCTGCTGAAATACTCTCTGCGGCAGACAGAGATATGTCTGTCCAGCCTGCTTTTTCGTCCGCATATTCACAAGGTGCTTCAGCTATATACCTCTCAACATCCTCTTTCATTATTCTACCTGATATGCCTGTACCCTTTATTTCACCGATATTTATGCATTGCTTTGACGCCATTGCCCTTGCGGCGGGAGTTGCTCTTACTTTCTCTCTTAAGTCCGCAAGTTTATTATCATATTGTTCTTTTTTATCAGGCTGACAATTTTCATCGGCACTGCATACTTCTTCTCCTTCTGCTCCTATTATGCCGATGACCTGGCCGACAGAAGCTTTTTCTCCCGAGCTGACTTTTATACACAGAAGGACACCTGTCTCCGGCGCTTCCACTTCCACATTTACTTTGTCTGTGGTTACCCAGAGCAATGTCTCTCCCTTTTCTATTTTGTCACCTTCTTTTTTCTCCCATGAAGTGATGGTTCCTTCGGTCATGGTCATGCCGAGTTTAGGCATTTTTATATCTGTGGCCATATTTTATCCCTCCCTGTTAGTCGATTCATAAACTGCTTTGATTATATCTTCCTTCGATGGCAGATATTCGTTTTCCAAAACAGGACTGAAAGGCACAGGACACGGCTTTGAAGTGACTGTTTTTACCGGTCCGTCGATGTAGTCTATAGCCTTGTCTGATACCAATGCAGCCAGATCAACTGCTGCACCACAGCGCGGTAACGCCTCATCAACGATCACAACATGGCCCGTTTCTTTTACCGAATTTAAGATCGTCTCTTCATCCAGCGGTACCAGACTTCTTACATCTATTACCTCCGTACTTATCCCTCTTTTTTCAAGACTTTCAGCCGCTTCAATGGCTATGTATAACATTCGTGACAATGTGAGAATAGTTATATCCTTACCTTTACGTACTATCCTTGCTTTACCCAGTGGTACCGTGTACGGTTCTTCAGGTACATCTCCTTCAGTGTTATATAGCGCTTTATTTTCAAATACAATTACAGGATCTTCGTCTCGTATGGCGGATATAAGCAGTCCCTTTGCGTCATATGGTGTCGCAGGTATCACAACTTTGATACCCGGTATATGAGCTGCCAGCGAATATAATGACTGAGAATGGTGCATTCCTGCGTTTAGACCCCCTCCCATTACAGTACGTACCGTCAGCCTGCAAGTTTCTGTTCCTCCCGAAAGATACTTCAGTTTTGCGGCACCATTAAAAAGCTGGTCTCCTGCAAGCCACAGAAAGTCATTGAACATCAGTTCAGAGATAACTTTGACACCTGCTGTCGATGCAGCCACTGCAGCGCCCATATATCCTGCTTCGGCCAGTGGACAATCTATTACACGATCCGTACCGAGCAGAGTGGACATACCTTTGCTCACGCCAAAACTGCCTCCCCATGTATCGGTTAAACCATCTTGTTCCCTTCCTGCGCCTCCCGAAATGTCCTGGCCGATAAATAATATATCTTTATCATTCTTCATCTCCTGCACCATGGCTTCTTTTACAGCCTGCGCATAAGTTAATTTTCGTTCTTCAGACATAACAGACACCTCTTTTCAATAAACATTCAGCAGAACTTCAGACTTGTCCGGCATGGGACTTTCTTCTGCAAATTTTATAGCTTCATTTACAGTTTTCTCTGTCTTTTTCTCTATTTCCGCAAGTTCTTCTTCTGTCATAAGCTTTTCTTTCAGAACCTTTTCTTTAAAAAGCTTAATGCAGTCGCGTTCATTCTTGTAATATTCCATTTCATCTTTATATCTGTAACCTCGGGCGTCACCTACATAATGACCTGTAAACAGGTATGTTCTACATTCAATAAGCGTTGGACCATATCCTTTTCTTGCTCTTTCCACCGCCTTTTTTGCAGCCTCATATACCTGAAATATATCCATACCGTCTACCGTTTCTCCCGGTATTCCGTACCCTTCTGCTCTTTTCGATATATTTTTTACTTTCTGATGGTATTCCTGAGGTGCCGACTGTGCATAAAGATTATTTTCGCATACAAATATGACAGGAAGAGACCATATTGCCGCAAGATTGACTGACTCATGAAATGTGCCTTCGTTTACAGAGCCATCTCCGAAAAAGCATACTGATACTTGCCCTGTCTTTCTATATTTTGCTGCAAGGCCGAGGCCTGCTGCCGGTGGGAAGCCGCCTCCTACTATTCCCGTTGATCCATATAATCCGTTTTCAACATCGATCATATGCATTGAGCCGCCTTTTCCTCTGCAAAGTCCGGTTTCTTTTCCCATGAGTTCTGCGGCAACTTTTTTAATTTCACTGCCTTTTGCTATAAAATGTCCATGTCCTCTGTGGGTGCTGGTCACATAATCATTTTTGGTCAAATTCATGCATACTCCTGAGGCTATAGCCTCTTCACCAAGATACAGATGGAGAAATCCCGGTATCTTGCCATCCATGTATACTCGTTCAAATGCTTCTTCAGCTTTTCTGACAGACAGCATCTTTTCATATGCTTCGCCCAGTTTATCCACTGGCATAGAAATCTTCCCCATTTATCTCACCTTTCTTTTTGTTATTCTTTATCTTCGCTGTCAATAATATCAGCAACGCTGTATGGCTTTATTTATGATTGATTCTTGCATAGTATCGCTGAGATCCACAAATCTGGCAGTATATCCGCCAATCCTTACAAACAGATCTTTATGCTTTTCAGGATGGAGTCTTGCATCCTTAAGCTGCTCCATGCTGAGAACATTATACTGAACTGACTGCCCGCCTTCACTGATGAATGTTCTTATGAAATCACCCCACTTGTTAAGTTCTCTGTCAGACATGAGTCCTGTAAGATCCATGCTCTGAGCAAATGTTATACCGTTTACAGTACGTTTTGTATCAATTGCTTTTACATGTGATCTGTGAGTTGCAGTGGGTCCGAGAGCCTCTGCAAACTGAGACGGAGATACAGAATCTGATAGCATCTCTTTTGCCTTTCGCCCATCCGGTGTGGCGTCAGTATCTTCGCCCAAAACGTGATTCTGAGTCACACTGAAAAATCCGCAGAGGTATTTTCCTCCTCTTATATTTGGATGACTCTCATAAGCATCCATAAAAGTATCGGATATAAAGCGCCCCCAGCTATCTGCCCTGTCGTTATCAGTTCCATACTTTGGAGCCTTTATGCATGTGTTTCTCAATTCTTCGTATCCCTGCCAGTCTGCTGCAAGAGCCTGTACAAGTTCATCAAGGCTGCATTTTTTTTCTTTAAAAACAACCGCCTCTATGGCAGTCATACAGTCAGCAGCTGTACCAAGACCTGTTCCTATTGCTCCTGTGTAATTATACCTGCATGCTCCCGCATTGATATCTTCGCCCTTTTTCCTGGGGCCCGGGTGCAGCAGATTGTGCATAGGCGTAGGTACAAAAGATGAAAAACAATATTCTATGGCATTATTTATTATCACATTCATTTTTACAGCATATTCTGTCTGTATTTTCACTGCCTGAGCAAATTCTTCCATGGTTTTGAAATCACTTGCTTCTCCGGTCTGTGGCCCGACAGTTATTCCATTTCTTGGGTTTGCTCCATTATTAAGAGCAAGCTCAATAGGCTTAACAAGGTTAAAATATCCTGCATTCTGGTGGCCATGTGTATCCGCCCCGTAACTGCAATTAGGGTCCGACTGATTTTCCTGACATCCAACATCAGCATAGTTTCTTGCCTCTGCAAGAGGCATGCCCAGCTGACCCATAAGCGCCGGTATAATAGCTTCGTCATTTATTATCTGAGGCACTCCCCCGCTCGTACGCAGGATCTCCATCACATATCTCAGGAATTCATCCGGAGTGTTGTTATGTATTCTTACGGAAATTATCGGGTCATTAAGATGCACATGTGCATGACCTTCAAGAATCATATTGCTGAGTATGTTAGTTGAATCTCTGCCATGTTCATCCGTACCTCCTATGGTTATCTTGTCATTGGTATGCCATCCTGGTGTTGCCATAGATCCTCTCCAGTCAACAAGCTGATTTCTGTAACAGAATGTAACCATGAAGCATTCCAGCAGTTCTTGGGCTTCTTCAACTGATAATCCATTTTCAAGATCTGTTTCCAGTATGTCCTTCATATATATATCAAATCTTCCAAGCGAATGTGCCACTCCTGCGTCTGTCAACCACGTCAGCATATGTACAAAATGAATTGACTGAAGTGCCTGCCACCATGTGCGCGCCGGATTTTCAGGCACTGTTCTACAGTTTTCCGCCATCTGGCGTAACTCTTCAGCTCTTTCCTCTGGTGCAGATTCTGCCATTTTATCTGCTATATCGGCACATCTGTGGGCATATGCAATTATTCCTTCTATTACAATCAGCATCGCTTTGTAGTTATCAGCTCTGCTTATATCTCTATAATCACTTATATTGTCAAAATTGATATTATTCAGCTGTTCTTCTATCTCTTCTCTGAAACCAGCCAGTCCTTTTTTTACTACTGCCGAATAATCCTGTATTGTATGGCATAGTCCTATTCTGGTTACAGGAAATGATGTAAAAGAATCATTCCAGTATTTTAAAGCTTCCGGTGCATGGAGTTTCAGCTCTGCTGTAACAGAATCATGTAATGTACGTCCTTTCCAGTAAGGCATAAGTTCCTCTTCAAGATATTTTTTATCATTTTCTGAGAAATGGAATTCTATAAATTTTCTTATTGGGAATGAATCCATTTCTCTCATTTTTACTCCATCTATCTCTACTATATTTTCAAGCCACGAACAATGATATTCAGGCTCAATCTCTGCACCGTTTTTCTGAGAACTGGGATATCCCATCAGGAGTTGCTCTGTAGGCACATATATAGGCATATGTTCCATCACATGTTTATGAGCTTTTGCCCTGCGTATAACTGCAGGCTCTCCTTCAGTGCTTTTATATGATTCTGTGAAGAGTCTTGCTCTGTCAACAGATATAACCCCTCTTTTTCCGTATGCTCCCTCGATGATTTCATCTCTCAAAAGCTGTATGCGCCTCTCTCTGTATTTATTTTCTGTCAGTATAAACCTATCAAATATCTCGCCTTTCCAAGGTACATCACTTTTTTCCCACCAGCATTTCTGTGATTTATATCTTTCGTCCATTTTAGCCTCCTATTCTTATATCTATTTCCTTATATTTTTTAAACAGGCTGCTGTACGCCTGTATTTGTTTAACACTATCTTTTGCGAATTTCAGAGGAATTGTCCCTTCCATACCATATTTTCTTCCAAGCCCTTTATATTTCACACTGCCAAGATCGTGATACGGCATCAGATTTATTTCATTTATTCCTATATCAGAGGCCAGTTCAAGCATTCTTTCCAGTTCTTTTCCACAAAAATTTTTCCCAGGTATGAGAGGTATTCTCATGATTACTTTTTTATCCCAATTTCTTAATTTTTTTATATTTGCTATGATTTTTTTGTTGGAAACTCCCGTGAACTCCTTATGACGTTTTTCATCCATGCTTTTTATGTCATACAGAAACAGATCTACATATTCACTTACTTTTTCCAATGTATTCTCAGCAACATAACCAGTTGTTTCTACAGCTGTGTGTATATTCATGTCATAACACTTTTTGAGAAGGCTCACGCAGAAACTACCCCAGATAAGTGGTTCTCCTCCTGATAGAGTCACCCCTCCTCCCGATTTCATATAATACTTTTTATCTTTCAGGATTTCTTCCATTACCTGCTCTGTGCTCATCCACCTTCCTACTTTTGACAAAGCTTTCATATTACATACATCTGCACATAGGCCGCAGCTTTTGCATCGCTTTCTGTCTATTCTATTCATGTAAGATGTCAAATCTACTGCATCATATGGACATACATCTGCACATCTGCCGCATTGCACACAGAGATTTTCTTTAAACAGTATTTCTTCACAGGTATTTTGCGACTCCGGGTTACAACACCATTGGCAATCTAACGGACATCCCTTAAAAAAAACCAGAGTTCTTATTCCTGGGCCATCGTGGATAGAATACTTCTGTATATCGAAGATAAGGGCGTTTTCCTTAACTTTCATCACTTTCCCTCTCGTATAATAAATCACCAGCTAACTATGTGTCACTATTTTAAATTTGCAAATCCTATGCCAATTTTTAATCCTTCTTGTGGCCTGAAATTCTCTTTTTTCACCAAAAAATAAGCCATTTTTGACTATCAAGTCAATAATGACTAATCATTTTCAGTACTACTCAGTTAAATCTTAAGTTTATTTACTTTTTTTTATAAAAAAAGGCTGTTTTATACGCAACACGCTTGGCATAGGAATTGCAACAGTTATTTTTATAAAATTCTCAGCAGGATATTCTTATGTAAAAGGTTAGAATATCTTACCTGCAAAGAGAAAACATATATCATATGAAAGGAGTTTATCTGATATGAAGCAGAGATCTTTATCTTCCCTCAAGATAATTGAAGTTCCATTTGATGAAACCAGTCCCATGTGGGAAGTGCGTTTTGCAGAAGAAAACGGAAAAAAGAATGCCCGAATAAAATCATATCTCACACGGCCTAAAGGAAGGCGTGAACTGGATGATTATAAAGATTGCGGCATCTACAGTACAGCAGGTGTACCCTATTATGTAACAGAAATTGAGTGCTGCGATGAAATAAAACCACATGAGGAGCAGATTAGAAATATCAGTAAGCTTGCTCAGGAAGGTATTAAAGCCGGGCAGTGCGTTGTAATGACTGGTGGTGGATGTAGCCACGCTATTGGAATGGTAGGCGGTCTTCAGCAGGCACTTGATGACGATATAAAGATCGGCTTTATCTGGCTGGATGCACATGGTGACTTCAATACACCTGAGTCAACCGAATCCGGATTGGTAGGAGGTACCCCTCTTGCTACAATTGCCGGCCTCTGTAAAGGAGAAGATTATAAAAGTTGGATGGAAGCTGCCGGAATTAAGCATCCGATCCCTAATTCGGACATCATTCTTTCTGATGGCCGTGACATGGACCCTAAGGAAATAATAAACCTGCAGAATACAGATATAATCTATCTCAACACTGATCAGTTTAACAATCCGGAATTCTGGACACAGACTGTAGAAAAACTTGCGGAGAGAGTTGATGTTATTTATCTGCATATAGATGAAGATATTCTCGATGCAAAATATACACCGGGACAATATACAGAAACTGGTGGAGGTCCCGAAGTCTACACTGCTATGGAGAATATATCAAAAGTTATGGAGACAGGAAAAGTATGTGCATTCTCATTAGTGTCCGTATTTCATGAAAACGACAATCCATCAAAAGAGCTTTGTACTCTAAATGGAATGCGTCTCATAAGCGCTGCATTCCGCAACTGGAAAAAATGTCCTGAATTCTGATTTATTATGGGTTTATTTATCGGAGCAAATTTTATCATCACAGTACAGATTATAGAAAGGAGAGAAAAAAATGGAAGCACAAGTTAATTTTTCAGTACTTGATATCGTCGTTATTGTAGGCTTCTTTGCTGCCATGTTTTTTGCCGGCTGGTGGTCTACCAAACGTCAGAACGAAAGCGAAGAGCAGTATTTTGTAGCCGGAGGTCAGATGGGTTTTTGGACAAACCTTGCCACCCAAATGGCAACACAAATAGGTGCTGGAGACACTATAGCTGCTGCGGGATTAGGTTTTGTTATCGGTTTCGGAGGCTGGTCCTATCAGATAGCTCTTGCCATAGCATTTATAATCTTTATATTCCTTCTTGTCAAACCGGTAAGAAGGCTCAAGATGTATACCATCGGTGACATACTCAATGCACGCTACGGCAGGATACTTAAAGTAGTAGCCGGAATCATCCTTCCTACAATGTTTATCACATCCATAGCAAGTCAGCTTGTAGGTTCCGGACTTCTGCTGAATATGTTTGGCATAGATGTAAATGTAGGTATGGTAGTCGGCGCCGTAATTGCTCTTGCTTACACTGTATCCGGTGGCCTTTGGGCTGTAGCTACAACAGATCTGATTCAATGGATCATAATGCTTGTTGGAGTTGTATTTATTCTTCTTCCTGTTTCGATAAATGCGGCCGGAGGAATAGATAACATATTCGAATCTCTGCCTGACGAATATTTCAAGATAACATCTTATGGCGGATGGGAACTTGCAGGCCTGATATTCTCCATAATACTGGCATATGGCATAGGTACAGATGTATATCAGAGAATCTGGGCTGCTAAAAGTGATAAGGTTGCTAAACAAGCACTGGCCGGATCAGCATTCCTTTTCATTGTTTTCGGTCTTTGCGGCGTAACCGTAGGAATGGCTGCAAAAGTTATCTTCCCGGATATTGATCCTGAAGCTGCACTTCCTACAATGATTTCCACATATCTTCCAAGCGGCTTCCGCGGACTGGTACTGGTTGCCCTTGCAGGCGCTGTTCTTTCAACTATAGATTCTATGATACATTCCGGATCTGCTGTTGTTACCGTTGATCTGCTCGAAGGCCTGGGTATCAACACGTCCGAAAAAGGCAGACTTAAAATTGCACGTATATCAGCTGTAGTCCTCACTGTTATAGGTGTTGTACTTGCCCTGGCACTTCAGAGTGTATATGATCTGCTGTTATGGGGCTATACTATAGCTGCATGCGGTATCGCAATTCCTGTTCTTGGAGGGCTGCTGTGGAAACGTGCCACAAAGCCAGGTGCGCTTGCTTCTTGCATATTTGGAAGTATTTCAGGAATATTATGGCAGATATTTGCCACATCAAGTCCTATACCTGTAGAAATTGCCGGAGGAAGTGTTGCATTAATAGTCTTCATTGCAGTTTCACTTCTTACTAAACCTTCACCAAAAGAAAACATTGATGCAATTTTTATAAAAGAAGGAGAAAAGCAGGAAATTCCTCCTGAATACAGATAAACTTTATTAAGAAAAACCATATTGACACATAAACCCATATATCTGACATCCTGTCATTTCTGATTTTAAATCAAATACCCCACTGACAAAGTCTGCAACTTTATGTCAGTGGGGATTTTCTTTAAATATTCATTTACATCTATGCAGGATTCATATTTTTTAAAAAGTCAACCTGATTGCAATAACTGCCTGCATATTTTTTATTCATTCCCGAGTTTTACGGTGCTCTGCTCTGCCTTGCTGCAACCGCAGCAGCAGGACGCCGATATTCCCTGACCGGCTGTGTCCCTGCCACAGGAGCAGCAAGTCGATGATGTCTTGCGAATCTCGTGGTTACCCGCCTGACAACATTCAGCCGCCGGGCATCCTATACACTTTACCCCTTTTTTCTTTGCTTTTACTATATATACCAATGCGCCTCCTACAAGAGCAGCTATGGTTATTATCAGTATAATATCTATCATGCCGCTGCCTTCACACCTTTGTTATCGTGGAGAGCATATTCCGATGCCAGTTTTCTGCCGGATCTTACTGTTATATATATAACCGCGGCTGCCATGGCGCAAACGGCAATCAGTCCCGGTACAAATCCTGTTCCAAGATGGCCCTCAGTAATAAGCGTGCCTATCTGATATACTAAGAATGCTACTGTATAACCTGTTCCCAGCTGAAGCCCTATACCGCCGAACAGCCATTTCTTGCTTCCCAGCTCCGAGTTCATGGCTCCGATAGCCGCAAAACATGGAGGAGTATACAGATTGAACATCAGATATGCCAGCGCTGCTGCCGATGAAAGTCCAAAGGCTGCTGCCACTTCACCGGCTCCCCCTACCAGCTCAAGAGCATCTGTATCGATAAAATTAGTGACTCCATATACAACCGCAAGAGTTCCCACTACGTTCTCTTTGGCGATAAACCCTGTTACTGCTGCCGCTGCCAGCTGCCATACACCGAAGCCCAGCGGTATGAGAATCACAGCAAAAGGAGTTGCTATGCTTGCCAGTATGGAGGTGTTTTCCATTCCCTCTTCCACCTGCTCAAACTGCCAGTTGAACGTCTGCATTATCTGCACCATCGCATTGCATACAAGAATTATGGTGGCAGCTTTTATTATATATGCCTTTGCACGCGACAGCATAGACATGGTCGCTCTTGTTATGCTGGGAGCCTTATATTCGGGCAGTTCCATTATGAAAAATGATTTCCTGTATTTGTGTCCTGTTATCTGTTTTATGAGTAGCGCTCCCAGGAATATAAGCGCGATTCCCACAAAATACATCAGAGTGCTGACCCATGACGCATCTGCAAAGAATACTCCTGCAAACAGGGCTATGACCGGTATCTTGGCGCCGCACGGCATCCATGTGGTAAGCATGGCCGTAGCCCTTCTTTCTCTTTCATCTCTTATGGTACGGCAGGCCATTATTCCGGGTATGCCGCAGCCGGTGCTTATTATAACGGGGATAATAGATTTTCCCGAAAGGCCCACTCTCTTGAATATGGGGTCCATAACAACACTTACACGTGCCATATATCCGCAGTCTTCAAGCATGGCAATGAGAAAATACATTACCATTACAAGCGGCAGAAAGCCCACTACGGCTCCTACACCACCAACTATGCCGTCTGCAAGAAGCGCCTGGAGAAATGCGCTGGCTCCTGCACCTTCCAGTGCCGATGCAAGCCAGTTCTTAAATGTCTCTATCCAGCCTACAAGCCAGTCTGCAATCAGCGGTCCCAGGGCAGTCTGTGATATCCAGAAGACCACATACATCACAGCGGCAAATATTATTATTCCGGATATTTTATTTGTAAGTATTCTGTCAACCGTATCTGAAGATGTTTTATCTTTTGTGAGTTTCTTTCTGGTCTCGACCTGATCGACTATTCTGTTTACAAACTCAAACCGCTTTCTGTCTTCAGCATCTACCGCCGCCTTATCTGTAAGATCGATATCTGCCTGTATGTAAGGCGCTTTCTGCTTTTTGTTTTTTAGGCTGACAGCGGTTTTTACCACGTCTTCAAGTCCCTTCCCCGATGTGGATACCGTTTCTATTACCGGACACTCCAGCTTTTCTGCCAGAAGGTCAACATTTATCCTGGTTCCCTGCTTTTCATTTATGTCACTTTTATTCAGTGCCACAATAACAGGTATACCCAGTTCCAGCAGCTGTGAGGTAAAAAACAGGCTCCTGCTCAGATTTGTAGCATCAACAATGTTTATTATCACATCCGGATTTTCATCCCTCACATAACCGCTTGTAATGCTTTCTTCCGGTGTGAACGGTGACATGGAATAGGCTCCGGGCAGGTCTACTGCTGTAAGTTTCTCCGATGTTACAGCAAATTCATTTTTTATAAGGCTCTCTTTTTTTCCTATGGTAACCCCGGCCCAGTTACCAACATGTTCATGTTTACCCGTCAGCGCGTTATACATAGTAGTTTTTCCGCTGTTGGGATTGCCGGCAAAAGCAATTCTCATTCTGCATCCTCCTGTAAAAGTTTAGATTTTTATGTTATCGAAAAAATTATTTCCGCAGTGAGTTAATCATGACTAACTGCGTTTTATAAAAAATAGTGACAAATGCCACTTTTTTCATATAAGAATAGCCTGTGCTATGCCATCATCAATATTATATCTGCCGTCCTTTATAGAAACCACGCATCCGCTTTTAAGCCGCGACACCACGGTTATGGGTTCTCCGCTGTAACAGCCGAGACGGAACAGAAATTCCTCCAGATCTCTGTCATCAGTATCTACTTCCAATATTGTATAAGTCCGGCCGATAGCTGCATCCATCAGATTCATAATATCCTCCTTAGTCACATCAGCAGTATCACAAGGGTGACGGTGTGAAAACATCAAACATTTTGGGTTAGTATTGGCTAACTACATATGATATTTTAACATAAAAATTTCTTTTGTCAACTTATCTGATGCTAAAAAAGCGAAAAAAAGAAAAATATTTCCTTTAGATCCTTTTTACTTTTTTAAGTATATTGATTTTATTTTTTTATCACTATCAAATATTGCAATATCATATTGTAATCTTACATTTTTACTATGCAACACGACTTTTTCATGTTAGAATTAAGCAACAGCTTTTTACCAACAGGAGGTGCAGCATTGGATCCTAAAGATAATGAAAGAAAAAAAGTACGATATTATTCCAACGGCAGATTTTATGAAGCAGCAAGAGAAAGTTTCGATGACATGGAAAATGGCTATCACCGCCGACCTATGCCTGCATGGGTAAAGGCTCTTATAATAATTGCTCTGATTATTCTTTTTTCTGTCATACTCATGGCAGGCTGCAGCCGGATGATCGGAGGTCTTTTTTCTGGCAGTGAGCCGTCACAGGTCACTACAGGCTTCGGGCATGACTACATAGGAGTCCTTTATGTCACCGATACAATAGATGAATACGGCACCGGATCATATAACCACCAGTATATACTCAATGCCATAGATGCAATGGCAGACGACAGTGAAAACAGAGGTATGATACTGTATGTTGACACTCCCGGCGGAAGCGTATATGCGTCAGATGAGCTTTATCTCAAAATAGAAGAATACAAGTCTGTAACAGGACGTCCGGTATACTCATCCATGCAGTCTCAGGCTACATCCGGGGGCTATTATATATCCGCAGCATGTGACAAGATACTGGCCAATCGAAACTGCTGGACCGGCTCCATAGGTGTAACCATGGGAACTTTTGTTGATATCAGCAAGCTTCTTTCGGATCTGGGTATAAAGACAGAGACCATTACATCAGGTGCCAATAAAGCTATGGGAAGTACAACTGAGCCTATGACCGATGAGCAGCGTGCCATATTCCAGTCACTGATAGATGAATCCTATGAGCAGTTTGTAGGAATAGTTGCAGAAGGACGTGACATGAGTGTGGCTGATGTGAAAAAGCTTGCGGACGGAAGGATATATTCGGCTCAGCAGGCTGTGGACAACGGTCTTGTAGACGGCATAGCCACTTTTGAAGAGGCTGTAGATGATATGATATACACATATGATTTTGATGATATATATGTGGAATCGTTCCAGCCTGATACCAGTCTTGACCTGTCATCATTGCTGAATATAGTGGCAAAGCAGAAGGGATCGGATTCACTTACCGATGCTCAGGCTATAGAAGAACTTATAGAACTTAACGGCACTTTCAGACTCAGCTATATAAGCAGTGTAGTTAAATAATCATTGCCTTTAAGCATATTTCATGGTACAATAATATATCATCAGATTGGAGAAAGACATTATGAAAAGAATCAAAACATTAAAAACCGCTTCTCTATGCGAGAGTGCAAAAAACGGCGGATGTGGCGAATGCCAGACTTCCTGCCAGTCAGCATGCAAGACCAGCTGCGGTGTTGCAAATCAGAAATGTGAGAACGAAAACAGATAATAGTTTTCGACACTTGACAGCAATAAATTGCCGCCTTTATAAAGGGCGGCAATATTTATGTAAAATTACCGGAGGATTTTTATGATACACCAGTATAAACTGAACGGATACAATATAGTCCTTGACACATGTTCAGGTTCCATACATTCTGTAGATGATGTGGCTTATGACATTATTTCCATGTACGATGACACATCACATGATGATATAGTAAAAACAATTCTAAAAAAGTATGATATCACCGAGTCTGATGTCAGAGAATGTTTTGAGGATATAGAAGCTTTAAAAGCCGAAAATATGCTTTTCACACCGGACAATTTTGCCCATATGGCAGGAACCTTCAAAGAAAACAGCGGTGATGTAATAAAAGCCCTGTGTCTTCATGTGGCTCATACATGTAATCTGAACTGCTCATACTGCTTTGCCAGTCAGGGCAAGTACCACGGGTATCGTGCCCTCATGAGTTTTGATGTGGGAAAAAGAGCCCTGGATTTTCTCATAGAAAATTCCGGCAGCAGAGTAAATCTTGAAGTGGATTTCTTCGGAGGCGAGCCCCTCATGAACTGGGATGTGGTCAAACAGCTGGTTTCTTATGCCAGAAGCCAGGAAAAAAAGCATAATAAAAATTTCCGCTTCACCCTTACCACCAACGGCATGCTGATAGATGAAGATGTGATAGACTTTTCAAACAGGGAAATGAGCAACGTGGTCCTCAGCCTGGATGGAAGAAAAGAGGTTCATGACAGGCTGAGAAAAGATTATGAGGGCAGAGGCAGTTATGACAGAATTGTTCCGCTTTTCCAGATGTTTGTCAATTCTCGAAAAGACAAAGATTATTATATGCGAGGCACTTTTACCCATGCCAATCCTGATTTCACTAAAGACATATTCCATATGGCAGAGCTGGGATTCACTCAGCTCAGCATGGAACCCGTAGTTGCCGCCGAAGGTGATCCTGCTGCGCTGACAGACTCGGATATAGAAACAGTTAAAAAGCAATATGAAATACTTGCCGAATATATGCTGAAACGCAAAAGAGAAGGACATCCTATAACATTTTATCATTACATGCTGGATCTTACAGGTGGACCATGTATATATAAACGCATATCAGGATGTGGTTCCGGTACTGAATATATGGCTGTCACTCCTTGGGGAGACCTTTATCCGTGTCACCAGTTTGTAGGAGATGAGGCATACAGACTTGGCAACATATGGGACGGGATTATAAATACCGGACTCAGAGATGAATTCAGAAGCTGCAATGCCTACTCCAGACCGGAATGCAGCCGGTGCTGGGCCAAATTCTATTGTTCCGGAGGATGTGCAGCCAATGCATATCATGCTTCCGGTTCCATCAGAGGTATCTATGAACCCGGATGTGAGTTATTTAAAAAACGTATAGAATGTGCCATAATGATGAAAGTCGCAGAAGAAGACATGGCTGAAAAAGATTTATCCAACGAGATTTAAAAAGATAAGTCAGTTTTACTGTCTGCTTACTGCTATTCACATGAAACAACCACCAGGGGAATTAATTGATGAATTCTCTGGTGGTTGTTTTGTTAATATAAACTTTTTTTGGCTCTATGTCAAATGTTGGGGTGGAGCACAATTAAAATAAATAAAAGTGTCACGAGAGACGGAGAAATCCGTCTCTTTT
>CASFMJ010000055.1 GCA_949295785.1 uncultured Bacillota bacterium | reverse complement strand
GGTCTTGTTGTGATACTCTTTTTTCAATCTGTATAAAATTTTCAAAGTTCATTAATTTCTGCTTGACTTTTTATTTGCAGACTTTTTATGACAGAGTTTAATATAAATTATAACATCCGTAATTTTCTATGTCATCACCGGATAAGCAAGAAAAACGGATGTTATTTTATATATAGCTGAATTAATATTTATGACTGTTTTTCAGTTATTTTATATGAGGAATGGTCTTTCCTCACAAATTTGCAGCTCAGCAGTCATTTCTTTTCTTGCCTGACTTTGCGGCAATACCGGCTCCTGCCGCTGATATCAGCATTGCCACAGCCCACATTACAAGTCCGCTATTATTACTGTCACCGGTCTTGGGGCTGTCTGTATCTTTATATACGTCTTCTTTTTCTGCATCACCCTTTACGACGGAGTCCTGAGTTATTTCAGTGTCGCTGTCTTTTTCAGGGTCTTTTTCAGGATCCTTTTCAGGATCTTTTTCAGTTACAGGAGTAATCACACCTTCTATGGTACCGTTGCCTTCTACCTTCTGATCAGTATACAACGCTCCTTCTATGATGATTTTGCCGTTGTTAATAAGTGTTGTCCCTTCGGGAACAGTCAGAGAACTTCCTTGGGGAATGGTCAGTGTAACTCCCTGAGGAACGGTCAGTGATGCTCCTTCTGCCATGCCAAGTGCAAAATCCTCCGGTATGGTAAGGTCATGGGAAAGTGTCACATTGCCTTTAACTTCTGATGTTCCTGTATATGTCTGGATAGCTATTCCACTCCGGTGATTTACTTCACCGGCAAAATAATATGTGCTTATCAGAACTGCATTGTCATTTATGTTTAATGTATCGGCATAAAGTGCGCCAAGGTTTACTCCTGCAGATGGGGCAACCATCACATCACCGCTGATACTTACAGAATTTTCAGCCATTATCTGAGAATAACGGGAATCTTCCATAACCAGGGTGCCGTTTCCGTAGATATTGAGATTTCCGGCTTCTACGTATATGCCTATAGTTATATCATCTGTCTCATTTTTTTTCAGTATGGAATTTTGGCCAATGAGTCGGATATTAAGGTTGCCGCTGGCTTTTATGAGATACTGACTGTCAGTAACTATATCTGCATTTTCCAGAGTAAGAGTGCAGGTATCAGGGTCAAAGCTTACTCCATCCACCTTCTCACCGGCAAGAATGTCTGCACCTCCTACCTTAAGTTCGTAAAGGGTTTCGCTTTCCTGTGATACAACTTCTCCCGACTGTATGCATACTTTCTGATCAGTGAGCTTAATACGTTCATTTCCGATATTCACATAGTATCCATCGTTTGCGTAAAATGCTGATAACCCTGCTGACAGGCAGAGTTCTTTAACGCTGCTGTCTACTGTCAGTTCATGTCCTGAAAAAATGCCATTTATATCCGCCTCTGCATTGAGTTTTCCGTTTCCTGTTATCCTGCACTGATCATAATCAGTGTATATGGCATAATCCATATTATCGCCTTTTATGATATTTTCGCCTTCCAGGTTAACAGTCAAGGTGCTCATGAAAAAATTATTACTGCTGTAATAAATGCCGCTGTTATAATACTCCGGGCCGGATGATTCTGTAATCTTGGCATCTTTCAGATTGAGGACTCCTGTCTTGTAGTCATATGATACACCTTCGACATTTTCACCTTCTATTATATTTCTGCCGTTTACAATGATATACTCAGGCAGCCAATATATCTCGCCCTGATCTATGATTATTGAAGTTGAGTTTGCCAGATCGGTAATATAGTATTCAGAATAATCCTCTCCACATATAGTCAGAGATTCTGTTATCATAACTCTGCCGTCATCATTTTTAAATCTGATAAAAGACTGTTCATCATTTATGCTGATTTTATCGGAAGAATAAAAGCCTACCCTCTGACTTTCCACAGTAAGGGCTCCGCTTCCTTTTATCTCAGCATTTCCTTTTGCAAAAATGCCGTAACCTATATCATCTCCGTTTATGGTATTGTTTCCTTCAAGTACAATGGTCAGGTCTTCTGCCGCAAATATGGCTGATTTATAAATTTCATCACTGCTGCTTATGGTAGCATTGTCCAGTGTAAGGGTGCCGGAGTTTTCATCATATGTGACCCCTTTAACACTTTCCTTTGACACATCCACACCGCCGACCATTACCTTGGCCTGAGATACCGGGCATATTTCCCCTTTCTCAATGATCATATCCGGTGAGGCGGCATCACTGTCTGATAAAGACTTTTCACCTATTGTTATGTTTGCCTGCTCATCCTGACAGCAGAGTACGCCTTTAAGCCCGATAAGTTTTATTTTTTCCATATCTGCTGTAATATTGATATTTCCGGTTTGCGAGTTTATACAATTGACCTCGCTTTCAATTGTCATAGTCCCGGTGCCGCTGATGGTTAGATCATTTTTTGTCTGTATCCCGTGTGTTCCGAAGATGTCAAGGGAACCGGGACCTGTTATGCTGAGTTCTCCGTCTATAAGGATTGTATACCAGATCGTCCCGGAGTATATACCCTTATTGTCTCCCTCCAGCCTGATATTAAGATCACCGTCGGCGTATACACCTGAAACTATTCCGTAGAAGCCAAAATAGTCACTGTAATTTTTGAAATCTGAATTGGCCTGATCAATTGTTACATTATTCAGAGTCAATGTGTTTGTATCAGAGTCGTAGCTGGCTCCTTCAACGGCATTTTCATTACCTTTTTCCATTATATTCACATTGTTTATCCAGATTTCGGCCGGCTTGTTTCCGCTTCCGGTACTATCTGCAAAAGCAGCAGACGGTATGCCTGCCAGCAGAAGCATACTTACAATCAATGTAACAATTATTTTTCTCCTTAAGCACCGTTTCATACACTTTCCTCCTATAACAGCTTTTATGGTCATTGTGCTTATGTCTGCCCCTCTGCAGCGAAAAAATCAATGCAAAAGCCTTTTTAACCTTTCTTTTATAAGTTGACCTTTTTTCATTCCATGGGCATAATTCTTTAAAAATTATACCATTCAGTTGTTTTGCTGTCAGCACCCGTTTAAAATCAAAAATGGGCAGTCTTTTAAATATACTATCATAAATCAAGTTAACTGACATGCCCATCGCCGGTAAAAATATAATCAGGTAATATGACAGCCATTATCGGGAATATACCTGGTTGGCTGTTCCTTTCTGCGTATCATAATGTCCCTTTTTGGTTCAATTCGTATCCATACTGAAAGTGAAGGCTTATCATTACAGGATAAATACGTTTCACCGGTTTTGATTTTTTCTCCTATGAGAGTTTACTGTTTCCGGTCATTAAGTGTTATATTTTTATTATTGTTTTATATTGTTTTATTCTGCATACCAGTATCCATCTCTAAATTCAAGTTCATATCCGTATCTTTCTTTTAAATACTGATACTCGTACCATATGGAATTGTCCTTAAATAATTTCGGATTATGGCAAAATCTTATGGTTTTCCCGGCTTCGACAGCATCGTCCATTGCCGATAGAATAAACAACCTGAACATTTCATCATCACTAAGCCCGTATTCATCTTCTATAATTTTCCAGTTCTCACCAAGATCAACGTATGTGTCTCCTTCTGCCTCGGCTATTTTTATATATGAATCAGCAGCAGGCGCACCGTTCTCATCACCATAAAATTTTCCCAGTGTCATATATTTGCCGCCTTTGTTTTTTACTGATGCTTCTCTCCATTTCATATATTGATTAAGGGGAAGCTTATCTGCGCCTTTTATATTTTTCTGTGCCGCTGAAAATTCTTTTAAATATTTTTTCATCAATTCTGTCTTATCTATGTAATCTATTCTTTCAAAAACAATTGCAGGCTCTGATGCATATATTGAGGAGTCCTTCCACCCTTTTGCTTTCAGATATTTGTCGGGGATTCTCAGCTGGAGGTCTTTCCGTATACCTTCAAAGAATGTGTCAAGGTCGTCATATTGACTAAGTCTTTCTGTCTCTGCAAAGTGTTCTCCCGAGGCTATTCCGAATATCAGGTCGTTACTATCTAACTTCATTCTCACAAACCAGTAGTCGTAGGCTGTAAATTCTATGACGAAGTTATCTTCACTTTCCGATATGATTTCAAG
>CASFMJ010000054.1 GCA_949295785.1 uncultured Bacillota bacterium | reverse complement strand
TGGTCGGGATGACAGGATTCGAACCTGCGGCCTTTGCGTCCCGAACGCAACGCTCTACCAAGCTGAGCCACATCCCGTAACGCAAAATATATTACCACATTTTTTAACTTTTGTCTACATAAAGGAGAGAAGGTATAAATTATTTTTTTGTTTCATATCCTTTTACCTATATGCCATAAGGCATCTACTACGGCGATAATATCCCTCTTTGTATTATATGGGCCTACGCTTATTCTTACTGCTCCTGTATCCCATGTGCCTATTGTTTTATGTGCCAGTCCTGCGCAATGATAGCCTCCACGTACTGCAATTCCAAAATTATCGTTTAAAAGCGATGTAACTTCTTCCGCTCCTGTTCCTTTGACGTTTATCAGGGAAATCCCCGTTTTCTTACAGGCTTCAGGGCCATAATACTGTATAAAATCCATATTCATCAGTTCATTATCCAGAAACGTTATCAATTCTTCTTCATATGAAGCTATCACATCTGTACCCAGCTTTTTGACAAATTCCACGCTTTTTCCCAATCCGATTATTGCAGGCGCATTTATGGTTCCGGCTTCAAATCCCTCCGGAAATTCTTCAGGCTGCAGTCGGCTTTTTGACTCTGTGCCGGTTCCACCTTCTGTTATCGGTTCAATCTTTATACCAGGCGATACATACAGAGCTCCTGTACCCAGAGGCCCCAGCAGACCTTTGTGTCCCGGCACAGCAAGAAGATCTATGTTCAGTTTTTTGACATCAAGATCCATGGACCCTGCCCCCTGAGCCCCGTCAACCATAAATATAACACCTTTTTTCGCCGCCAGTTCACCTATCTCTTTTAGCGGCATCTTACTTCCGGTAACATTGGATGCAGCCGTGACGATGATCAGTCTTGTTTCTGGCCTTATAGCCTTTTGAATATCACAGCCCTTTACGATTCCTTGCCTGTCTGCTTTGACTATGGTATGCTTTACTCCTTTTTTTTCAAGCGCTTTAAGGGGCCTGAGCACAGAATTATGTTCCATTGATGTTGTAACCACGTGGTCGCCGCCTTTAAGGACTCCTTTTAGACCCATATTTAAAGCTTCTGTCGTATTCTTGGTAAAAACCAGTCTTTCCGTATTTTCAACGTTAAAAAACTCTGCTAACTTACGTCTGGCGCTGTAAACTTCTTCTCCTGTTTTCATGGACATGTCATGACCGGAACGCCCCGGATTACCGCAATACAATGTTATACATTCTTCCATGGCTCTTGTCATATCCTGCGGCTTAGGAAACGATGTAGCTCCGTTATCAAGATAAATCATATGATCTCCTCATTGCATATTTCCGGCCTGACGGGCATACCTGGCAGTCGCCGGCCGGATATACAGAAAAAAACAGAGGACTTAAGTCCTCTGTATAATATGCGCATCAGCTTATGTGTGTTACCATATCACTCACCATGGCTGATAAGGCCGCTTCCGCTTATAGGAATCGCTTCTCCTCCAAGAGCAGGTTCCGCTTTGATATATACTTTTCCAAAATCCTTTATCCTTGCAAGAAGTTCTCTGAAGTCCCTGTAAAGCTGTCCCACATACGTCTCCTGATCTGACGATACTCCCCATACTTCAAGTCCAAGTTTTTCTCCTATGTATAATGCCCTGTACTGATGGTATTTCTGTGTGACCACTATAGCCTTTTTTACATTGAAAATGCTTGAAGCTCTGTACATGGAGTCGTAAGTTGAAAACCCTGCATGATCGCAGAAAATATCTTCCTCTGGTACTCCCGCATCAATGGCGTAATTAAGCATCACATGAATCTCGTTATGTTCTTTCTGCCCATTATCTCCTGTCAAAAGAAGCTTTGGAGCCGCTCCTTTCTTGTATAGCTGGATACCTGCATCCAGTCTGTCCTTAAGCATGGGAGTCGGCGTATTTTCATCTATTATACCTGCTCCCAGTATAAGAATACAGTCAGCCTGCAGCTGCTTCAGGTTTTCTGCAGCCTTATCATCTATTGTGTTTGTGCCTGTTATTTCATATAATAGTTTTTCTTCTGCGGTGCTTTTTACGATATGATTTATTATAAGCCCTGTGGCCAGGCACACTATGGCAAGAATAAGAATAATGCAGGCAACAATTCTCAATATCTTTCTTTTCTTTGTCATCTATTACCTTCTTCCCATTCTTCCCTAAGCATGGAATATACCATATTATCCCTAGCTGTTCCGTCGTATATTCTGTATCCCCGTCTTTGCCTTCCTTCAAATTTAAATCCGCATTTTTCAATTACTCTCTGTGACCTTTTGTTCTCAGGACCGGTACATATGGCCATAACAGTAAGGCCAAGCTCTCTGAAACCATAATCTATAACTGCTTTGGCAGCTTCCGTCATATAGCCTTTTCCCCATGCATCCTTTGCAAGAGAATATCCCAGTTCTCTGCTGTTTACATTCTCCCTGCGGCGATCATCTTCCAGTCCTATACTTCCTATAATTTTTCTGCTCTCCCTTTCCCGGATAGCCCACACCAGATGAGGCATAAAAATATTTTTTATTATCTCAGCTGATTCTGCCGGGCTCTCGTGAGGTTTCCAACCGGCATTGGGACCCACTTGCGGATCGCTGGCATATCGGTAAAGGCCCATGATATCATCTTCTGATAAAATCCATGGGGTAAGAATAAGTCTTTCTGTCTTTATTTCTTTCATTTTCAGCCTCGTCATTCTGTAGTGCTCAGTATCTCATTGTTCTTGGTCTCAATCTGACTCACCTTCATTTTTGAAGCATCGTCCGGATCCACATCTTCAAGTAGTCCCAGTATGCTGCTTCCCAGATAAATAGTCTTAAGTGTCTTTCCATTAAGAGTGATCTTGCTGTATTCAGTAAAGTTCTGCCCTTTGATATAGTATTTATCACCTATTTTTACGACCTCATCTATCTTGATATCCTTCACGCCCATCTTCATATCTGTCGGATCAAAAGGATTTTCTCCCCCATACAGATAATAATTTCCGTAAAGTATATCATATCCTATAGCTTTAAGATCCTGCATATAAGTCTCGCTGTTGCGATGGTTCTGCTGATAAGTAAATACCGTTCCAACCTGCATGTCCAGCATTTCAAGAACATGTGCCCCCAGCTGATAGGAATACATGTCCTCGTCATCTCCCTGAAGGTCAAAGTTGCTCCAGATGACATATTCTGTACCGTATAAATTTCTGCTCTTGAGATCGTCCTCTGTCATGTCGATTGCAGGGATATGGTCCCCGTACATTACCAGCACCACAGGTTCATCATAGCTTTGCAGTGTTTCAGTGAGTTCCCCTATAAATTTATCCATTTCATGAACCTGATTCACATAATATTCGAACTGCCATTTAAGAGCTTCTGTAGGTGCCGATGTGACAGTTATCTCAGGATCTTCAAGAACCTGCTCTGTTGGATATTTTCCATGTCCCTGTACCGAAATGGTGTATATCATATCTCTGGACTCAGTGGAATTTAATGCATCTGTTATGCACTCAGTCAGGATATGATCCTTGGCCCAGTTCTTAGGGGTCTTTTCCACATCACTCATATATTCGATACTGGTGAAAGTATCCATGCCCATATTGGCAAACACCTTATTTCTGTTATAAAATACAGCTCTGTGGTTGTGTATGGCGTGTGTTGAATATCCCAGACTTTTTAGGTCATAACACATAGTTTCCATAGTTTTTTCTGTCAGTATGGACTTGTATGGATATTCTCCCGGTCCGAAAAACTTTACGCTAAGTCCGGACATGACTTCAAATTCCACATTGGCTGTACCGGCTCCACAGGCAGGTACTGTGAGCTGTCCTGACGGATAATTGTTTATAAGGTTTCTGAAGTTGGGACATGCCGGCTCAGAAGTCTCTATTGATGTAATATTATCCGGGTCTATAAACGATTCGAGCTGAAGAAATATCACGTTAGGGTGCTTGTCATCTTCATCTTTTTGCTCAAGCAGCATGGCATTATCATCTCCCAGTTCCTCAGGACTGAATATGCTCAGCATCTTTTCTTCGCTGTAATCATCCGGTTTGCTTATACCTGTATTAAGCCAGGTATTTGTAAAGCAGTATACCACACCATAGTCTCTGTAAGCATAAGCAAGATTTCCAAAAAAAGTTTCAACTTTTCCGGTACTTATCATTATTGACGTTACGCCAAAGGTAGCTGCAATTACAAGCACTATTCCGATAAGATTTCTTTTCCATTTTACTCTGTCTTTCTTTTTTGGACCTTTTATAAAAAGCAGTACCAGAAGACCTATTGCCACAACAACCCCTATACAAGCCATAACTATTTCAGCAGTAGACATATAATTGGTCACAATGGTAAGACCGTCATCAAGTATGCTCAGATCCTTTACTGTAAATGGCGTCATTCGCTGTGTCAGTATCACACCGTTTACTATACCTATTACCAGCCAGAAAAGGGAAACAATTGTAAACACAAACAATCTTCGCTTGAATACTGATGCGATGACCAGTGTAGCAAATATTATAAGGGTATTGTACAGGAATATTATGGGTTCATCAAACAGAAAGCGTATTCCTCCCCAGATAGATGTAGTCGGCATCCTTCCTAAAGTTTCAATAACAAGATTTAATGCAAAAGCCCATATGGCTGCTCCTGCAAAGCTGGTGTGCACTGCTTTGAGCATGAACTTTTTTCTGCCCATGGTTTCCACTTCCTGTATGGTCTCTTCTACCTTTTTATCCAGTTTGCCGAATTTGTCGAATTTTACCTGATTTTTTTTTGATTCATTATTAGGTTCCTTGTTCATAATCTCTTATCCACCTCGTTAGCAATTTTTGCAAATTCCTCAAGTCTGAGTGTCTCTGCTCTCCTTGCCGGATCTATACCGGCTGCATCTAAAGCTTCTTTTATCAAATCCTTACTTGTCCCCTGTAAGGTTTGCATCGAATTAAGTAATGTTTTTCGCCTCTGGCCAAATCCAGCTCTGATACAATCAAAAAAGAGTTTTTCATTATTCAGCTGAACCGGTTTTTCTTTTCTGAGTTTAAGTCTGAGCACAGACGAATCCACATTTGGCTGCGGTATAAATGCATTTCTTGGAACATCTGTGATCTTTTCCACACTGCAATAATAGCCTACAGCTACAGATATGGCTCCATATGCCTTTGTTCCCGGCCCGGCGTTTATTCTGTCTGCCACCTCTTTCTGCATCATAACAGTGATACTGTCGGCTTTAACTCCTTCTTCCAGAAGTTTCATTATTATGGGGGTCGTTATATAATACGGCAGATTGCCTAAAATCTTAATATTTTCCCGTTTTTCGCCTTCTGTGAACGAATCGATATTCTGCTGCAGAATATCACCGTTTATCACTGTGACATTATCTGTTCCTTGAAGAGTCTCCCTGAGTATGGGTATAAGCCTTTTGTCTATTTCCACGGCAATGACTTTCTTTGCTCTGAGTGCTGCTTCATAAGTTATTACACCTATACCGGGTCCTATTTCTACTACGGTATCATCTTCAGATATCTCTGCTCCTTGAATTATCTCATCTATTATGTTTTTATCAGTAAGAAAATTCTGCCCCAGACTTTTTGTAAACTTGAATTCATGTTTCTGCTTTATATTTCTTATAGAAGATGTTTCATACAGTTTCATATTCTCTTTCACCTGTTTTGGCTCTTGTTTAACGCTTCCTCAAACTGCTCCCGCGTAATTCCAAAGCTGTTTAGTTTTTTTAGAAAGGCTGAAGTATTACCATAGCCTATACCAAGTATTTCACCCGTTTTCTGTCTTATTTTCTTGGACTGGGGATTCCCGCTGAGGCCGGCTCTATACATGTCTTTCATTGTAAAAGTTTCGACTGTCTTTTCAAGAGGAGTACATATCTTTTTAAGAATTTCTGCCACATGCTGCGGATCCGCGTTTTCTATACCTATGTCACCGTTTTTTTCAGCTTTGCGTCTTGGCATATATGCGTGTTTACTTTCAGGAAATCTTTCAGTTAACCTGCGGCGTATTTCTTCTCCTGAGAAATCCGGGTCCGTCAGTATTATAAGACCTTTCTGCCGATATGCTCTTTCAAGAATCTCCCACGTCTGTTTTTTTATTCCGAATCCATGAGTTTCTATGATCAAAGCATCTGTTACCTGCCTTAGAACAGCCGTATCATCACGGCCTTCAACTACAATTGCTTCTTTTATATCAAGCTTGTCCATAGACTTTTATCTTCCTTATTGTTTTGACTTTTCATCTTGTTCGTCTGATACTATAAAAAGTATCTCACCGTTTTTTATCATTTTCAGTTCTTTTCTGGCCTGCTGTTCCATATATTCAGCCGAATCAACCTGATTCATTTCTTCTGTCAGATCTTCTTTCATCTCAATGAGTTTCTGATTAGTCTCAAGAAGCCTGTTTCTTTCATTTATCAGCTTTATCATCTTTACTGCGGACACACCAACAGACGTGATAACTATCAGTATTATCACGCCGGTTATAAATCTTCTTACATTAGTTATCTTATTCTTTTTTCTTCTGTGTTTCTCAGCCGCAGGATTTTTTTCTATATCGTTTTCTTTCAGTTCTCGGCGCTGTCTTATTTCTTTATGACGTTCCTGCCTCTGTTTCCTTACATCTGAAACATTAAACTGCCGATTGTTTTTTTCAAACTCCCTTAGCCTTTTCCCCTTTTTACTCATATACTTACCTGTTATAATCAAAATCGCGGAGTTATTATACCATGCAGATATCTGTTCCACAACCACAACCCGACGCCGAAGAAAATACAGCTTATCGGAGTTATCTTTCCGCTGTTGCTGTAAAACAGATAATCACTTATCAGAAAGGCCACCGTAAAGCAATACAGCACCTTGATTATGATAGTTAAAAATTTATGTCCGGCAATAAACCGATGTATAAAAATCCGGAAAATATCAGTAACAAGTCCTGTCGTAAGTCCGCAAAACGTCATAACTGCCATGACCGTCACCTGACTTGATATCAGATGGGTCATGGCTTTCTTCCAAACATACCTAAGACTGATTTTTTTTCTCTGTTTTTTTTATCAGTATATTCAAACGAACATATCTTACCGGTTATCACCAGCATTCCTTCATTAAGATCGAGTTTTTCTATATTGATTTTCTCACCTGTTATCTCTATGCTGCCTTCTTTCAGATTCGCCCATAAATTTTCTTCATCAAATGCATCTACATCTATGACCTGACTTATAGTCATCTTTTCTCTGTTTTCAACTGTCAGGTAATGATTCTCCATATACTTTCCTCCTATATAAGGGTTCTCTAAAGTATATGGCTGCATATACCGGTTAAGAACCGGCTAACAGATATTTATACATAAAGCGATGGATCTACATGGTTTCCGTTAACTATTATCTCAAAATGACAATGAGGCCCTGTACTGTTTCCGGTATTACCTACTGCGGCGATAGTCTGACCCTGATATACTTTAGAACCTGCCGATACATAAAGCTCGCTGCAGTGTCCGTACAGTGTCTGCACTCCGCCTCCGTGGTTTATTATCACAGTAAGACCATAACCGTAATACCATCCGGCTAATGTGACGGTTCCGCCGTCAGAAGCTTTTATAGGCACACCTACAGAAGTTGCGTAGTCATTTCCCAAATGCATACGACCCCATCTGTATCCGTATCTTGAAGATACAGAGACATTTACCGGTCGTATGAACGTGCCTGTGCCTACAGTCGGAGGTTTTACCTTTGTTCCTTTCAGTATTATTTCATTTACAGGTTCAACTATAGTCTCCTTGCTTAATTCTTCACGTTCCACTACTTCGCCGTTATGTTTTGTCAGTCTGGCTGTAACGCTTGCTCTTCCGTTCTGGCCTGCTCTGCTTGTTACTTCTTCTCCTTCATAGTAGTAACTTGATTCTTTATATTCAGTTTCATAAGGTATGCTTTCTGCAAACGTGGAAACTTCTACGGTTTCCAGGGTGATGAGAGGTACTATCTTTTCAATGGTGATCTTATCGCCCACGTGTATCATGGAATCTGCCGATAACCCCGGATTCATAGCTGTCAGTTCACTTAACGTGAATCCCGTTTTTTCACAAATGCCATATATACTGTCTCCTTCCTGGACAGTATACTGCGCTGCCTGCTGACCGCCGCTGCAAAGCTTTTCAACTGCTTCGCTCCTGTTACTTATGTTAGGCAGTTTAGTACTTATCGGTTCTATCTTAACATCTTCCACGAATCCTATATACTCATACTCTGTAGAGTCTGAATCGCTGAGGAATTTATCTTTTATATCCTGAAGTACCTTCTTGGCAATCGCTTCATTTTCAACTATCACTGTCACTTTGCCATCTACAGTTATAGCGCTGGCTTCAGCATTTATTTCTCCCATATATGTAAGCCTTTTGAGAACATCGTCTTCAGAATCAATATCTTTACCATACGATACTACTGTTCTGAAAGTTATATCCTGCTTCGGGTCTATCTGTATATTTGATCCATATTCCTGAGAAAGTTCCTCGCTGGCAAGATCAAGTATTTCAAGTACATCTTTCTGTTCTTTTACTATACCCAGAGCTCTGCCGTTATATGAATATTCATAGCCTGTTGTAAAGGCAAATGCACCGGCAATTATTATCAGTCCGGCCCCCAGTATAAGAGAATTTATTATTATATCTTTTTTGTTCTCTATTACTTTTATACTTATAGTATGAAGTCTTCTGCCCAGGATTACCAGAGTCTTTAAAATAAACCACTCCGCAACCGCTGCTGTTCTGTCATAAAAGTCTACAATGGATGCGCCTAATGTCACAAGTCCTCGCATTCCGTCCTGGCCTATTTCGCCGACTTCATCAAGGATCTCATCAGTCACTTCGACTACTTCTCCGGATTTTTCCCATATAATGTTCCAGATTGCTGCATCCTTTAAATGTTGTTTTTTTTCAGCATCCTCTTTGTTTTTTTCTAAGGTGTCTGCTTTTTCTGTAGATCCTGTCAGGGTCTGTTCTTCCTCGACTTCTTTCCTTTTTTTCAGTTTTCTGATGAAGTCAAATTTTGCCATAATTCTGCTTCTCCCATTCTTTCTCTGGTGCAGGAACAACGCCCCCCGTCTTCTGTTATTCCTGTATCGCCGCATTTACTGCATGCATATTTTATATCTGTATAGTCTTCACGATAATTGTTTTCTGTAAGAAGTACAGCTTTTTCCTTTTCCAGAAGGCTTGTCATCCTTCTGATTTCTGCGATTTTTTCCTTATCACCTGACAACACTGTTTTAGACAGATTCTGCCCCAGCTCAAGAAGCTGCTGATCCAGTTCTTTTATTTCAGGTATCTTAGCATATATCTCACAGCGTCTTGCATCAGCTTCAGTTTCTGCCTTATGGCGTAAATACGCATAATATCTGTTAAGAACCGCCTGGCTGACACCGCTGCTGCTGTTTACACTTCTTCCGCTTATTTTTGCTTCTGAAAACCAGTTATGAAGAACTCTGTTCACATATCTCAGATTCGGGTTGGAAATGAATGACCCCCTGACACATGCTTCAAGAATTTTTTCCTTGCTGAACTGCATATCATCCACCCAGCTGTCTATCATTTCCTTTTCAGCCTCTGTGGCGCCCCTGTTGAGTCCAAGTGTTCTGAGTATCTTTTTGTAAAACCCGTTTCGCTGACTCATAGCTGCGAGTTTTTCCTTAACCTCGGCTTTGGTTTTAAGCCCCTCTTTCATCCACTCTCTGACCACTTTAGCTATGTAGTTTATGCCTGTTTTTCCTTTTTCACAGCAATACTCTGCAGCCAGAAGTATAACCTCAGTAGTCGCATTGTCTTCCTCTGCCAGTGAAAAGATTTCTTTTATCTCAGAAGGCGAAAGGGATGTACCTTTCAGCTGCTCGATATTCTGCAACAGATTTCTCAGTTCTTCATTGTATATATCTGCATCATCTTTATCTTGTGGACATCTCGAGCCCTCATCAGATACATTGCTGCCGGAAACAGTTCCTGTGCTCCCGTACATCATTGCTCTTATCTGCCTGAAGCTGATGTCATATCCGCCGTCTTTAAGAGATATTTTTTTTACTGCCCCAAGAGATTCCCAGTAATTCCATGCTTCCTCTATTTCTTTCAGATCCATGGAAAGCTGCTTCGCCATTTTTTCCGGGGGCATCTCAATTTCATTCTGGCTGTAAAGAAGCCCGTACATGTATACTTTTACAAAATTTCCCGGAGCGCCGGGCATATATTCATTTATGAATATATTTTCCACATCTGTTGTAAGAAGATAAAAATCTCTTATTTTTTCCCGTTTAAATTTCATTATGTCAAGCTCCATTCAGATCCCGGAGAAGCTTTTCAAGATCTATTCCATGGCCTTCTGCCGCCTGCTGGAGAGTCTCGGCATAAGCCCCGGGACAGCCTGCACACGTAAGCAGATACATATTAAATATTTTTTCATATTTTTCACCCATTTCCAGAACTTCTGATACTGTCATCTCTTTTGTGATCATGCTTGGATCCTCCTTCCCGCAAAACGGTGCTATCCTTAAATATCATCAGGCTTTTTCACTGAATTTTGTATATCTTGCCACCCATGTCAGATCCAGCTTTCCTACCGGACCGCTTCTGTGTTTTGCTATATTTACTTCGCATACACCCGGATTTTCAGTATTTTCGTTGTAATAATCGTCTCTGTATAAGAAAATAACTATATCTGCATCCTGCTCTATGGAACCTGATTCCCTGAGATCTGAAAGCATCGGTCTTTTATCCTGCCGAAGTTCCGGTGCTCTGGACAGCTGAGAAAGAACTATTACAGGGCAGTCCATTTCTCTTGCCAGAAGTTTTAAATTTCTGGATAATGCACTTATTTCCTGCTGACGGCTTTCGCTTCTGCCTTCATAAGACATCAGCTGAAGATAGTCCACTACAATCAGATCAAGTCCTTGTTCTGCTTTGAGCCTTCTGCATTTATTTCTCATTTCCATAATGTTAATGCCAGGCGTATCATCTATTACTATTTTTGTGCTGTTCAGTTCATCAAGTGCAATAGTGAGCCTATCCCAGTCTTTCATATCAAGAGTACCTTTTTTCAGTTTTTCTGACTCTACTCTTGCCTGCATTGCTATCAGTCTCTGTCCAAGCTGTTCCTGCGACATCTCCAGACTGAATATGAGAACTGACGCTCCTGCTTTTACAGCGCTCTGCTGCGCTATATTCAGCGCGAATGCAGTCTTTCCCATTCCGGGACGCGCTGCGACTATTATAAGGTCTGATGGCTGAAGACCGGAAGTTTTTTCATCTATATTTCTGAATCCGGTAGAAAGTCCTATAACCTTCCCTTTGTTTTCAACTGCCTTATCTATTATCTGAAGGTTCTTGATAAGCACATCCTGTATTTTAGTATAGTCGTTTCTCTGTCTTCTCTGTGCAATACGGAATATATCTCCTTCTGCATAGTCAAGCAGCTCGCTTGCAGCTATTTTATCATCATATCCTTTTGTGCTTATGTCTTCTGCTGCCGCTATCAGTCTGCGCAGCATAGCTTTTTCAGCCACTATTTTTGCGTATTGTCCAGCGTTGGCTGTTGATGGCACCTCTGCAGTCAGTGTTGCGATATATATTCTCCCGCCGACCATTTCAAGAGACTTTCTACGGCTGAGTTCTTCGCATACAGTGAGCATATCCACAGCAATATTGTCTCTATATAAAGTTATTATCGCATCGAAGATTTCACGGTGGCTTTCATTGTAAAAATCATCGGCACGAACTTCTTCTGATACATCCATAAGAGCTTCTTTGCTCAGCATGGCCGCTCCCAGAACTGATTTTTCGGCTTCTTCGTTATGTGGAGGAATCCTTTCCATATACTTCTCCTGCACTTATTTCTGTTTTTACTACTCTGCTTCAATTATTACCTTAAGACCGGTATTCACCTCAGAATATAATTTTATATCTACTGTCATATCGCCTGTATGTTTTATAGGGGATGCCAGCTGTATCTTTTTTTTATCGATTTCGATATCATGTTGCTCTTTTAGTGCTTCCGCAATATCTTTTGATGTTATCGACCCGAAAATCTTTCCGCCGTCTCCTGCCTTTGTTTTAATTGTAACGGATATTTCTTTAATATCTTGGGCAAGTTTTTCGGCTTCTGCTTTCTCTTCTGCTTTTTTTTCTGCAGCCAGTGCTTTCTGCTTTTCCAGCTGCCTTATATTTCCGGCCGTTGCTTCTGTTGCCAGCCCTCTGGGTATAAGCATGTTTCTTGCATATCCATCGCTTACATTCACCACATCACCGGCTTTTCCGGTTCCTTTTACGTCTTTATTTAAAATAACTTTCATTATTTTTCCTCCATTATCTTCATTATTTCATTTATTGCTTCTTCCGGGCTTATCAAAACCTGCGCCGCTGCTGTGGTAAGATGACCGCCCCCATTAAATTTCTCCATAATCATCTGGACATTGACCTCTCCCAGCGAGCGGGCACTTATCACGGTTTTTCCTTCTCCGTTTATGCCTGCTACAAAACTTGCCCTGGTACCTTTTACTGTAAGCAGCTGATCTGCCACCTGAGCGCATATAACCTGCTCATCCGGATGTTTTCTGCTGCATATAGATGTCATTATTCCATTTTCATGACTTTGAGCTTCTGCCAGCGCATGGGCTTTTATCATGAAGCTTTCTTCGCCTTCCTGGAAAAACCTGCTTACTTCTGCAGGATCAGCCCCCTGCCGCCTGAGCCAGGCAGCAGCCTCAAATGTCCTTACTCCGGTTTTCACTGTGAAACCGTTGGTGTCCACTGTTATCCCTGCAAGCAGTGCTTCCGCCTCCAGCTTTGTAAGAACTTTCTTGTCTGCAACATATTGGAGAATTTCCGCCACCAGCTCACTGGTTGATGAAGCATATGTCTCCATATAGGCAAGAACTGGATTTTCTATAAAATCCTCAACCCTTCTGTGATGATCGATTATAACTTTTCTGTCACATATCTCCAGAAGCTCAGGGCACTGAACCATGCTGGGTCTGTGGGTATCCATAACCATCACCAGACTTTCTTTTTCCGCCATAGCCTGCGCCCGTTCACTGGAAATAAATCTGTAATTATCACTTTCTTTTGCCTGTTTAAATATTGCCTGCAAAGGTTCTTTATAATTATCTATTACTATGTATGGCTCAATTCCACACAGGGTACATATCCTGTATATCCCCAGAGATGCTCCAAAGCAGTCCATATCAGGATTGGCATGCCCCATTATGAATATTTTCTGAGACTGATCTATCAGCTGTTTCAACGCATGCCCCACTATTCTTGATTTGCCTTTGTTTCTTTTTTCTACAGTCTGAAGTTTTCCGCCAAAATATTCTATTTTTGAATTTCGCTTAAGAACCGCCTGATCGCCTCCCCTTCCAAGTGCAAGATCCAGTGCAGCATCAGCATATTCTTCAGTTTTTATCGGATTTTCTCCCCCGGCTCCAACTCCTATGCTAAGGCTTACAGGAAAATCAGTAGCTGTTTCTATTGCTCGAATTTCGTCAAGAATATCGAATTTGGCAGAAATAACCGTGGGAAGAAATTTCTGCTCAAAAGCAGCCAGATATGAGTCATCACCCATTCTGTTAACAGAGGCTGCTATTCTGTCAGCCCAGCGCCTCACTGTTTTATCTATTTCACTGGGTACAGATGTTCTGTATTCAACAGAAGTATTAGCTATAAGTTCATCATAATTATCTATTTTTATTTTTGCGATACATATTTTCTCATCATTGTATTTATCTTTAAGATTTTCAAGACTTGTTACGTCACTGAACATTATTGCCAGATTACTGTCTTCCTGATCATTGACCCTATGGCATATCATCCTGAATATTTTTCCATTACGCTGGAGCGCAGGGTTGTTTCCTGTATCCGCTGCATCATAAAGCTGCGATGCCCTTATTCCGGTCAACGCAAAAATATCCGCATCAACTATACCGTCATAAAGGAATACCTGATTCATATTTTCTCCTGCACAAACGACCTTTCCTTTACTGTTTATGACACATAGAGGTAAAGGAACATAAGCCGCCATAAAATCTTTAAGATTCATGGTCGTCATTACTCTCTCCTTTTACTGCATGTGATTTCTTACTCTACATACAGACGCATTAATATTTTATCATCATATTTGTTGCTATACGTGTTGATTTTGTGATAATCTCATGCCTGCAAAGCCGGCATATGACATTATAATGTTCCGATTGGATTCTTTTTTGTACATATATACATATGGCAGATTTTGCCGTAAATTTCTCTGCTCAAATGATCGTTTATATTATAACACATCATAAAAAGCTTTTCATCCACAAGATATTGTGCTTTTATACCCCTAACCAAGCCTGTTGCCACATTTTCCACATCTGTACCTTTCCGGATGCTTTATAAGCGGACACATTCGCTTTCTTTCATATAACTGCCCACAAGCAGAACATCTTAAAAAATATTTTGTTTCTTCTTTCTTTTCAGGAATACTTATACCCAGCTGCAAATAATCAGCCGTCCGTTTTATCTGTATTCCCATAAGATTAGCGGCCATTTGACTATATTCTTTCCATTTTTTACCATGGTTGAAGCAGCCCGGGCACGTGTGTAAAAGCTCATGGACTATTATTGTTTTCAGTGCTTTTTCATCACATGCAGTTACAATATAGGATATTTCTATGACATATTTTTTTACTTTACCGTTGTCTTTTATCTGCCGGCAGCATCCCAGTCTTTTTTTTGCTCTTTTGTTCACTGTCACATCAATTATGTTGTCCGAAACAGGAATTCCGGCATTTTTTAATTCCGTGGCTAAATTTATTGTGTATTTTTTTATGTCTTTTTCCATAAATACAAAAGTCCCTCGACCGAGGGACTTTCCTCCTACAGCAAATCTAAACAATACAAGCCATATATAACGGCTGCATTTACTATTATGCCTATTGGCAGCAGTATTTTAAATTTCAGCTTCTGAGTCTTATGATGAAAAAATGTCGCTCCTAAAGTTGTTCCTACTCCGCCCATGGCAAACGTAACAATCAGTAGAGTTTTCTCACTGATCCGTGATTTGTTTTTTTTGGCTTTATATTTGTCTATTCCCATCATAAGGAATGTTATCAGATTCCATGTCACCATGAAAGCTATCAAGAGTTTCATGTGAAACATCCCCCTTTATCTGAGTGTTTTCAATATGTCTATCAGTCTGTTCAATTCTTCGGGAGAATAATATTCGATCTGTATTCTGCCCTTTTTCCCTTTGTTTTCTATCTTTACCTTTGTGCCGAGAATCATTTTGAGGTCTTCTTCAGCACGTAGCGTGTCAGGGTCTTTTCTCCGCTCCGCAGGATTTTTCTTTTTTTTCTTTCCTGAGTGACCGGCCTCTTTTTCTGCTTCTCTTACAGACAGTCCTTCTTCAGATATTTTTTCCCAGAGTTTTTCTCTTTCTTCATCGTTGGTTACAGAAAGGAGTGCTCTGCCATGTCCGGCTGATATGACTCCTTCTGAAATACTTTCCTGTATATATTCAGGAAGCTTAAGAAGCCGCATTGAATTTGTTATATAAGGTCTGCTTTTCCCTACGCTTTTTGAAATCTGGTCCTGAGTCATTCCAAAGGTCTCTGTCATCTGCCTCAATCCTTCAGCTTCTTCTATAGGATTGAGATCCTCCCTTTGCATATTTTCAATAATTGCGATAAGCATATTCTGCTCGTCATCCAGTTCACGTATAAGACAGGGAACCTGTCCAAGACCTGCCTTCATGGCAGCCCGCCATCTTCTTTCACCAGCTACTATCTCATATCCTTTTTCTTTTTTCCTCACAACAATTGGCTGTATTATACCATGCTCTGATATGGATACAGCCAGTTCTTCTATTTTTTCTTCGTTGAAGGATTTCCTTGGCTGATTTGCATTGGGCATTATGTCATGTGTTTTTATATACTGCACAGAATCCTTATAATCTGAGCTGCCGGCCGAAACTGCGGTATTATCATCATCCGGTACTTTTACCGGAACATCGGCAAAAAGAGCCTCCAGGCCTCTCCCAAGCCCGCCTTTTTTCTGAGCCGACATTTTATTCCTCCTCCATCTCAAGAAATTCCTCTGCAAAGTCCATATATGCTTCTGCACCTTTTGATTTAGGATCATATTCTGTTATGGGTAATCCATAACTTGGGGCTTCAGCCAGTCTTACATTACGAGGTATTATAGTTGAATAAACTTTACCACCGAAGTATCTTTTTACTTCCTGAACTACCTGTGCAGACAGATTCGTTCTTCCATCAAACATACTAAGTATAACGCCCTGCACTTTCAGAGAAGGATTCAGGCTTTTCTTTACAAGATCTATCGTACTGACCAGCTGACTTACACCTTCAAGGGCATAAAACTCGCACTGTATAGGTATCAGCACACTGTCTACAGCAGCAAGGGAGTTTATAGTAAGCAATCCCAGTGAAGGAGGACAATCTATAAAAATATAATCGTAGTCATCTTTTATTTTGTCCATTCCATTTTTGAGAGCTCTTTCTCTTCCTTCTATCTGAACAAGCTCCACTTCTGCTCCTGCCAGATCCACACTGGCCGGTATCAGATCCAACCCATCCACACCGGTATGTATTATTGCTTCTCTTGTATCATACTCTTCATCAACAAGAATATTGTATACTGTGTCATTCAGACCTTTTTTTGCCACACCCAGGCCGCTGGTGGTGTTTCCCTGTGGATCTATATCAAGAACAAGTACTTTTTTCCCCCTTAAAGCAAGGCATGCTGCAAGGTTTATATTTGTGGTGGTCTTTCCCACACCACCTTTCTGATTAAATATAGCTATTGCCTTTCCCAAAATTTTGCCTCCTTATTTTGTATGATGTTATTATATAATATTTTTACGTTTATTTCTACCTATAATGATAAAAAAATAGATGTTTCACGTGAAACATCTATTGTTCTTGGGAAGTATTATTTTTACTTCGAGAAAATCACCTTTGTCTTCCTGACTCATTTTAGCGTTTTTCTCCATTTCCTTTATCTGTCCGAATGCTTTGCGTATAGTGTTTAAATAAATCTTATAACTAATATAATTTATTTTATTAATTTTATGTAAAGCTTCTTCTTTTTTGCTCAGTATGTCATCAATAAGCTTCTCTGTCTGTTTTACATTAAGATTGTTTGTTATTACTCTTTCTGTAACTTTTATTCTATCTTCTTCATCCTGAAGTTTCAAAAGAGCTCTTGCATGCCGTTCTGTCAGCTTATTTGCCACAATTTTTTCCTGTATATCTTCAGGAAGAGCCAAGATGCGTATCTTGTTTGATATAGTCGACTGTTTTTTGTTGACTTTTTCCGCTATTTCAGTTTGTGTCAGACCGAAATCATCCATGAGTTTTTTATATGCTCTTGCTTCTTCAAGAAAATTAAGATCTTCTCTCTGAACATTTTCCACCAGTGATATCAAGGCTGCCTGCTGATCTTCCATAGGCCTGATAATTGCAGGTATTTTTTTAAGCCCGGCCATCTGCGCCGCTCTGTATCTCCTTTCTCCTGCTATTATCAGATACCCTCCTTCTGCTTCTTTAAGGAGTATAGGTTGCAGTACGCCATACTCTTTTATAGAGCCGCTAAGTTCTTCTATGGCTTCATCGTAAAATACTTTTCGTGGCTGCTGTGGATTGGCCAGTATTCTGGTCATGTCAACTGAAATTATCTCTTGTCTTTCATTATTTACGTTCTGTTCTCCTATAAAACCCAGAAATCCCCTTTTTCTTTTTTCCATAGTGATTACCTCCCGTGGGAAAATCATAACATTTCCCGTGAGCGGTGATGACCTTTTTTCCTCGCAAAAAAACCTCTAAATCTGCTATTTTAGAGGTTCTTTCGAAGGTATGGGCGCTTTTCTGGGATATTTCGACCCGGTTGCCCTTATCTTTTTTATTATAAGTATTTTATGTTCATCACCCACTCTGTCAAGGGGTGTGTCTTCCCATCTCTGCTGACCGCCTCCGAGGATCTTTATGGCTGACTTTGCTTCCTCCAGCTCTCTCACGCCGGTGCCTCCTTTATATGCAGCCATATATCCTCCATTTTTTACGAGAGGAAGGCAGTATTCGGCCAATGTGGAAAGGTTGGCGACAGCTCTTGACACACACATGTCGTATTTTTCCCTGTGCTCCTTGCTTCTTCCCATATCTTCAGCTCTCATATGAACTGTTTTCACATTACCGATTCCTGTGGATAAACACAGTTCATCTATTATTTTAAGCCTCTTGGATAGAGAATCTGCAAGTATGAAAGTTTTATCCGGCGAAAGAATGGCCAGAGGAATTCCCGGAAAACCTGCGCCGGTTCCCATATCAACTATAATCTCAGATTTTTCATATTCAGGCAGGCTGTAACATGCTGCAGAATCTATGAAATGCTTTAATGTAAATTCGTCAGGATCTTTTATTGCCGTAAGATTTACAAACCGGTTCCATTGGAGGATTCCGCTTCTGTAGGCGTCAAATTTTTTTATAATGTCATCATCAAATTGGATATTCTTTTTTTCAAGATACTCTATAAGTTTTTTCATTGTTCTTTTCTTCTCTTCTTCTCAAGATAAACCAGCAGTACATTTATATCAGCAGGAGACACCCCGGATATTCTTGAAGCCTGCCCTAAAGATTCAGGTTTTATCTGATCAAGTTTCTGCCATGCCTCTATGCGCAGTCCCTCTATTTCGCTGTACTTGATGTCCTGACTGAGTTTCTTGTCTTCCAGTTTTCTGAATCTTTCTATTTGTGTCTGCTGCTTCTTTATATATCCTTCGTACTTTACGGTAACTTCCAGCTGAGTAACTTCATGATATGAAAGATCAGGTCTTGTCTCATCATCAATTTCTTTAAGATCATTATAAGAAATCTGAGGACGTCTTAGAAGTTCTTCCATGGAAACACGGGACTGCACCTGGGTGGTTCTGTGGTTCACAAGAAAATCATTGACTTCGGAAGGGGAAAAGGTTTTTTCCTTTATCCTCTCAAGTTCTTTTTTCACTTTTTCCTTTTTCTCAAGATACCTTCTGTACCTTTCCTCTGAAGCCAGGCCTATGGCATATCCCTTCTCTGTAAGACGCTGATCTGCGTTGTCCTGTCTCAGAACCAGCCTATATTCGGCTCTGGACGTCATTATTCTGTAAGGTTCATTAGTACCTTTAGTAACAAGATCGTCGATGAGAACGCCAATATAAGCCTCGTTTCTTCCAAGCACCAAAGATTTTTTTCCGGAAATCTTAAGTACGGCATTTATTCCTGCCATGAGTCCCTGAGCAGCTGCTTCCTCGTATCCTGAACTGCCGTTAAACTGTCCTGCACAAAACAGATTTTCTATCTTTCTGTTCTCCAGTGTCAGCTTAAGATCCTGAGGATCAATACAGTCATATTCTATGGCATATGCAGGTCTTGTTATTCTGAGATTCTCAAGTCCCGGTATGGTTTTATAAAAGGCTTCCTGCACATCTTCCGGAAGGCTTGATGACATTCCCTGAATATACATTTCGTCTGTATCCAGCCCCTCTGGTTCCACAAACAGCTGATGCCTTTTCTTATCAGCAAATCTATTGACTTTGTCTTCAATAGATGGACAGTATCTTGGTCCTATGCCTTCTATCTGACCGCCGAAGAGTGCCGATCTGTGAAAATTTGCCCTGATGACATTGTGAGTTTCTTCATTGGTATAAGTCAGCCAGCATGAAACTTTATTATCACCTACGCTGTCATTAAGAAAGGAAAAAGGAACGGTTTTTTTGTCACCTTTCTGTTCCTGCATTTTGCTGTAGTCAAGACTTGTCCCAAGACATCTTGCGGGAGTTCCGGTCTTAAATCTGCGCAAGATTATTCCGTGTTTTTTCAGATTTTCCGCCAGTTCAACGGATGGTGCAAGACCGTTGGGGCCGCTGGAAAAAGCAGAACTTCCTATGAATATCTTTCCTCCGAGAAAAGTCCCTGTGGCAAGAATGACGGCCTCAGCCTCATAACAGGTTCCCGTTTTTGTTACAACACCTGTAACTTTACCTTCCTCGACTATTATATCTGTCACTTCTGCCTGTTTCATATCAAGGCCCGGCGTTTCTTCTATGGTCTTCTTCATTTCAAGATGATAACGATTCTTGTCGGCCTGCGCTCTCAGGGAGTGAACTGCCGGTCCTTTAGCTGTATTTAGCATCTTGCTCTGAAGAAAAGTCTTGTCAATGTTGATTCCCATTTCTCCGCCGAGAGCATCTATTTCTCTTACCAGATGCCCTTTACCTGTTCCTCCTATGGAAGGATTACATGGCATCATGGCTATGGCTTCAAGATTCATTGAAAACATCAGTGTTTTTTTGCCCATTCTTGCCGCTGCCAGCGCAGCTTCACATCCTGCATGTCCTGCTCCTACCACGATAACATCGTACCTGCCCATAAAAATTTTTTCCATATGTGTGCAAAGTCCTTTCAAACTTTTATGTGTCTTGATATGATTATTTCATCATCTATTTTCCGAGACAGAATCTCTCAAATACTTTATCTATTATATCTGATACTGCTGTCTCTCCTATTACTTCTCCACATGCCTCATAGCATCTGTTTACATCTATTTCAATAAATTCAAGCGGCTGCATACTTTCAGTCATGAAAATGGCATCATCCAGACACTTTTGTGATTCTTCCAGTAGATTCTTGTGTCTTACATTAGTCACCAGAAGATTTTCTCCGGTTCTTACATGACCACCGTATACCATGTTTTCTATCATAGACGACAGCTGGTCTATACCTTCCCCTTTTATGAGAGATGTATTTATAATCTCTGCTTTAGTAAGTTTCTGTTTAATTTCTTCATCACTTATACAATGATCTTTATCTGATTTGTTTACAAGAACTATAACCTTCCTGTCACCAATATGATCCATTATAAGAAAATCTTCCTGTTCAAGAGATCTGCTTCCGTCTAATACCAGTATTATGAGATCAGCCTTGTTAAAAGACTGTTTGCTCTTTTCAATGCCTATTTTCTCAATCAGATCATCTGTATCATGTATGCCTGCTGTATCTGTCAGAACTACAGGTATATTTTTTATTACTATACTCTCTTCGATAGTATCTCTTGTGGTTCCCGGTATATCAGTCACTATAGCTCTTGCTTCTCCGATCAGCGCATTCATTAGTGAAGATTTACCTACATTAGGCTTTCCCACAATTGAAACGGCAAGACCTTCTCTTATTATTCTTCCTGTATCTGCTGTGGATAAAAGATCATTTATTTTTTTTCTTGCTTTTTCAAGAGACTCCTTGAGGTTTTCGTATGTTATCTGCTCTATGTCTTCATCAGGATAATCAATATTCACCGTCAGATTTACAAGTATATCTGTAAGATCAGCTCTTATATCTCTTATTTTTTCAGAAAAAATCCCCTCAAGCTGATTCATTGCCACATCAAAAGTCTTTTCAGATCTTGCCTTTATCAGATCTATTACAGCTTCGGCCTGGGAAAGATCCAGTCTTCCGTTAAGAAAAGCTCTCTTAGTAAACTCACCTCTTTCAGCAAGCCTTGCTCCGTTTTTAATACAAAGCTTAAGTATCCTTGACAAAGAGACTATGCTGCCATGGCACTGGATTTCCACCACATCTTCAGCAGTATATGAGTGAGGGCCTTTCATATATACCGCCATTACTTCATCTATTATCTTTCTGCTCTCAGGATCAGCTACATGACCGTATGTAAGCATCCTGTCTTTAATATCAGAAGATTTGCATATAAAAATTTTTTTTAATATATCAAGGGATTTTTCTCCGCTTATTCTTATTATTCCTATACCGCCTTCACCCGGCGCTGTTGCTACTGCTGCAATGGTATCTTCGCTCATTTTTAAACCTATGACCTCTTATCATTTTAAAAAAGGACTGCCGTTCGGGCAGCCCTTTATACTATTTCAGCTCAATTATCACCCTTCTGTAAGGGTCCTGTCCTTCGCTCCTTGTTGTCACTTTAGGATGGTTATGAAGAGCCGCGTGTATTACTTTTCTCTCATATGGATTCATCGGCTCAAGTTTTACGCTTCTTTTTGTTTTAACCACTTTATTTGCAAGCCTTAAAGCAAGAGCCTCTAAGGTTTTTTCTCTTTTTGATCTGTAATTCTCGGCATCGACAACAACTCTTGTATATTCTTCGCTTCCCTTGTTAGCTACAAGGCTTGTAAGATACTGAATTGCATCAAGAGTCTGTCCGCGTTTTCCGATTATGGTTCCGGAATCTTTTCCGTTGATACTTATATAAAGAGAATCTTCTCCTTTTTTAGCAGTTATATCAAGATTGAGTCCCATTTCCTTTGTGACTTTTTTCAGAAAATCCAGCGCCTCATGTTCTTCACAATCAACCATGTTTTCCTGGAATATTTCTATATTATTATTTTCCTTTTTTTCATTATGCTGTTTTTTAGGTGTTTCTGCTTTTTTAATCTGAGACTTTTCGGTTTTTTCCGTTTGATTTTTTTCAGTTTCAGTTTTTTCATCATTTGTACTCAGAGTCTCAACTGATTTTGCATCCTGAGTTTTCTTTTTCTCGACTCTCACAAGAGCCAGCTTTGAGCCTATACCGAAAAAGCCTCTTGAAGGTTCTTCTAAAACAGTAACATCTACCTCATCTATGGTAAGTTTGAGGTCTTCAAGTGCCAGCTTTACAGCTGTATCCACATCTGTACCCCATTTTTCAGAAAAATCTGCCATGTTTTAATTTTCCTCCAGTATAAAGTTATGCTTTTACAGCTTTTTTCTTCTTTTTATTATCTTTGGAAGCTTTCTTTTTCATTTCCGCAAATCTTATGTTATAGAATATCTGTATTATCTGGTTTATAGACCAATATAATGCAAGTCCGGCCGGATAGCTTCTTGCGAGAAGAAGTATCATTACCGGAAATACGTATTTCATCATCTTGGTCATGACCTTCATCTGTTCAGCGTTAGGTCCGGCAGCCTGGCTTGTCTGTGAAAAATATGTGGAAACAAATGTGGCAATTCCTGCTACTATAGGAAGAACCCATTTATCCGGTTGTGCCAGGTCAGGTATCCATAAGAAGGATTCATGTATCGCAAACAGCATGTTGTCAGACGATATGTAATTCATGGGGTTTCTTAAAAGAGCAAAAAGTCCCATGATAACTATCATCTGTATCAGCATCGGAAGACATCCGCCATACATGCTGCCGCCTTCCTCCTTATATAATTCAGCCATTTTCTGGTTCATCATGGCTTTATCTTTAGCGTATTTCTGCTGTATTTCCTTTATCTTGGGCTGCATTCTGGACATATTCATGGTTGTCCTGATCTGCTTCGCATATAAAGGATACATAACGCCTTTGATCAAAACTGTAAATAAAATCAAAGTAATGCCGTAGTTACCAATAAAATCATATATCCAGGTAAGAAGGTAACTCATAGGCGTTGCTAAAATCGCAAACATTAAATTCCTCCGTTATTTTAAAGGGTCATAACCACCCTCATGCCATGGATGGCATTTTAAAATTCGTCTTATCCCCAGGTAACTGCCTTTTATCACACCATACTTTTCAAGTGCCTGTATAAAATAAACTGAACATGTAGGTGTAAAACGGCAGGTAGGCGGAAAAAGCGGCGAAATGAAATTCTGATAAAACCTGATCATTGCGATCATTATCTTTTTAAAAAAAATGCTTATTATCTTCATTTTTCTTTTTTTATCCCTGTCTTTCTGAATGCAGATTTAAGGGATTTTTCAACTTCTGCACATTTTCTGCCGCAAATGGTATTTCTTGCTATGATTATAAAATCATATCCTGTCGGTAAATCAGCTGAAAGACTTCTGTAACTTTCTTTCAAAAGTCTTTTTGCTCTGTTTCTCTTTACACTGTTACCGACTTTTTTACTTGCTAAAAATCCGGTTCTGTTATAAGGAAGGCTGTTTCGCCTGTAAAACAGGACCACATATCTGTCGCCAACTGACTTTCCCCTCTTATAAATAGCGGAAAAATCACTTTTTTTCCTCAAAACATTTTCTTTCAGCATTATAAATTTCCAAGAACTTTACTAAGCAGTAAGTTTCTTTCTTCCTTTAGCTCTTCTTCTCTTTAAAACGTTTCTGCCGTTTTTGGTGCTCATTCTCTTTCTGAAGCCATGCTCTTTCATTCTCTGTCTCTTTTTTGGCTGATAAGTCATTTTCATGTTAAAGGTTCTCCTTTCCAAATTTTGTGGTGTGTAATCTAAATTCCAATTATACACATATGCCTAAGTATTATAAATTAAAAACAAGCGAATGTCAACGAAATTCGCTTGTTTTGTAGGTGGATTCGGGCATTTAAGTTTTATACCTATGAATTCTTTTATTTGTCCTTTTGTTTATACTCACAATTTGTGCATTCTTCCTCAGTCTCTTTATTTCCAAAAGACGTTACAGCTTTAAAAAACATTAAAGTGCTAAAAAATATAATAAAGTATAAAGCAAACTTTACAGGATGAGAGTCAACATTGCCAAATAATAATCCATATGAAGCAACAATAACTTGAGCTATTGAAAACATTGCTACCTCTTTTTCTTTTTTATCCATTACTCTTTCTCCTGTATTTCTGACATATAATACCGATTTATTCAGATTTTTCTTTATCATGCTTTTTAAGCGCTAAGCGCACGGCGAAATACACAATTCCACCTATAATCAGTACATAAAGCAGAAATGAAAATATCAGGGCTAAAAAATGTTTCATATTTATCATCTTTTTAACTGAAGAAACTCTTAGATTAATTTAAAAACTTTTTTCTATATGATTTTCGTCACCATAATTAATGGCTTTTAAAATCACGGTTATTCCTCTATGAGAAATTATAAATCTATAATACAATCCACAAGTACCAAAAGATCTTCAATCATCAGATAAAATGTTATGTGAATAATTTTCCTATTTTTATTATAATTTTAATATTTTATTATTAAAGTGTCAATATAGTAATGTATGTATACATAATAGTTCAATATTAAGCTTTAATCTACAATTTTAAATAAGACTATCTTAAAGAAATTAATGAGATAAAAATAAACAATAAAAAAAGATATAGTATAAAATAAAATCTGTTCACAACTTTATCCACAACCTGTGGATAACTTTCAAAATTATTTATTTTATAATATTAACAAATTCACACTTGCCTGTGGATAACTTTTTAGTTAGAATATATTTAACATGAAAAAAAGAAGGAATTGATGATGGATTATAATACTATATGGGAAAGTGTATTAGAAAAAATAAAAGAAATAACTACACAGATTAGTTTTGAAACATGGTTTCTTCCTCTAAAAATTAGAAGAATAGATAAAGATCTCAAAATAGTCTACATAGAAGTAAGTTCAGATAACAGAAGTGAATTTATAATAACCACAATAAAGAACCGGTATCTTTCAACACTTGAAACAGCATTCAAAGAGGTTCTTGAAGAAAATTACCGTGTAGTTTTAAAAGATTCCAATCAGTATAAAAATGAAGAAGAAAAACAGGAACCTAAGATAAAACCTAAGAAACAGGCTTTAAATAAAGAAAAAATATTTAATCCTAAATTTAATTTTGAAAATTTTGTAGTGGGAAACAGTAACAAATATGCACATGCGGCTGCTCTGGCCGTTGCAGAATCACCTTCCGAGGCATATAATCCTCTTTTTATCTATGGCGGATCCGGTCTCGGAAAAACACATCTGATGCACGCAATAGGAATATATCTTCTGGAAAATAATCCGGATTTGAATGTCCTTTATGTTTCATCGGAAATGTTCACTAATGAACTTATAAAAGCACTTAACACTCATAAAATGAATGAGTTTAAATCAAAGTACAGAAAAGCAGATGTACTTCTGATAGATGATATACAGTTTCTTGAAGGAAAAGAAAGCACGCAGGAAGAATTTTTCCATACATTCAATTCACTTTATGATTCAAATAAACAGATTATCATATCCAGCGATAAAGCGCCCAATAAACTTGTAAATCTTGAAGAAAGATTAAGATCAAGATTTCAGTGGAACCTAATAGCAGATATACAGCCTGCCGATTATGAGACCAGAGTTGCCATACTTCTGAAAAAGGCAGAAAACATGGGAATAAGTATGGATGATAATCCTGAAATTTATGATATTGCATGTATCATAGCAGAAAAAATAAAGGACAATATACGTGAGCTTGAAGGAGCTCTCATACGAGTAGTTTCTTTTTCACACCTTCTCAATGAAAAACTGGATAAGAATTTTACAAAGAGAACTTTAAAAGATATTTTCAGCAATGTGGAAAAAACAGTCACTCCTGAAAAAATAAAAAAGACAGTATGTAAATATTATGGTATAAAAATATCAGATATAGAATCTTCAAAAAAGACTAATAATATAGCTTTTCCAAGGCAGATAGCCATGTATCTCATACGTGAGATGACAGATTACTCTCTTCCTAAAATAGGACAGTTCTTTGGAGGAAAGCATTATACAACTGTCTTATATGCCTGTGAAAAAATAGAGGACGAGCTTTCAATGGATGAAAATCTGAGAGAAGTATTGGAAAATATAAAAGAAGAAATAAAGGAATAATACATAGTTTTCCTAATTATTAAAATAAATTTTACATGTTTTCCACAGATCAAAAATAACAGATTTTACAGATATATCAATGGATTAAGAAGTTATCCACATATTTCACAGCACCTACTACTACTATTACTACCAAAAAAATATAATTAATAATTAATACGGAGGTAATTATGAAATTTTCATGCAGCCAGCAGACTCTAACAAAGGCTCTCAACATTGTATCAAAAGCTGTTACTATAAGAACAACTATTCCAATCTTAAAAGGAATATTACTTAGTGTTGATGAAAACGGAATACTGACCATGTCGGCATCTGATCTTGATATAAGTATAGAAAAAAAGATAAAAGTTGAAAATCCCATTGCCGGAGAAACTGTTGTACTTTCAAAGCTGTTTGGAGATATAATAAGAAAACTTCCGGACGGAAATATAACAATAGAAGAAAACGACGGGAAAGTAAATATAAAATGTTCAAATTCCGAGTTTAATATAATAGGTCTGCCTGCTGATGAATTTCCAAATATAAATCCAAATGATGAAAAATCTGAAGAACTTGTATTTGATAAAGAAATCTTAAAAGATATGATAAAAAAGACTGCTTTTGCTGCCAGTATAGATGAAAATAAAGGTGCCATGACCGGGGTTCTTGTGGAAATGGAAGAAAATACTCTCAATATGGTAGCCATAGACGGTTTCAGAATGGCGATAGCAAGAGAGCAGATGAAAAATAAGAAAAAGCAGAATATAATAATACCTGCCAAGATTCTTTCAGAAATAAGCCGTATAATAACAGAATCTGAAACATCAGGCGATGATGTAACCATGTTTTTAAGTGAGAAAAAAGCTGTTTTTGTAATGGAAAACACAAAAATAGTAATAAGACTTCTCGAAGGAGAATTCATGAATTATAAGAGGATAATACCTGCTGAAAATCCTTGCAGAGTAGTATTAAACAGAAATGATTTTCTTGAAAGTGTGGAGAGAGCTTCACTTCTTGCAAAAGTAGGTAAAAATAATCTTATAAGACTTGATATAAAAGATAATAACATTGAAATAACTTCTAAATCAGAAGAAGGAAATGTGAAAGAAGAAGTAATGGTCACAAAAGAAGGAAATGATCTGCTTATAGGTTTTAATTCCAAATATCTGATAGATGTGCTTAAGGTAATAGATGATGAGAATATTACAATGTATTTTAATACAAATGTGAGTCCATGTCTTGTAAAACCAATATCCGGCGACAGTTTTGAATATCTGATACTTCCTGTAAGAATAAGCAATTAAAACTAAAAATCGGCGGAAGCCGATTTTTTATAGGTAAATCTATGTACATAAAAGAAATAGAATTGAAAAATTTCAGAAATTATGAAAATCTGAAAATAAATTTTAACCAAAACTTAAATTTTATAATTGGAAAAAATGCACAGGGAAAAACAAATCTTCTTGAAAGTATTTTTATATGTTCTATGGGAAAATCATTCAGGACTTCAAAAGATTCTGAGATGATAAAATTCGGAAAGGATTTTTCAAGAGTAACTCTTTGTGCACAGAAGCATTTTTTTGAGACAGTTATTGACATAACTTTAAAAAGAGAAGGAAAAAAATTCGTAAAAGTAGACGGTATAAATATCTTAAAAACATCACAACTTCTTGAAAACGTATATATAGTGGTTTTCTCACCTGAAGATCTTAAAATAGTGAAAGATGAGCCTGAAAAAAGAAGAAAATTTATAGACAGAGAGCTTTCAGTACTGCGCCCTGCTTATTTTGACAGTCTGTCTAAATATAAAAAAGTTATTATTCAGAGAAATAACTATCTTAAAGAAAAAATAATAGATCCGGCAGTTCTTGATATATGGGATACTCAGCTTTCACATTATGGTGCGGATATTATGAAAATGAGAAAAGAATTTACAGAAAAGCTTAATATTATAAGCAGCCGCATACATTCAGGAATAACCGATGGAAAAGAAAAATCCCGACTTGAATATGATCCTAATGTTAAAATAACCGTCGATATACAAAAAAATCTATATGACGCCATAAAAAAATCATATGATAACGATATTAGATTAAGAACTACTACGAGAGGACCTCACAGAGATGATATTTCTTTTTATATAGATGAAGTAAATGTAAGAAATTTCGGATCACAGGGACAGCAGCGAACTGCAGCACTTTCTTTAAAGCTTGCAGAACTTGATCTTATTAAAGAAGAGACAGGCGAAGAAGCTGTACTTCTTTTAGATGATGTCATGTCTGAACTTGATAATAACAGGCAGAAATTTTTAATAGAAACACTTTCTGATAATCAGATTTTTATAACCTCTACAGAAATATCGGAAAATCTGAGAGAGGCTGCATCAAAAGGAAAAATAATAACCGTAGAAGATGGAAATATAAAGTCTTAAAAAACAGTAATTGTCGAATGATATATATATACTGTTTTTTAGGGCTTTTTTAGTTAAAAAAATCACCTCTGAACCCTTAAAATTAAAAAAATAATAAAAAACTTCAAAAACTATATATATATTGAAAAAAAGCCACAATTATGCTATACTGTTAAACGTTGAAATATAGAAAAGAAAAGGTGAAAAAATGAGTTTTCTTGACGAAAAAACAAACAGTAAATATGATGCGGCTCAGATACAGGTTCTTGAAGGTCTTGAAGCAGTAAGAAAAAGACCGGGAATGTATATAGGAAGTACGGGAACAAGAGGTCTGCATCATCTGGTATATGAAATTGTGGATAACAGTGTGGATGAAGCTCTTGCAGGCTTCTGCAGCACAATTAAAGTGACTATATGTAAGGATAATTCCATAATGGTGGAAGATGACGGACGAGGAATGCCTGTGGACAAGCATCCTAAACTTAAGATACCTGCAGTTGAAGTCATCCATACAGTACTTCATGCAGGAGGAAAATTCGGCGGAGGAGGATATAAAGTATCAGGTGGTCTTCACGGTGTAGGAGCATCTGTAGTAAATGCCCTTTCCACTCATATGGAAGTGGAAATAAGAAGAAATGGAAAAATATATAAGCAGTGTTATGAAAAGGGAAAAACAGTTACTCCTCTTGAAATAATAGGAGATTCAAAAAAAACAGGTTCAAAGACCACTTTCTGGCCTGACCCTGAAATATTTGAAACTACAGTGTTTGATTTTGATACCCTTGAACATAGACTGCGTGAAATGGCATTTCTCAATAAGGGTATAAAAATAATATTTAAAGATGAAAGAGAAGGAAAAAAGAAAAATGAAACCTACCACTATGAAGGTGGTATTAAAGAGTTTGTAAAATTTCAGAATCAGAATAAAGATTCTATTCATCCTGATATAATTTACTTTGAAGTGGTTAAGGAAAACTGCGAAGTTGAAGTAGCTATGCAGTATACCGAAAGCTACAATGAACTTGTACTTGGTTATGCAAATAATATAAACACTGTTGACGGTGGTACACATATAGTAGGATTTAAGAGTGCTCTTACAAGAACTCTTAATGATTATGGGAAAAAAGCAAAAATATTAAAAGAAAACGAGACTTTAAGCGGTGAAGACGTAAGAGAAGGACTCACTGCCATAGTTTCTGTAAAACTTGAAGAGCCTCAGTTTGAAGGACAGACAAAAGGAAAACTGGGAAACCCTGATATGAGAGGATTTGTGGAGACTACTACAAATGAGAATCTCATGGCATTTCTTGAGGAGAACCCTTCACAGGCAAAGAATATACTTGAAAAAGCTATAAAAGCGGCCCGTGCAAGAGAAGCAGCCAGAAAAGCAAGAGATCTGACAAGAAGAAAAGGAGTCCTTGACAGATTTTCACTTCCGGGAAAACTGGCCGACTGCTCAGAAAAAGACCCTTCAAAATGTGAAATATTCCTGGTTGAGGGAGATTCCGCCGGAGGAAGTGCAAAAGACGGCAGGGACAGAAAACGTCAGGCCATACTTCCTTTAAGAGGAAAAATACTTAATGTTGAAAAAGCAAGACTTGATAAAATATTGGGCTCTGACGAGATAAAGAATATGATAACAGCATTCGGATGCGGTATTGGAGATGATTTCAATATTGAAAAGCTGAGATATCATAAAATAATAATAATGACCGATGCTGACGTTGACGGAGCGCATATAAGAACACTGCTTCTGACATTCTTCTACAGATATATGAAACCTCTCATTGAGGGAGGATTTGTTTATGCTGCCCAGCCTCCTCTTTATCAGGTAAAAAAGAGTAAAGATGTTTACTATACTTACAGTGAAGAGGAACAGGCAAGACTCATGAAGTCACTGGAAGGAAAACCGGGAAAAGCAGATATACAGCGTTACAAAGGTCTTGGAGAAATGGATGCCGAACAGCTCTGGGATACTACAATGGATTATCAGCACAGGACTCTTATACAGATAACCATCGAGGACAGTGCAGCAGCAGATCAGACATTCTCCACTCTTATGGGTGATAAAGTTCCGCCCCGTAAGAAATTCATAGAAGATAATGCTCATTATGCCAATCTTGATATTTAAGGAAAGGAGGACGACAAATGACCACATTTTTAGAGGATCAGAAGCTTATACAGCATGAAATAAACAAGGAAATGAAGGATTCATATATCGATTACGCCATGAGTGTTATCGTAAGTCGTGCCCTTCCTGATGTAAGAGACGGACTTAAACCTGTACACAGGAGAATCCTTTATGGAATGAGCGAGCTTGGTGTTACTCCGGATAAACCACATAAAAAATCGGCTCGTATAGTGGGTGAAGTAATGGGTAAATATCACCCCCACGGAGATTCATCCATATATGATGCAATGGTCAGACTGGCCCAGCCTTTTAATATAAGATATACTCTCGTGGACGGCCACGGAAACTTCGGCTCTGTAGACGGAGACGGAGCGGCCGCCATGCGTTACACTGAAGCAAGAATGACACCCCTTGCTCTTCAGATGTTAAGAGATATAGATAAAGAAACAGTAGATTTTGCACCCAACTTTGACGGTGAAGAAAAAGAACCGGTTGTTCTTCCATCAAGATTCCCCAACCTACTTGTAAACGGATCCAACGGTATAGCTGTAGGTATGGCCACATCTATACCTCCGCACAATCTGTGTGAAGTAATAGATGCTTCGGTAAAACTTATAGACGAGCCTGAATCAACTGTGGATGATCTTATAAAAATAGTAAAAGGCCCTGATTTTCCAACCGGCGCTATTATAATGGGAAAATCATCTGTAAGAGAAGCTTACCGCACAGGTCAGGGAAAAGCTGTAGTCAGAGCTGTAGCTGAAATAGAAGAAACATCTCACGGAAAACAGCAGATAATAGTTTCTGAAATACCTTATCAGGTAAACAAGGCAAGACTCATAGAAAAAATGGCAGACCTTGTACGGGATAAAAAGATCGAGGGAATAACTGATATCCGTGATGAATCTAACCGTAAAGGAATGCGTATAGTTATAGAACTGAAACGTGACACCAATGCCAATATAGTTCTAAACAGACTGTACAAACATACTCAGATGCAGGACAGTGTCTCGATGATAATGCTTGCGCTGATAGATGGAAAACCTCGCATACTCAATCTCAAAGAAATAATCAGTGAATATCTTAAGCACCAGAAAGAGGTTGTGACCAGAAGGACTGTTTTCGATAAGAAAAAAGCCGAGGCCAGAGCTCATATACTGGAAGGATATCTCATAGCTTTAGATAATATAGATGAAATAATCAAAATAATCAGAAGCAGCTATAATGATGCCAAAGAAAGACTGATGGAAAGATTCACTCTTTCTGAAATACAGGCACAGGCTATACTTGATATGCAGCTGCGCAGATTACAGGGATTGGAAAAAGAAAAAATAGAAAACGAATATCAGGAACTTTTAAAGAAAATCGCATATTATGCAGAACTTCTTGCTGACGAGCACAAACTGATGGGAGTAGTTAAAGATGAACTTCTCGAGATAAAAGAAAAATGGGGAGATAAGAGGAAGACTAAAATCAAAGCTGATGCCCAGGAAATCGATGAAGAAGATCTCATAGAAGAAGAAAAAGTCTGCATTACCCTTACCCACCTGGGATATGTAAAGAGAGTACCTGTGGACACATACAAGGCTCAGAAGCGAGGCGGAAAAGGAATAACCGGCCTTACTACCCGCGAAAATGATTTTGTAAAGAATATGATAATGACATCTACCCATGATTATCTCATGTTCTTTACAAATACAGGAAAAGCACATAGAATGAAGGCTTATGAGATACCTGAGGCCACAAGAACAGCCAAGGGTACTCCTGTTGTGAATTTCCTGAACCTTCTTCAGAGAGAAAGAGTCACAGCTGTCATACCTATAAGTGAATTTGCAGAGGACAAGTTCCTTATGGCAGTTACAAAAGACGGTATAATTAAAAAGACTGCTCTTTCCAACTTTGATACCAACAGAAAAACAGGACTTATCGCCATGAATCTTAAAGACGGCGATCAGCTGATAGATATTAAACAGACCAGTGGAACAAATAATGTTATAATCGTAACCAAACACGGCAAATGCATATGCTTCTCTGAAGAAGATGTAAGACCTATGGGAAGAATTGCCGGCGGAGTCAGAGCCATCAAGCTTGAAAAAGACGATGAAGTTGTTTCCATGGAACTTGTTGAACCGGGACAGGAACTTCTTGTTGTGACAGAAAAAGGCTATGGAAAACGTACAAAGGTAGAAGAATATAAGGTACAGGTAAGAGGCGGAAAAGGACTTCTCACCTATGATAAAGCCAAATTTAAGAAAACAGGAAAACTGGTCGGAGCTATGGTAGTTGACGATGATGACGATGTCATGCTTATAAATTCCGATGGAATAATCATAAGAATGCAGGCAAGAGAAATCTCCAGACTGGGACGAGCAACCCAGGGAGTCAAGATAATGAACGTTGGCGAAGACGTCAATATTATAGCTTTAGCCAAAGTCGCCCGCGAAGATGAACTTCAGAAAGAGCTGGAAGATAAAGCAGACGGCGAAGAGCAGATGGAAATAAAATAAAGGAGGCCATACTCATGGCAGACAAACTGCAATTTGTCATTCCCGGAAAGCCCGAATATATAACCATTGTAAGACTTGCAGTGGGCTCGGCAGCCAATACGGCAGGATTCGATGTGGAAGAGATTGAAGACATAAAGACAGCAGTAAGTGAAGCATGCAAGAATATATGCTGCCACGGATCAGAAGGATTTGCTGAACAGTATCAGGTAGACTGTATCGTTGAAGAAGGTAATATGGAAATCTATGTTACTGACACCAGCAGCAGCCATAAGCTGGAAAAGCTGAAAAAACCATGCCTCGATTGTCCAAATGAAGGAGATCTGGGACTTTTCGTCATAAGATCCCTTATGACAAGCATCGAAATAATAGACGGACCAAACTGCAAAAAAGCTATCAGAATGACAAAGGCGAAACAATGAATTCAGAATTATTCAACCGATATGCAGAAAATCCCACAATAGAACTGAGAAACAAGATCGTGGAAGAAAATCTCTATATGGTTGATATCCTTATCAGAAAATATTTAGGTAAAGGCGTAGATTATGACGATCTTTATCAGGTAGGAGCGCTTGCACTTGTTTCCGCTGTCGAAAGGTTCGATATATCAAAAGGATACGAGTTTAAGAGTTTTGCTACTCCTACTATATTAGGGGAAATAAAAAAATACTTCAGGGACAAGCAGTGGAGCCTTAAAGTACCAAGGCGCCTTAAAGAAATTGCAACTAAGGTTCAGGAAGTAAGGAGCGAGCTTTCGTCAAAGCTGGGAAGATCACCAAGTATTGATGAAATCTCAGAAGCGACAGGCTTTACCCACGAGCAGATAATGCAGGCACTTGAGAGTTCAAAGGCATACGGGACATATTCCCTTGACAGTGCATCTGCAGGCGGGTCTGAAGAAAGCGAAGATAATCCCCTTGAAAAATATATAGGATTTGATGATCTGGGATATGAGAGGATAGAGATAAACGAAATAGTAAGCAAGGTTCTTAAAAATCTCAGCGAAAACTACAGATATATTTTCAGAGAAAGATTCATCGAAAACAGATCTCAGGCTGCCATCGCAAAAGAGCTGGGGGTCTCACAGATGACTGTTTCGCGTGCCGAAAAAAGCATAGTTGAACAGTTCAGAAAAGAAATGCACAGATCATAATTAAACTTAAAAGTAAAGAAAGAAGGCCATTAAATGAAAAGAGTTTTTTCAGGCGTACAGCCCACAGGAAATATTCATATCGGAAATTATCTGGGAGCTTTGAAACAGTTTGTTGAGCTTCAGGATGACCATCAGTGCATATACTGTATAGTTGACATGCATGCCATAACGGTTCCTCAGGACCCAAAAGCCTTGAAAGAGCATATTCTTGATGTGGCAGCACTTTATCTTGCTGTTGGAATAGATCCGGAAAAATCTATAGTTTTCGTGCAGTCAGATGTGCCAGGACATGCAGAGCTTTCGTGGGTTCTTACATGCAGTTCATATACGGGAGAGTTGTCCAGGATGACCCAGTTTAAAGATAAAAGTAAAAATAAAGAATCAGCTCCAACAGGATTATTTACTTATCCTGTACTTATGGCAGCTGATATCCTGCTTTACGATACAGATGTGGTTCCGGTAGGAAATGACCAGAAACAGCATATTGAGCTTTGCAGAGATCTTGCTACAAGAGTAAACGGTAAATATCCCGGGACATTTGTTGTTCCCGACGGCAGATTCCTCAAAGAAGGTGCACGGATAATGGCTCTGGATGATCCTTCAAAGAAGATGAGCAAAAGTGCTGAAAATATTCATTCAAGAATTTCACTTCTTGACGAACCGTCAAAAATAAAAAAATCCATAATGAAAGCCACAACTGACTCAGACGGTGTAATACGTTTAGATACAGAAAACAAACCCGGTATCAGTAATCTTTTGAATATATACAGTGTATTGTCAGAAACACCGGTAGCAGATCTTGAGAAAAAATATGAAGGAAAAGGCTATGGAGATTTCAAAAAGGATCTTGTGGAAGTCACTGTGGATGCCCTTACGCCTATACGCGAAAGATTTGAAGAAATACGTCATTCAGAAGAGCTTATGACTATCCTTAGAGACGGAGCTGAAAAGGCTGATGAAATAGCCCGCAAGACTATGAAAAGAGTAAAAGAAAACTTCGGTCTGGGGCTGTAGGTAATTTTCTAACAGAATATAAATAAGGGGCTGTCGCACAGTTGACTGATCAGGTCAGCTACAGCGATAGCTCCTTTCTTTTGCATAAAAACATGAAAACCCTTGCAAGTT
>CASFMJ010000053.1 GCA_949295785.1 uncultured Bacillota bacterium | reverse complement strand
TGTAAGGGAGATTGTGCTTATGCTCAATTATTTTTTAATCAAAAAAGTTGAGACAGCTGAATATTTTTTTCAGCCACCCCAACATTTGACATAGAGCCATTTTTTTCAGCCACCCCAACATTTATTATAGAGCCCTTTTTTTGCAATATTATAAAACTTCGTTCTTACTCTTCACCTTCAATTATTGCATTTATACTGTCGTGGACTCTCTTTATTTCTTCTTCATCGGGATAGAAGTAATACTGATAGTATCCGTCTCTTATCTCATCATAGTGCCACTTGTACGTTCCTTCCATGGAATGATTTTCCATATTTTCGAGCTGCGGTAAAAGTTTAAGCACCAGCTTGAAAGCATCATAATAATCTTTCTTTGGTAAATTTGTTACAAAATTGTTTGACAGTGAATCCAGAACCGCCATACTGTTTTCATATGTGGGGTTTTCTGCAAACTTTCTGAATATTCCCTTTATCAGTTCCATCTGGTGCTGGCCTCTTGACAGTTCATTCTGAGGCAGCATCTTTCTGGCGCGTGCAAATCTCAGCGCCTTTTGTCCGTCAACTTCGTTGTATCCCTCTACAAAGCTGTATCCCTGATAGCTGTATGTATAATGACTGTAGACCGTGACTCCGCCAAGGGAATCTACCAGGTCGATGAGGCCGTTGAAATTTATTTTGGCATAATAGTTTATCTCAATATCAAATTTGTCCTCAATGCTGTCAATGGATGACTGCACTCCACCCCACCATCCGCTGTAAGAGAGTTTGCTGTTTCCTCCTCTGCAGGGTATATATACAAACGTGTCTCTTGGAATAACCTGCATATTAACCTGCTGGGTCTTAGGGTTCACTGTAAGCAGAATATTCACATCACCTCTGCCTGTGGAGTTTATATCTTCTCCCGCTGAAAGATCTGCTCCGCAAAGATATATGGTAAACGGTTCTTTTGTTATATCTACTGCCTTAAGCTCAGCGTGGCCTATTTCATATTTTTTTTCAAACAGAACTACTATCTTGTCCTCATATTCTTCATCTATAATGGACAGATCGCTTCTGGTATTGCTGGTAAGAACCATCAGATGTGTCTTTGATGATAATAAATCTTCATAAAGTGCATCTGTCGTCTCGTAAGGTTTACTCTCCTTGACTTTTTTATCGTTTTCAACGAGCATTTTGCTGGAACGATCATATGCACCGTCGTCACTGTTAGTATATCCGAGAGTATATGTACTGAAATTACTGTCCTTTGTTATTCCGCTATTCTTAAGCGCTACAATCTGTACCGTTTCATATTCTGTTGTTCGGCTGATGTCACCTGCCAGACCGTTTATTTTTAATACAGCCATCATACCGATTATAAGAATGATTGCAACTACTATCTCCAGTCCAATGCATACTTTTGCTTTTTTATAGTGACACAGCCACAACAGTCCTGACACTACAACAATGGAGATGGCTCCGATAACTGCTGCGCCTGTTCCCAGATATAACGCGGCTTGTATAACTATGTATGCAGATAAAATAATCTCTACTATCAGAAGTGCCAGCGTAATCTTCGCTAATTTCGATGAACTGATATATGATTTATAATCCATATTTTTCCCCCTGTTCCAAATTTGTCTTGCTTGTGTATGACAAATTACTGTGCTTTTCCTCTGCCTGTGACTCTTTAAGCTATATTTAGATAAGCTTTTACAATCGTTGACAAAATTACATAGATACTTTATTATACTTCTCTTTTAATCATCAGTCAACTGCTCTGAATTAACAACAGCCTATTGCAAATTTATTATATATTAAATATTAGAGTTTCTTAAAAAAATTCGTCTATCTCAACTTTTTAAATAAAAATTGCGTATAAGTGCAATTTTTCTTACAATTATTAAACGATACTGTCTTTGGTGACACCTTCCTTTTCTGGCTCTATAATAAATGTTGGGGTGGCTGAAAAAAATATTCAGCTGTCTCAACTTTTTTATTAAAAAAAATTGAGCATAAGCACAATCTCCATTACAATTAAAGTGTCCAATCCCAACCATAAGGAGGATGCGTTATGCT
>CASFMJ010000052.1 GCA_949295785.1 uncultured Bacillota bacterium | reverse complement strand
GTGCCGCCTGTAGCAGAGGACAACGTGACACAGATTATTGGACTGGTAGTTAATATGCTCGTAGCGCTTGGCATTGTGCAGGACCCGACCACCGCAGGTATGAGTGACAGCGTACAGGCTTTAGACTACACTGCTCCAAGAAAGGAAAATGAATAATTGATGATCGCCTCTTGACTTTTTGCACGCGCTATAATAGAATTATTGCGAGGGCAAAAAGTGAGGTGATTATATGAGCCCAAGAACAGGAAGACCACCTAAAGCGAATCCGCGAAAGATAAATCTGAATCTTAGATTGACAGAACAGGAAGCACAAGATATTCAAGAATGTGCAGATAAATTAAAATTATCAAGAACAGATACTATCATGAAAGGAATCCAATTAGTAAAGTCTGAACTAAAAAAATAGGAGCAACCGTCCACCGACCAAAGCGACTGGTTACTCCTCCAACCAAAATAAAGGTTTGTAAATATTATATCTGCAAACCTCTATTTTGGCAAACGTAAATTTTGTAAAATGGAGGTTTTTAAAATGGAGAATTTATTTGCTTTTGCAGAGAATCAAGGATTTAAGGTCAGTATATTACCACTTAAGGCTAATGATGGGTTGTTATACGGAAATCATATCGGACTGCGTGAAGGAATAGACGACATGGAATATATGAAATACTTGTTAGCACATGAATTGGCTCATGCCTATTTGCATGAAGGCGATACGATTCATAGCCCTTTTCACGCTGAATATGAAAGGCAGGCAGACAAAGGAGCAGCATTGATTTTGGACTTACTGAACTTTATGGAAGGAGAAGAAAGATGAACAAATTACAAATTTTTAAGAATACAGAATTTGGAGAAGTGAGAACTATAGAAGAGAATGGAAAGGTACTGTTTTGCGGAAGTGACTGTGCTAAGGCATTGGGATACACTAATCCGAATAAGGCGGTGAATGACCATTGCAGGGCTATAACGAAACGTTCTACCCCTATCAGTGGGAAACAACAGGAAATCAATTTTATTCCAGAAGGCGACCTTTACCGCCTTATCGCCCACAGCAAGCTGCCTTCGGCTGAAAAGTTTGAAAGCTGGGTATTTGATGAAGTCCTTCCATCTATCAGAAAGCATGGCGCATATATGACTCCTGAAAAGTTGGAAGAGGTCATCTTAAATCCAGACACGATGATTAAACTGTGTACCGCTTTAAAAGAGGAACAGGACAAAAATAAGGCGCTTAAGGCGGCAAACTCCGCGCTTACGGTAGAAAAACAGATCATGCAGCCGAAAGCAGAGTATTTTGATGAACTGGTCGATAGAAATCTCTTGACCAATTTTCGAGAAACGGCAAAAGAACTGGGGATTAAACAAAAGGATTTTATTAACTTCCTTTTGGATAAGAAATATGTATATCGTGATAAACGAGGGAAAATCATGCCTTATGCGGACAAAAATAATGGACTTTTTGAGCTTAAAGAGACATATAACGAAAAGACCAACTGGAGCGGAACACAGACCTTAGTCACGCCAAAAGGGCGCGAGACGTTTCGATTGCTTTACATGTAGGGAGGTATAAGCAATGAACACTGCAAAAATGAAAGGTATTGACGCGTCCTACTGGCAGGGAAAACCGTCACTTTCATCCTTCAAAAAATTTAAAAATGCGGGCTGGAATTTTCTCATCGCCCGCATCGGCTATGCCGACGGCGGTTTGAAATATCCCGACAGCACCTTTGAGCACAACTACAAAAACGCAAACACTGCGAAGCTTCGCATCGGCGCATATTTTTACTCTAACGCACGCAATGCCGCGGAGGGCAGAGCCGAGGCAAAATACTGTCTAGATCTGCTGCAAGGAAAAGCCTTGAGCATGCCTGTATTCATCGATATGGAAGACAATGCCACATCCGGTACGGCAAGCAAGGCAAATTTGGCTGCAGCCTGCAAGGCTTTCTGCGAAGAATTTGAAAAGGCGGGCTATATGTCGGGCGTATATGCTTCAACATCATGGTTTACGAGCAAAATTGGAAACGTTGACGGACTGAGCAAGTGGCTTGCACAGTATAACAATGTTGTCACATACAGCGGAAGTTATGATATGTGGCAGTACTCAAGCACAACAACCGTAACAGGATTTAGTGGAGTCCGTGATGTGAATAAGTGCTATGTTTCCTATGATGATAACTTCTTGATAAAGCCAAAGATGGATCTGCTCATTAGAAAAGGATACAGTCTGACTTCTTCAAAGGTTGGCACGTTGTCAGAAAATGGAGTGTACAGAGTAACCAAAACAGCTAGCAATGGCACAAGAGGTTATATAAGCGGCACCGGTTGGGTAACAATCAGCACGAAATTTGCAAAAGTGATTGATTTTACAGACACTGTAAGAGTCAAGACAAAAGGCAAACTGATTTACCGGGAGACTCCGCTTTTATCATCAAAGAAAAAGGGCACTTTAAAAAAAGATGTTACATACATTGTATCCCGTATTAGCCAGGACGGAACAAGGGGATACATTAACGGATATGGTTGGATTACGATTACAAGTAAATATGTGACATTTGCATAAAGAAAAGCCGGGGCATTGGTTGTCCTGGCTATTACTATTTTTTGAAAGAAATAATATCGTTTGGAGTGCAGTCTATAATATCACACAACTTTTCCAAAGTGAGCAGTGTAATATTACCGTTCTTTTTTAACCTGTCTAAGGTCTTATTATCTATACCATGTTGCAGTAAATAGTATTGAGAGATACCCTTCTTTTTTAAAGTCACCCATAAAGGTCCGTAATCTATCATGTTTTGCATCACCATCCCTGTACCCATTATATTGGCCGTGATGTTATAAAAATATTGTGTATATATTCACAATATGATATGATAAGAAAAATTGAGGAGGCACTTTATGGAAAAGATAACTGCAAGAAAAGGATCTGCGATGGATAAATATCCCGAAAAAATTGAAAAACTGTATAAAGACATATATAATGAGTTAGATGAGAAACTGAAAGAAGATTTGAGCTACTTAATTGATTTAACCTATGGAACTGGATATATAGACGGTATGCGGGACATTCTTCTTCTTAGTGATGGACTGTAGGTAATTGGTCAGGAATCTATAATTTGATAACCAAAAAAAAAGGAGAAGAGATTATGCCATTATCAAGAACGGAATTAATGGAAATGAAAGAAAAATGCATAAATGAATTACAAAATAATGACATAGATAAAGATAGACGAAAAGCTTTGGAAGATGAACTCTCATCCATTACTCTTGAGTTAGAACAAAGGGAGTTTTCTGCAAGAATAAAGAAATGACATTATGTATAAAATTGATGGGATGAAGCGGGTGCTTTATAATTATGACATGAGCATTATAACCGTTTGTATGTACTCATATAAGAAAGCTGGGGAACATCGACCCCGGCTTTTTAATTGTTCACCCTATCTCATGATTAATTGTAGCTTCAAGATACATAGTAGTGCATCAAATGGAAATGTTGAAATTTCAACGAAATAAATCAAAAAGATGTTGACAAAGTACGCACCTTTTGGTATAATATAATCAAGGAAGGAGGTGAGAGAGTGGGTAATAAAAAAAGAAGTAAAAAGAATAAAGAAAACGCAGCAACGTTAATAAATCTTCTTACTTCCATCATCAACTTAATAGTAGCACTCCTGCTACTAAAAGTCAATACTTAAACACTGGGGAGAACTTCTCCCCAGTAAATTACCCGCCCAATTATGGAAAAACTCATATATGTACTGCTTGGAATCAGTATCACATTGTCAATTATCAGTATAATTATTTCGATACGGAGGAAATGAAAATGGAAAAAGAAAAAAGAAATGATAGGTTGAATATGAAGATTCAGGCATCATTAAAAGCTGCCGCCCAAAGAGCAGCCGAAGAAGACGGAAGATCATTAAGCAACTATATTGAAAATCTCATAAAGGAAGATTTAAAGAAAAGAGATAAATAGCATTAAATATACATTGTTTAGCCGGGGCATATCAACCCCGGCTTTCCTCAATTTTTGCCACTCTCTCTATCTCACGAACGACCATAGCTTCGAGCCACGGAGCAGGATGCCGCCTTCCGCTCTCCCAATCTTGCAGTGTGCGGGCAGGAATGCCCAAAAGTTCAAAGACTTTTGCTTGCGTGAGTCCGGCGGCTTTACGAGCTTCTTTAATCTTGCTTTCCATTTTTTCTTTTCTCCTTGAAATAAAGTATAGCTGCGTAACACAATTTTGTGATACCCATAGCAATCAATGCAAGGGCAAGGTAGTAAAGTAAACTTTTCATAACATTTGACACATGACGGTTTTAGTTGTATATTAAGTGTAGGAACTGGGGGCTTTCGCCCCCGCTGATTAGATTATGTATTTGGCGATAATCGCAACCAGTGTTCCGACTGTTAAGTCTACCAGAGCTTGAATTGCTATCACTTTATAATCAACTTTGGTAGGCTTTTTCTTTTTCTTACTCATTCATGTGTTTTCCTCCTTTCCTTATCTTTAATTATATTATACCACGCATTGCGTGATAAGTCAAGTGGAAATATTGAAATTTCAACAAAAAAATTGACATTTATCATTGATGGGGTTACACCTACGGGCCGCCAATGGCGGTTTCTCCTGTAAATCAGGTTCGAAAAGTTCTGGATTATGCTGTCAGTGAAATTCC
>CASFMJ010000051.1 GCA_949295785.1 uncultured Bacillota bacterium | reverse complement strand
GTGGTCTTATTTTGATACCCTTTTGCAACCTGTATAAAATTTTCAAAGTTCTTTCAATTTAGCCTTGACTTTTTATTTGCAGGCTTCAAATAAATACTTTTGATAACATTTCAATGCTGTTCATAAATACAACCACCACCGTAAAATTTATAAGAAGTGCAAACACTGAAACAGCTGCTGCAGCAGTCATAATTATACTATTTCTCTGATTTTTCCTTACAGTTACTGTTATCTGCCTTTCAGCAATTGATGACTGGAACACGTTCATCTGCTCAATCAGTTCTGACGGATCCAGCCTATCCAGCTTTGAAAGAATTGCTGCAAAATTCCTTGCTGTCTTTGTACCTATCACTTCTGAGGGTACCTTAAAGGCTTCTTCATCTCTACCGTTTCTATACAGAGTAATCATCTGACTGTACATAGGCCTCAGATATCCACTGTTTTCCATCAGTTTTTCATATATGTAATCTGCCGACATTGGGGTTCCTTTTCTTACAAGAGAAAGGTTTTTTAAGATTATGCTGCTTTTCAAAAGTTCGCGCTCTGGTATTTCTTTTTTCTTTTTCATTATAAATTTTATAATTATACCGCTGCTTCTGCGTGATATTTCAGATATTTTTTTCTCAGGAAGAATCTTTATAATATCGTCATGATATATCATCACGGCTCCGTAAATGTATAACAGAGCCATAAGCATAAATAAAGTTTTTTCTGACATTTTTCACCCTTTCTTTAAAGATCCAGTTTTTTTACAGCAAGAAAACTTCTTATACATATGGCAGCACCATAGGTTACTGCCGATATGGTAAACCACATCAGCCCTGCTTCGGTGCCGAACTGATAATAAATAAATTTTTCCAGAGAAAGACCGAAATATTTTATTCCGCCTATTAATGTAAGAAAATAACATGCAGGCACCATGTATCTTATAATCAGACCTGACTCGTTATTTTCTCTTGATGCCATTTCTTCTGCCTCAGCTGCTTTTGCCAGTGTCTTTATCAGATCTTCCATTGCTTCTGTAATTCTTATCCCTGATGTAAGAGCAAAGTACATATTATCTGCAAGTATACCTGCCCAAGAAGTATCCACAGCAAATTTGAAGTCATCCAGCAACCTTTTTATATCCCTATTGCCGCTGGCTGTATTAAGACCTTTTGATAAATCAAAAAGAAGCCTCCTGCAATTGGGAGCTTCTTCAATATTAGCCGCAGTTACCTCCAATGCCTGCTGTATATTGAAATAGTTTATTTTATAATTATCTAAAAGTTCTGTCAAAAGTATCAAACCTTCTCTTGAACTCTTTCTCCTTAATCTGTTTAATCTTGCCAGTATCGCAAGCAGTGGAACAGCAGCAAAAAATGCCACTGCACAGATAGTTATGGTTATGGGCAGTCTGCCAGCCATAAAATAAAGAGCAGCTATGGCCGGTACAAATGTCACTGCCCAGAACAGCAGGACCGTCCATTTTTCATCAGTCCCAAAAGTTATATTGATCATTCGCCTGATGCTTTCATTAAGATCCGGAGTTCTTTCAGGTGAACTGTTTGTTTTATCTATGATTTTCTCCTTGAGTTTTAACGTTGACCATCCCGAAATACACATTATTTCCTGCCAGAAAAAAACTGCTGCTCCCGTGAGAAGCGACAAAACCATCATTGTTTCAATGATCAATTTCTTTTTCACCTCTTCCCTTATAATATCTGGGGTAGACCACAGTATTTTCTCTTATCGGATTTCTTTTTTCCAGCATTTTTAAAATTTCCTCCATTTGTTTAAATTCATCAGGCTGAAGTTTTCCCATATCTTTTTTTTCCTCCCCTATATCACATTTCCACCGCCATTTTTTTGAGTTCTCGTCATATTTACATATGGTATGTACCGATACCTCATCTGCAGATGGATCATATCTGAATTCAGAAATGGATTTAAGCTTTTTTTTACTCCTGTCTGAAGGAATCTGATATAACTGAAAAACAAAATGAAAATTGCGGAAAATCTGTGCTATCACAGGGTTTATATCTAACCTGTATTCACCAGCCACAGCCGCAGCCATTTTATATGGTATATCCTGAGGATTTCCCGAATGTATAGTTGCCTTACTTCTGCAAGTGCCTATTGATGTGATATCAATTGCCAGTTTAAAGGCCGCCGCATCTCTCATCTCCTCAAGCAGCACATAATCATTATCTCCTCTTAGCAGTGATTTTGATATCACTGCCAGATCATCGCCGTCCGCTACAAGCTGCATTATGGGAACATCCGGCATAATCATGTGCCAAGGTGTTTCCGGATCTGTAGAAATGGCCAGACCTTCAAGTGTCGGATCTTCATACCTCTGCCATGTCTGCATGAAAGCAGTTTTTCCGGCTCTTACCTGTCCTGAAAAAATGACATTGAATCCAATTCTTACCATAGTCTTAAACAGTTCCACACTGTCAGGTGGAATAGTCCCAAGCTGCGCCATTTTCTCAAAAGTCATTTCTTTCATAATATATTTCCTGAAAACCATTATATCCTGTTCTTCCTTTGTGCGATCGCCCGAATATATGGTTATACGTATGCCGTTACGAAGATATACCTCGTGAAACCCCTTTTCTGTTCGTTCCTTCGGCGTTGACATTAGCAAGGCTCTTTTAAGCTGCTTTCTCCTGTCCGATGATATGGTCTGAGGCTGCAGCTGTGACTTGCCGTCAATCAGACAGTAAAGCTTTTCACCTATAAGTTTTGCCGACGAAGAATTTTTATATTCATCTGTTTCGTCATATGCCCACGGCGAAAGTCCGGCAAGACCATATAATTCGGCAAATATCGCCTGTGGAAGATTATTATACCAAGGCGGTAATTCTACCCGATCATATTCTGCTATCTTTGACAGAATCTCTCTTATCCTGTTTACATAAAAATCAGTTTCAGGGCGATATCCCATTATTGCTCTTTTTTCTGTTTCAAGCCTGCGCTGTTTTTCCGATTCATCTGCTTCCCGCCATTCCCGATCAAATATTTCTTCTATGTTTCTGCATAGATCAAAAAACCTGCTGAAATCTTTACTCTGATTCATTTTCTCTTCCCCCTATCTGTCAGTCGTCAGTGTCAGCCTTGCGCCCTGACCTGCAAGTCTTGATACTTCCACCAGCTTATCTTCTTCTGCAATAATCTCTATGTAACTCAGAATGCCTGACGAAGACATTCTCTGTTTATCGCCAAATACCACTTCCTGTCCTCCGCTGTCTTTCGCATGGGCTACCACACCCTCCACCAGTCTTACGGTACCATTATATATCCTTACTCTATCACCTCTTTTCAAAGACTGTGGATAAGACAGCAGCCACTGCCCGGAAATTGCCATCAATGCTCTGCCGCTTTTGCCCCCTGTAACAAAGGAAGATGGAGAAAAATACTCTTTTCTAAGTTCAGTTCCCTCAGCAATAAACTGGGATGTTTCCATTCCGACCAGAGTATTTACGTCATCTTCTGTAAGCGCATCATCGGACGGATTTTCGACTTTTATGGTCTTAAAATCTTCGGCTGTTACAACAGTATGAGCCTGAATATCTTCTCTCATTGTTATGACTGATCTGTAGTATATGTTTTCTCTCCCCCATAATTCCCATACCATTACAGACACCAGAGTTATAGCTATCATAACAGATCCGACTATCTTTTTTTTCAACCTGCACCTCCTTTATGTAATTTTTTTACAGTATCATGATAGCACTCTTTTACTTTACTTTCAGCACAATTAGCTGAATATTTTTTATTTTTATCACAGATCCAACTTTCTCGCAACGTTATATATATATACCTGCTGCCACTTTTTCCACGTATTAGGATGGTAGTCGTCACCATATGGTATACCGTAAAAAAGCTTGTCTCTTATCCCTTCTCTGTACTTTTCGGGTACAGAGACAAAAGCACTCTCTATAGCTGCAGTCTTAGCAGAAAGAGTTGCAAGTCTGACTGCTGTTTTCCCTGTTCTGTCAGAATACATGCCTCTTATCTGAGGTTCATGCACAGCGGTACCTGCGGGAAGTGAAATTTCCTGGAGTTCCTCTATCTCTTTCATTATTCTCGGCATGTCTCTTATGGCCCATAAAGCCTGTCTGTAAACTGTATCAGGTAATACAAATTCCTTCATTTTCTTTTGCTGATAGTCTTTCATTTTAATCCCCTCCTGTAACCCAAGATGTATCATATATATAACGGTTTCGCAATGAGTCGTCTCATTTTGACGCAAAAACAATGATTTTGCTGTTGATATTCGGTTTTTTACTGTATTGCATTTACTCATATTAGAATAACTTTTACAGGGAATATACAGCAATGCAAATAGAAATTTATAAAAAAAAGATCACATAAACAATATATGTAAATGTGATCTCCTGTTTCAGATTTTCTTATGCATATGATACTATAATACAGATTTTTTATTTCAGCAATGCATGTATTCTCTCATTGAGCATCTCAAGGGCAACCATATTATAACCTCCTTCAGGTACAATAATATCTGCATATTTTTTGCTGGGCTCAACAAACTGTTCATGCATAAGCTTTACAGTAGTCAGATACTGATTTACCACTGAGTCAAGGGTTCTTCCACGTTCCCTGACATCACGCAGTATTCTGCGTATGATTCTCACATCAGCATCAGTGTCGATAAACACCTTAATATCAAACAGATCTCTCAGTTCTTTATTCTCAAATATCAGGATTCCTTCAACTATGATGACTTTTGCGGGATTTACCGGCACGGTCTCATTTATCCTGTTATGTATTGTAAAATCATATACAGGTCTTTCTATTTTTTTCCACTGTATCAGATCTTTTATATGAGATATCATAAGATCTGTATCGAAAGAATCAGGATGGTCATAATTAAGCTTTTTTCTTTCTTCAAATGGGATATCGCTGTGCTCTTTGTAGTAAAAATCATGGCTGAGAATGGTTATCTCATCACAGAATTCTTCTTTTATCTTTCTTATCATTGTGCTTTTGCCTGAACCTGTGCCTCCGGCAATACCTATGACGATTACCCTGTCCATTTCTTGCTCCTTTTATATCTGATCTTCCTGCTTATTCTGCTGACTGAGAGGCAGACTGCTTCTGTCCTCTGCTGTTATGGATGAGCCAAGATTGGCTGAAGCCTTCTCCAGTTCAAGGATTATATTATTTATCTGCCTCAGCTTGTCCGGTGAAATTTTCCCTTCTACCACTCCCTTAGCCGTAGAAAGCACACTGTCCAGTTCAATCCTGACATCAGTTATCTTATCTTTAAGCTCCTCTACTCCTTCTTCATCCATTGCGTCCATGATCACATCTTCTTTGCTGAGAAGCTTACCTGTCTCAAGTTCAAATTCGGAATTTTCCATTACAACCACAGGATGGAACCCGAACTTTTCCCCAATTATAGCTGCAAAATCTTTTTTTGAATCGGTTTCACCGTGAACAAGGAAAATCTGTTTGGGCTCTGTTCTAAAGCCGCTTACCCAGTCAAGCAGCCCCGCCTGATCTGCATGGCCTGAAAATCCTTCAAGATTATGTATTTCGGCTTTTACCACAATAGTCTCTCCGAAAAGTTTTATCTCTTTGGCCCCCTCAACCAGCATTCTTCCCAATGTTCCTTCAGCCTGGTATCCGACAAAGACTATACTGTTTCTGCTGTCCCAGAGGTTATGCTTGAGGTGATGGCGTATGCGGCCTGCTTCACACATGCCGCTGGCGGATATTATTATTTTAGGTGTCTTATCATTATTAAGCATCTGTGAATCCGCAGTATTTCTTGTGAATTTCAGATTTTTAAAGTCCAGAGGATTATCGCCGCTTAGTATATAATTTTTTGTTTCCTCGTCAAATACCTGCGCATTTCGCTTAAATACTTCTGTAGCGGTAGTTGCCATGGGACTGTCAATATAAACATTCACGTTTTCCAGCTGCTTTCTGTATTCAGGGTGCTGTTCATAAAACATATTGAACTGATATATGAGTTCCTGCGTTCTTCCAACCGCAAACGAAGGTATTATCACACTTCCGCCTCTTTTAACTGTAGCCAGAGTTATGTTGATAAGTTCATCTATACTGGTTGAATTGGCCGGATGAAGCCGGTTTCCGTAAGTTGACTCCATTATCACATAATCTGCCTTTTTTATCTTGACAGGGTCTCTGAGAATTGGCCTGTTTATAACTCCCAGGTCTCCGGAGAAAACTATCTTGGAAGTATTTTCACCTTCTGTCACCCACAGTTCGGTTATGGCCGAGCCGAGGATATGACCGGCATCATTGAACACTATGCTTATCTCCGGATTCAGCTCGATAAGCTGGTCATAAAGCACAGGTTTCACCAGTTTAAGAGCATCTTCCGCATCTCCTATATCATACAAAGGTTCCACAGGAGGTTTACCTGTTCTGGCATTTTTCTTACTCTGCCATTCAGCATCTTTTTCATGAATGTAAGCGCTGTCCTTTAACATTACATCAAGCAGATCTGCTGTCGCATCTGTGCAGTATATATTACCTTTGAAACCTCTTTTTACAAGAAGGGGCAATCTTCCGCAATGGTCTATATGGGCATGACTCAGCACTACACATTCAATTTCAGCAGGATCAAAGGGAAAAGGTTCACTGTTCATCTTATCCATTGCCTTTCCTCCCTGAAACTGACCGCAATCCAGAAGGAGTTTATGCTTTTCTGTCGTTATCAGATGGCATGAACCTGTTACTCCTGTCGATGCTCCGCAAAATTTTATTTTCATATTTCCCTCCGTTTTTTATCTGTAATTCCAAAGTTCCCTGTTGGCTGTCGATACCGCTGTGGCACCTGCCGCTATGGCCTCATCCACATCCTCTTTAAATTCCACCAGGCCGCCTGCCAGGATGTCGTTAGACACCTTTTGCGCAAATTCTCTGATTTTTTTACATACCACTCCCGGCATTATCTCCACCACATCCGGTTTTGCTATTCTGATAGATTCAACCGCTGTGTCCACAGAATGGGAATCAACTATGAAAAACCTCTGAACTGTAACAAGTCCCAGATCTTTTGCCGGTCTTATCATATTTGTTTTTGTGGTCAATATGCCGTCAGCTCCCAGTTGTTTAAGAAACTGAAGTCCGGCCCTGTCTTTTCCCACACCTTCTACAAAGTCCATATGGATAAAAATAATCTTTCCTGCCTTATGGCATCTGTCGATATAATTTTTGATATTCATAATGCTTGAATAAAGCAGGAATATCACATCTACTTCAGATGTAAGTGCTATTTCAAAATCTTCTCTGGTCCGGACTGCTGCGGCAACTTTTCTGCTGCTGAATACAGACATCTCTCACTCATCTCCTGTCCATTATTTTTGAAGGTTCTGCTGCAGATTACATCTGCACCTGTTCCTCCTATATTTTCTATTATAATATCTCCGGATGAGATTGGCAACATCAAGGTCTTTTCAGAAATAATTTTCATGCATTCATAAATCTTATCTTTTGGCACAGGCTTGCTGGTCCTTACAGGAACCATAATACCGCAAGAAGTACACATTACTGTAGTAATAGTCCTTACAGGCGAAGTGATTTCTTTTACGGCATATTCATATCCTCTCTTGCAACTGTTACCTGTTACTGAAAACGAAGCGTCTTCTTTTTTTACTGTTATGCTGCAGCCCACAGGACATACTGTGCATATTACGGAGTCATTGCATATATGTTTTACTCCCTTTTTTTCCGAAATATGCTTTCTGTTTTTTCTGATTACTGCATCAGGTTTTCCAAGGGCAAAACATGCTGCTGAATATCCGGCTATCTCTCCCTCCCAAGACACAAAATCCACCAGCTCATGTACCTTTACCACATTTCCGCATGCAAATATGCCCGCTACACTTGTCTGCATGTTTTCACTGACTGACGGACCTTTTGTTTTTTTATCAAGATTTACACCTGCGCCCTTGCTGAGTTCATTTTCCGGTATCAGCCCCACTGACAGCATAAGAGTATCACATTGTATAAAAGCTTCGCTTCCCGGCACCGGTCTCATATTATCATCAACTCTGGCAACAGTTACTCCTTCCACCCGGTCTCTGCCATGTATTTTTGTTACTGTATGTCTGAGTTTCAGCGGTATGTCAAAATCTCTGAGGCATTGAACAATATTTCTTGTCAGTCCTCCCGAATCTTCCATGATTTCACACACTGCCTTGACCTGAGCGCCTTCAAGAGTCATGCGTCTTGCCATAATAAGTCCTATATCACCTGAACCAAGAATCACGACCTTTTTTCCGGGAAGATAACCTTTTATATTAACAAACTTCTGAGCCGTTCCGGCAGTCATCACCCCGGCCGGCCTTCCTCCTGCCATATTAAGTGCTCCTCTGGGTCTTTCCCTGCATCCCATAGCAAGTACCACTGCTGCAGCTTTTATTCTGAAGCATCCTTTGGGACTGACGCATGTGACGATTCTATCCGATGAAATATCAGTTACCGATGTAGATGTGAGTATTTCAACACCTGCTTCTTTTGTCAAATTCTCATATCGCTGTCCGTATTCAGGGCCCGTAAGTTCCTCACCGAATCTGTGAAGGCCAAATCCATTGTGAATACATTGCTGCAATATACCACCAAGAGTTTCGTCTCTTTCTGCAAGCAGAACTTTTTCTGCCCCGGCTTTTTTTGCTGCGATGGCAGCGCTCATTCCGGCAGGACCGCCGCCTATAACCATTACATCGGCATATATCATACTGCTGTGCCTCCTTTTATCTTTCCGTAAAGAACCGTGGAATTCTCTCCCTTTTTCGTTATTTCTTCAGGTTTCTTATCAAGTTCATCTGCAAGGATTTCAAGCACCTGCGGCATGCAGAAGCCTCCCTGACATCGTCCCATACCGCTCCTTGTCCTTCTTTTTATTCCGTCTATGTCCAATGCTTGGGGATTTCTTCTTATAGCCTGTCTTATTTCAGCTTCAGTAACCTGTTCACATCTGCAGACTATATTCCCATATGATGGTTCTTCTTGAATCAGAATGTTTTTCTCTTCTGTTGTGCAATCTCTGAATATGGGAGGCTTTTCTCTGCAGGGATTGAAATCGTCATTTGGTATGGCATCGAAACCGGCATGTTTTAAAAGATTTTCTATCTCTATCGCTATGGCAGGAGCAGCCGTCAGACCGGGAGATCCTATGCCTGCTGCGTTTATAAAGCCTTCAACAGGACTGTCTATTATAAAATCTCCTTTGTCCCCGTGTGCCCGTATTCCGGTAAACTGGGTTATCACCTTATCAAAAGGTATATTATTGAAAAACATCATTTCTTTTTCTTTAATTGTATCAAGACCTTTATCTGTGACAGAATCATCAGTTTTATCTTCTCTGTCAACAGAAGTAGGTCCCAGAAGTATATTTCCGTCTACGGTCCTTGTCGCAAGCACACCCTTGCCCATTTTATCCGGTACCTTGAATATTGTGGCTTCTGTAAGCTCATATGCGTCCTTGTCCAGCAGCATGTATTCTCCTGCTCTCGGTGTTATGGAAAAAGATTCATCGCCTATCATGGCAGCAATCCTGTCAGAATATACACCTGCACAGTTTACCACATAGCGGGTTTTTACCTCTTCACCGTTGCTGCTTTTTAACACAAAGTAATCTTTCTTTTTTTCTATGGCAGCTACACAAAACTGCCTTATCAGGTCAGCACCGTTATCCATGGCATTTCCCACTGCTTCTATAGTCAGTTCGTAAGGGCATACTACGCCACCTGTCGGTGCGTACAAAGCTGCACAGACATTTTCCGACAGATTTTTTTCTTTTCTGCGTGCTTCTTCTCCGCTGATGATTTTAAGACCGGGTACACCGTTTTCTATTCCCCTTTTATATAGTTTCTGCAGTATCTTAACATCTTCTTCACTGAATGCGACTATGATGGAACCGTTTCTTCTGAATTTTACACCCAGTTCCTCTGCCGTCTTCTCCATCATACTGTTGCCTTTTACATTGAGCTTCGCTTTCAGGCTCCCCGGTATGGGATCGAATCCTGCATGAACTATGCCACTGTTGGCTTTGGACTGTCCCATAGCCACATCCTGCTCTTTTTCGAGTATAACAATCTTCGCATCATATGAAGTAAGTTTTCTTGCTGTCATAGCCCCCACAATACCTGCACCTATGATAGCCACATCATACATTTCTTTACCTCCTTATTTAGGACAAACAAAAAACACGTCAAAACGAAGGCTGTGCCTTTGTATCAACGCGTCTCAATCTCCTCTGCCTCTTGTTATTAATTTGTGATTATAGAAATAACAGATACTCTTGTTTATTATTCGCCATGAAAATCTGATCCTTCAGTTATATGAAGGTGATATTTCGCTGCTTTATCTATGAATGACAATCTTTCTTCATCGCTATATCCGGGATATATACATTCAAGTCCTTTAAGACCGTTTTTCTTCAGTTCTCTCAAAAGGTCATCCAGTCCTTTCATAAACTCAGGCGTTCCTCTTTTTCCAATTCCCTTTATCTTTGCAGGGTGCGCAAGCACTGCCATACCTCCTGCATTATTTATCAGTTCTATTATCTGCACTGAATCGGGCTTGACTCTTTCTGCTTTCTTTGCTGCTTCTGATTCCAGATACTTTCCGGGTTCAAAGGCATCTTTTACTGATGATATGTATCCTTTTTTTACCATAGCTCTTGCAAAGTTTGGTTTGCCTATATATTTCTGGTCAGGTCGCTGTAATAAATCAGAAAAAGCCAGATCACACCCCATGTCATTTAAAACTTTCAGTAATCTGATATTGCGGAGCTTTCTTTCTTCTGCAAGTTCGTCCAGCATTTTCAGCATAGGCTCATCTTCCATATTAAAATAATAACCCAGTATATGTAATTCTATACCTTTATAAAGTGTTGCTATTTCTATACCCGGTATGACACGGAGATTTTTCTCCTTGCCTGCTTCTTCGGCTTCTTTTATACCTGCAATGACTTCATGATCCGTCAATGCAATCATGTCGTATTTATCCTGAACATATTTTTCCACTATTTCTTCCGGACTCATTGTGCCGTCTGAATACCATGAATGTATATGAAGATCAGTCTTAAAACTCATTTATATTATCAGCAGATCAGCAGCAAGCTCATCTGCCTTTTCCTTTCCTTTAAAAAATTCAACTATCGATAAGGCAAAATCCATAGCCGCTGCCGGACCCCTGCCTGTAATAATATTTATATCTCTTACCACATCATCTTCTATGTATTTTGCTCCTATCAGCTGATCTTCCATTCCAGGATATACGGTAGCTCTTCTGCCATCCAGAATACCAAGTTCACCGAGTATTGTGGGAGCCGCACATATAGCCGCAATTCCTTTTCCGTCCCGTGCAAAATTAAGAAGCTGACGCCTTATTCCTTTGTGAATTGACAGAGCCTTCGTTCCGTCCATTCCACCTGGGAGCACCATCATCTCACAGCAGCCGTAATCTACCTCTTCATATCTGTAATCGGCTTCTACCATTATCCCATGAGCTCCGATAACCTGTCTGAAAGCTCCCAGCGATACAAAATGAGCATCCAGATCTGCACGTCGCAGAATATCAAGAACCGTTACAGCCTCTGTTTCTTCAAAGCCTCTTGCCAAATGAACAAATATCATACTGTTTCTCCCTCTAATAAAATATCCTTGGCTTTTTTGTCAATGTCATAGTTAAATATATTACACCTATCAGGATCACTGCAGTATACAGCAAAAGGAATATGCCTGCCATTGCTGCAAAATCTCCGCCCAACAGGCTTTTAAGTGCTGAATATGATGGCAAAGTTTCAATGCCTGCCACATTCATGAGGAAAGTTATCCCCCAGTCAGTTTTCAGCAGTATAACCTCTACAATGCAGATGATCAATGTAAGGATGCCTGTGGCAGCCACCCGTTTCCGCAATACCAGCTTAAAATCATTTCTGATAAAGTATATATATATGGCCGCAGTAATTATCGTACTTACAGCAAACAGGACTATGCTTATATCTGCCATCTTCTTAACGGCAAGCATATTGTCGCTGTCATGTTTTCCAAATATGCCCTCAAGATCATATCCTGTATCCTCATATACCTGAAACTCATCAGGTCTCCATGAGTTCATAAAAGCGGTTATTTCTTTTGACATCTGTGAATTGGTATATTTGTCTGAAATCTTTGATACAACTCCTGTATCGTTGAAATAATAAGTATACCCGGCTGAAGTCCTCATAACCAGATTCTGGCCTGCAGTAATTATCATTATGGTTGTGGTTAAAACAAGAACAAGTGAACAAAAGAAGTTAAACTTTCGCACTATTCTTCCTCCTTAAATTAGAGACATATGTAATTATTATATACTATTTTTCCTTAAATTACAACTATTAGAACCTTTCTTATCTTGTTGACCTTAAATGAAAATTTAAATTCCCGTCCTTGCTGAATTTAGTCTTACACCCTTGTGATACTATCCTTTATCATTCTTAGTATCTCTT
>CASFMJ010000050.1 GCA_949295785.1 uncultured Bacillota bacterium | reverse complement strand
TTTAGATGATTTGTGGTAAAACCATTCTAATGGACTCAATCGCTTTTTTCTACTACTTAAGTCTCACATCTATTGTAAACCTACAGAGCTAATATAAGGTTGTTAGAATTTGCGTTGACTTGGTTTTTACGTGATGTTATGATAATAAAAAACAGCTTTAATGTGCATGCAAGGAGAGGTGAAGACATGTTTAGAGAAATGCGCAGAAAAAGGCAGAAACTTACTGATGGACAGACATACGAAATCATCAGAAGCACCGCAGATTGTGTCATGGGAGTGATAGGTGACGGAGGATATCCGTATACTGTACCTGTGAATCATGTACTGGTAGGAAACAAGCTATATTTCCACAGTGCAAAAGATGGTCATAAGATCGACGCCATAAAAAATGAACCGAAGGTATCATTCACTTTTATAGAAAAGAATGACGTGGTATCAAGGGAGTACACTACCTATTTCAGAAGCGCGCAGGCTTTTTGCAAGGCGTATATCGTGGAAAACGAAGATGAGAGGAAAGAAGCTTTCAGAGCATTGTGCGAAAAATTCTGTTCTTCAGATATGGACAGATATGAAGAAATAATGAGTAAAGAAGCTAAAGACGCTTTAATCGTCTGTGCTGAAATAGAAATGGCCTGTGGAAAAGAGGCTATTGAACTTGTAAAAAAGAGAGGATAGGAATATAAGATGAAACAGTTTTCAGTAGCAATGCTGGGTTATGGTATAGCAGGAAAGGCTTTTGCAAGGATATTAAACCAGACTCATGATGATATAATGAAGAAAACCGGCTACGATGTAAAGGTGGTTGCAATTACCACAGGTTCAAGAGGATCTCTTTATTGCATGGATGGCATAGATCTTAAAGAAGCTACACGTCAGTTGGAAGAAGAAGGAAGATTTGACAAGGATTCTCCCATATACAGTACCATGACATCAATGGACGTGGTAGAAAATGTCGATTACGACGTGGTGCTTGAACTGACACCGCTGAACATAGAAACGGGTCTTCCGGCGGCAGATCATATAAGAAAGGCTCTTTCAAGAGGAAAACACGCCGTATCGGCTAACAAAGGACCTCTTGCATGGTATTACAGAGAACTGAGAGATCTGGCAAAGGAAAAGGGCGTGTGCTTTTTCTTTGAAACTACTGTAATGGCAGGAACACCTGTATTCAACATGGCTGACAACTGTCTGCAGTACTGCAAGATAGATAAGGTGGAAGGAATTTTCAATGCCACTACAAATTACATTCTGAAGGAGATGACCAAAGGAGTACCGATGGATGAGATCCTCAGGACAGGAAGAGAACAGGGATTTATGGAAGCAGATGTTTCTATGGATACTAAAGGCTGGGATGCGACTGCCAAACTGACAGTACTGCTCAATGTTCTCATGGATGCAGGAATCACTCCTGACATGATAGACAGAACCGGTATTGAGGAAGTTACAAAAGAAGATATAGATGCGGCAGCTGCAAGAGGAAATGTAATAAAACTCATGTGCAGAGGAGAAAAAGATGAAAACGGAAAAGTTACCGGAAAGGTAGCTCCGGAGGAAATACCGGCCAACGATGTCTTTGCAGATGAAAATCTGGTGGCAGTGGTTTCACTTTATACTGATCTGATGGGTAAGCTTACCATGCTCCAGTACGGACTTGAGACGACTCAGACCGGATATGGTGTATTTATAGATATGGTAAGAGTTTTAGACAATTTAAAATAAGACTGGTAAGGCAGCTTTGTTCAAACAGGGCTGCCGTTTTTCCATAAAATCACAGAATACCAATGTTAGAAAGGGTACTCCGGGATATTTTTTCCCATAAGAAATGAGGTGGCCACATGATAATTACAGACAGACTGATAATCGAAAGATACAGGCCGGAAGAAATTCCGATTCTGATGGAAATAGAACATGATCCGCAAAACAGCAGATTCACATGGACTAACACCGCCAAAGAACATCTGGAAGAGCTGGATGACCCTGATGTGCTGACACTTGCTGTAAAAAGACGTGAAGACGGTTATATTGTAGGGAACGTTATTATTGATCTTGACAGAGACTCGGAGTGGTTTGAGATAAAACGAATAGCTTTCCGAATAAAGGGTATGGGATACGGTAAAGAAACAATGATCGCCCTTATCGTATACGCTTTTGAAGGTTTAAATGTGAATAAAATATGGCTTGAGGCCTATACAGATAATAAAGTGGGCAGGCATCTGTATGACTCTCTCGGGTTTCATATCGACGGAGTACTGAGACAGCATCACAGGACCGAAAGGGGTATTCTTGACCAGATGCAGTTTTCCATGCTGAAAGGCGAGTATGAAAAGCTGAAGGAGGAAGGTAAGTTCGATGATAAATGGAAATGAACTGCAGCAGATAATCGACAGACGTAATGAACTGTTTGAAATGATAATGGACATGTCATCTTTTATGGAAATATACAACGGTGACTGGGAAGAAAGCGAGGACGAGATATTAAGCGGTATGGAGGCTCTGGACGATGCTATATATGATTGTCGGGAAAACGGAACAACAGATGATAAACTGACCGGAATGAAAGAAATAATAAAAAGAATTGAAGAATATCTGTGATACATCACAACCCATGAGTAAAACCTTGAAATGGACAAATTTCATATAATTCATATGGCGCTTAGCCGGTCGGATAATAAATAACAGGATCCGGCAGGCTAAGCGATTTATTATGTCAGAAAAACAAATCATATTTAAGGTAATATTTTCCAAGTTGTGCATATGGTATAAGTGGGGCAGAGCATGCTGAAACTTAACCACGCACATATGGTTTTCACCTGATTTTAGTATCTCTGAGGTCTTTTGCGGTGTATCGGATGTCCTTAAAAACAAACATGGGATAAGCCCTAAAATGTTTGACAATGAAGCTACAAGATAGTAAACTTAAATATAAAGAATTTCTACAAGATCGGACAGCTTTACCCGTCATATTTCAAGGGAAAACCGCCCGAAAAAAATATAAGGAGAAAATCATGGAAGAAAGAATACTCGAAATTTTAAAGACACTGGTAGCCATGAAAAGCGTAAGCTGCTCTGAAGCAGAAAAAGAACCGGCACAATGGTTCGCAGATTTCTTTAAGGAGATGCCCTATTTTAAAGCACATCCGGAGGATACCGGCCTTTATGAAATCCCCGGTGATCCTTACGGAAGAAAAATACCGTATGGTTTTCTTAAAGGAAAGAAAACAGATACTATACTTATGAGCGGTCATTTTGACGTGGTATCCACAGAAGAATACGGCAAAGCAGAGCCCTGGGCATATGAAGTAGGTACCGGAAAACTGGAAGAAATGCTGGCTCAGATGCCCCTTGGAGAACAGGAAAGAGCCGATCTTGAATCCGGAGAATGGATATGGGGAAGAGGCGTAGCTGATATGAAAGGCGGACTTGCCATTCATGCAGCATTGTTTGAGCAGTATGCCAAACAGGCACAGGAAGGTACCCTGGAAGGCAGTATAATGTTTATGCCGGTTCCTGATGAGGAGTCATATTCAGCCGGAATGAGAAACGGGATAAATATACTGAAAAAATTTAAGGAAAAATACGGACTTAATTATAAACTTCTCATAGATCCTGAACCGACAGCAGATAAAGGCGAACTGCAGATCATGTCGCTTGGTACTGTGGGAAAGGTTATGCCGGCAATAATCGTACAGGGCAAAAAAGGACATATGGGCCACTGCTATGAAGGATTTTCAGCATTAGGCATTCTTGCCGATATCTATCTGAGAACCAACGGTTCTCTTGAGTTTTCAGAAGTATACGGTGATGAAGCATCTGTACCTCCTACATGGGGAAATATGAGAGATATGAAAAAAGTATATGATGTCTCCATACCCCATAGGGCATACGGATACTTTACCGCACTGAACTTCGGAATGACTCCCGAAGAAATTTTAGGCAAGCTCAAGAGAATATGCACTGAAGCATTTGAAAATCAGGTGGAAAAGCTTAACAATGAATATCAGAAGTATAAGACTATGAACAAGGCTGAGGTTATGGACAGAATCCACTACGAACCTTGTGTAATGTCTTTCAACGAGCTGTGCGATGCAGCAAAGAAAAAAGATGCTGAAGCATTTGACAGATTCTACAGAGAAGCTTATGACAGAATAATTGCTAAAGTAAATACAGGAGAATCCAATTTCCCGAGTGCCACTATAGATATGATGGAAGCAGTTCTTGACTTTGCTGATATACAGTATCCTGTAACGATAATTGGCTTCGCACCTCCATATTACCCTCCGACACACAGTGATCAGGTTAAAGGTAAAGAAGGTTACGGAACTAAAGCATATGAGCTGGTAAGTAATCTTTCGGAGAAAGAATACGGCCAGAAGGTGGGTTTTGAAAATTTCTTCATGGGAATATCTGATTTAAGCTACGGGTGTATAACCTCACCGTTTGATTATGTCAAATATTCAGCCAACACACCTCTTTGGGGAGATGATTACAACATGGACTTTGCTGCAATAGAAGAAGTGGCAATACCGGGAGTTATATACGGACCTATAGGCAGAAACTATCACCAGTACATAGAAAGAGTAAACAAGGACAGTCTGCTCAGAGTAGTACCAAATGTAACAAAAGCACTTATTGAGTATATGTGGACATTATAATAAATAAATTTAAGGGAAAACGCGTCGCATGAGCGGCACGTTTCCTTGTGAAAGGCAAAATTTATCTGATGAAAGAACAAATAACCAGAGACAGCATGGAAAAGCTGCTTAGAAAGCTGGTATCTATTAAAAGCCCCTATTTTCATGAAGACGAAATTATGGATTATGTCAACGGATGGTTCAGAGAAAAAGGGGTACCGGCAGAAATACACACATTTTTCGAGCCAAAGGAAACAAAATTTCATGGTAAGAATGTCGTTGGAATAATGGACAGCGGAAAACCGGGTCCTGTTATATATCTCGGAGGACATCTGGATACGGTGCAGTTATGCAACGGATGGACAAAACCGCCATACGAAGGAGTAGTGGAGGGTGATTACATGTACGGAGTGGGAACTCTGGACATGAAATCAGGCTGCGCGGCAGTGATGCTCACCTTGGAAAAGTTTGCCAGAGAACATTTTAAAAATAAAAGTTTTCGGGGAAAACTGATATATCATCTTGTATCTGATGAAGAAGGTCCTTATGGACTTGGGACCGTATATATAATAAATGATAAGATTCATAATATTGCGGAGGAAGCAGATTTTGCAATAATTGCAGAACCTTCTGCAGGATTTGCAAGAGTGCCTCATCCCTGCCTGTGTCTTGGCGCCCGAGGCGGATATAATTATACGATAAAAGTTTATGGAAAATCTGCCCATGCTGCGACTCCGGAGCTTGGAATAAACGCCATGGTGGATGCCGCCGCAATAGTGTCTGAACTCGAAAAGATACCTCTTGAAGAGGATGAAAAACTTGGAACATCCACACCATGTGTAATACGCATGAACGGAGGCGGAGCAGCATGCAGTGTGCCTGATTACGCTGAAGTGGAAATATTCCATCATACCGTAAGAGGTGAAACACAGCAGACTATCAGAAAGAGAGTTGATAAGGCCATAGAAGCTGCTGATATAAGATCAAGAGTCGAGGTTTCATTCAGACAGTCACCTGCAGAAGGCTTCGATGGCGGATTTGATGCATACTGCATCGATGAGAACGGTAAGCTTCTCCAGAAGCTGGAGAAGACGGTTGAGGAGGTATGCGGCTGTGAGCCTGATATAGCATATTTCCAGAGCATAGGGGATTTCAATCATATAGGCGGAAAACTGAAAATCCCTACAGTCCTTTTAGGCGCTGATGGTGAAAATTTCCACAGCAGTGACGAGAGGGTAGACCTTAATTCAGCTACGGAAATCGCCAATATCATAAGCGAGTTTGTTTCAGATGTATTAAGTGATTAGGAGGAAAGAAATGAACACTGAACTGAGCAAGAGAATCAAAGAAATCGCTTTGGAGCTGGTAGCACAGAAGAGCATTGTTGAGACTGACGATGAGATTGCTATGAGTGACAAGGTATACGAGATTATGGCAAGAATGGATTATTATAAGAAATATCCGGAAAAGCTGTATTTCGTGCCTGCTAAAAATGACAAGTGGAACAGAAAAATCGTAGTCGCCATCATGAACGGTGAAAAGAAGCCAAGCAAAAAAACTGTGGTATTTATCGGTCATACAGATACTGTAGGTATCTCTGACTACGGCAATCTTGCTGAATATGCAACTAAGCCGGATGAACTGATCGAAAAGCTCAAAGAGGTTTCCCTGACTCAGGAAGTTAAAGATGATATGGCATCAGGAAAATACATATTCGGAAGAGGTATCTTCGATATGAAATCAGGAGATGCCAATGTTATGGGAATCATGGAAGCTGTTTCAAAGGATATTGAAAATTTTGAAGGAAATATCATTTTTGCGGCTGTATGTGACGAAGAAGGTAACTCCCAGGGAATGCTGGCATTTGTACCGGAACTGATCAGACTCAAAAAGGAATACGGATATGAATATCAGGCTATGCTGGATCCGGATTATATAGCTCCTGCATATCCGGGAGATCCCAATGTATATCAGTATATAGGAACTGTCGGCAAGCTGATGCCTACTTTCTTTGTGGTAGGAAAGGAGACCCATGTAGGAGAGTCATTCAGCGGACTGGATCCAAATCAGATAGCAGCTGAAATCACAAGAAGAGTAAACCTCAATCCTGAATTTTCGGATGTTGTCGAAGGAGAAGTGACACTTCCTCCGATTACTCTTAAACAGAGAGACTTGAAGCCGGAATATTCAGTTCAGATAGCCAGCAAGGCGATACTGTTCTTCAACTATGCGACTCACTCCAGCACACCTGCTGATGTCATGGAGAAGATGATCAACGCAGGACAGGAATGTTTCCAGACTGTGGTAGACACTCTCAATGAAAGATATGAGAAGTTCTGCAATATGGCAGGAAGAGAATTTGTAGAACTGCCATGGAAAGCCAGAACTATGAGCTATGATAATCTGTATGCTCAGGTGAAGAAAGAAGTCGGCGATAAGCTTGATGATATGGTAAAAAAATATGCTGAAGAAGTTATGGAAGATGACAGATATGATGTTCGTGACAAAGCCATGAAGATCGTTGAATATGTTCACAGCCTGTGGTCTGATAAAAACCCTGTGCTTATCGTATATCTGACACCGCCTTATTATCCGCATATTTATGTAGAAGGTTCAAGACCTGAAGAAAAAGCATTGATAGATGCGGTAAATTACGCAGTAACCACTACCAAGTCAGATTACAAGCTGGTTCAGAAGAAATTCCTGCCATGCATCTCTGACCTCAGCTATGCAGCAGCACCAAAAGAAGCGGAAGCTATAACTGCACTGAAGCAGAACATGCCGGGATTCGGAACCATATATGATCTTCCTATAGAAGATATGCAGGCACTTGATCTTCCTGTAGCCGATATCGGATCATACGGAAAGGATGCTCACCAGTTTACCGAAAGAGTAGAAACTGTATATACATATGAGGTATTGCCGGAAATCCTTTATAAGACCATGATGCATATTTTAGGGGCATAAGGATCGGGCATAATTGTGCAGCAGCAGCGGGAGGCCGGCCATGGATGGCAGAGTTTTAACAGTCGATTTTTACGGCGATATGCAGATTCAGATGGATGGAAAAGAACTCAGAGAAGTCCTGAGCAAAAAATCTGTAGCACTCATATCCTATCTTATGGCTGCTCCCGCCAGACAGGTTTCTAAAAATGCGCTGAAAGACCTGCTCTGGATAGATGCCGGTGAAAAAGCGGCATATAATCTCCGCTTCAACCTGTGGAATATTAAAAAAAACATACCCGAAATAGACGGGGAAAACTTTATTCTGACAGCCGGAGGCGTATGCAGTATAAACCCGGCATATCCCGTCAAAAAAACAGGACTGGAAAAGTTGGAGAATATCAGCGATTTTGATGAAGAAGAACTGGAAGATATTATCGGCAAAGGTGCCGGACTTGAGTTCATGGAGCATTTTTACCTTAAAGGATGCGATGAGTTTAATGACTGGCTCACCCTTGAAAGAAGCAATCGGGAAAGAAGAATAATCAACGCAGGGAAAAAAGCGGCAGATTGCTTTGAAAAGAAGGGAGAGCACAAAAGGGCGCTTGATCTGCTGAAAAATGTGGCGTTCCTTTCTCCGTATGAAGATGATATTCATACGAGAATAATGAATATACACAGAGCCATGGGAAATTTCGGAGAAGCGGCCGGAGAGTATAGAAATTACTGTCAGAAGCTGAAAAAAGACCTGTCTGTGACCCCGTCCAGAGAGGTAAAAGAAGTTTATAATGACATTTTAGCAGAGTCACGCCTTATGGGGGCGGATACTGTAAGAATAAGGAATCTGGACTATAACAGCGAATACGCTGCTGCTGCGGAAATGCTGCGGGAACTCTTACCGGAGTTTGGATGCGGCATGACTGTGACAATAGATAACTGGGATAACCTCGATCAGAAATCAAAGGAATTTTTTGAGGCAATGGTCAGGGAAAAAATTATTATTATCGGGAGGTAAGAAATGAAATCAACAGCAGACAAAATCTTTATTAATGCCAAGGCTTATACTCTTGAAGCCGAAGGTGTTATCAAAGAGGCAATTGTCATCAAAGACGGAAAATTTGCTTATGTCGGCACAAACGAAGAAGCTTTGGCCAACTATGAGGCAAAAGAAGTCATCGACTTGGAAGGAAAGACAGTTCTCCCAGGTATGGGAGACTCCCATCTGCACTTTTTCGCATTCTGCCAGACATTTACTACGGTGGATCTTGGTGGAGCGAAGAGTAAAAAAGAAGCTATAGCAAGACTTGCTGCCAAAGCCGCAGAGACCCCTGAAGGTGAGTGGATCAAAGGCTCAAACTTCGACCAGTCCAAATGGGACGACTGCGAAGACCAGCTTCCCACCAAGGAAGACCTTGATATGGCCAGCACAAAGCATCCTATAGTAATAAAACGAGTATGTCTGCATACGGCAGTAGCCAATACCATGGCACTGGAAAAAGCCAACATAGGAAAGGGATATGAGTTTGGTACAGGCGGTACAGTAGAGCTGGACGAGGATGGTATGCCAAACGGTATATTCAGAGAGCAGGCATCAAAAATATATGATGAACTGATTCCTGATCCGTTCCTCATTCCTGAAAACAAGAAAAAATATATGAAGCAGGGATTTGATCTGGCAGCTTCTTACGGACTTACTATGATGCACACATATGCTGCTGAGATATGGAAATATTCAGAGGATATAAATGATTACATAGAGCTTAACAGAAAAGGTGAGCTCCCGGTGAGAATGACAGTATGCCTTGACTATTTCTACAACAAGCCTTTTGTAACAAAAGCAGAAAGAGAGGATCCGTTCAGAGCAGCTCAGTTCGGAACCTTCAAGATTTTCAGTGACGGATCTCTTGGATCAAGATCAGCAAAGCTGTTTGAGCCATATGATGACGATCCTACCACAGACGGAATACTTGTAATCAGCCAGGAAGACCTGAACGAGAGAATGCTCAAAGGATATGAAATGGGTCTGCAGCCTGCTATCCACTGCATAGGCGACAAGGGTCTTGATGTTGTACTTACTGCTATCGAATATACTCTTGAAAAGAGCCGTGAACACGGTATGACAAAGAGAGAGCAGGACGACAGACTGCCGTTCAGAATAATTCATGCTCAGATGGCAAATCCGGAACTGATCGACAGAATGGCTAAACTACCGGTTATTCTGGATATACAGCCGTCATTCTTCCTCACTGACCTTCACTGGATAAAGGACAGAGTAGGAGAAAAGAGAGCTGCAATGAGTTATACCTGGAAGACATATCAGGAAAAGGGTCTCATGATGACAGGCGGATCCGACTGCCCGGTTGAACTTTTCTCACCTTGGAACGGAATATATTCTCTGGTTGCAAGAAAAGACCTTGACGGTTATCCGGAAGGCGGTGTACAGCCGGAAGAGAAACTTTCCGTTTATGATGCTGTGTGCATGTTCTCCAAGAACATCCCTTATGCCAACGGCGAACAGGATCTGATGGGTACTATTGAAGAAGGTAAATTTGCCGATATGGTAGTAATCGACAGAGATATATTCAATATTCCTGAAGACGAAATCAAGGATGTTCAGGCTCTGAACACCTATCTTGCAGGAAACGAAACTTACAGACGAGCATAGTTGAAACGATTGAGTCGGGGCGAGCCTTTACGTGCTCGCCTTGACTTGATAATAAGGCCGGAGAAGAGGATCATGATAATACGGGATATAGAAAAGTATAAAAGCATATATGATAAGGTAGATGCTCTGCTGATAGTGAACAGCGAAAATGTTATCCTCTATTCAGCTATGATTAATGATGACAGAACATATATAGCAACTAAGGATGTCATAGGAAAAAATCTTTTTGAAATGTATCCTAACCTGACCGAAGAAAACAGTACTCATTGCCGTGTAATGCGGACAGGTTGTCCTGTAATAAACGAAAATCAGCTGATTGTAGAAAAAAGCGGTAAGGCCTATGTGATTAACACCAGTACTTTTCTGATAGAAAATGATGGTAAAAGGATAGGCACTTTTGATCTATCATCCAATCTTACTCCTGAAAGCAAAAAAAATGAAGAGGAAGCCAGAGGAGGATTATACGTATGTGACAGTATAGTCACTGCAAATCAGCAGATGATATCTATAAAGAATAAGATTCTCAAAGTTTCCAGAAATGATTCGCCTGTTATGGTCATAGGAGAATCCGGTACGGGTAAAGAACTTATTGTAGAATCTATACATTCATCCGGCAGCCGAAGAGATAAGCCGTTTATCTCTGTCAACTGTGCGGCTATTCCCGATTCCCTTATGGAGAGTACGCTCTTCGGCACTGTAAAAGGCAGTTTTACAGGTGCAGAAAACAGAAAGGGGCTATTTGAGATCGCAGATGGAGGAACACTTTTCCTGGATGAGATAAATTCCATGAATATAGAACTTCAGGCCAAATTGCTTAAAGCCGTGGAAGAACAGAGATATATGAAGGTCGGAGGGGAAAAATATATAAATGTGGATGTCAGGGTCATATCAGCTATGAACATAGATCCTGAAGAAGCTATGAAAAATGGATCTTTGAGACAGGATCTGTTTTTCAGACTGGGTGTAATACAGTTTTTTGTTCCTCCTCTCAGGGAGAGAAAAGAAGATATAGCGCCGCTGACAGTGCATTTTATCGACTATTTCAACAGAAAGATGAACAAGAATATATATGAGACAGATGAAGATGTGAAACGCATCTTTGATGCATATCCATGGCCGGGAAATGTGAGAGAACTGAGGAATGTCATGGAATCAGCATTCAACATGGCTGATGGTGATATTATAACTATGGATGATATCCCTGAATACCTTTCGGCATATGACAGGAAAGAGAGGATAACCATACCGTATACCGGAACTTCGGGGCTTGCTGATCTTGTGAGTCAATATGAAAAAACCATAATAGAGGAAACACTGAAAAATTCCGATTCTCTCACGGCAGCAGCATCTGTCTTGAAAATGACCAGGCAGGCCGTAAAATACAAGATTGAAAAATATGGTATAGATTATCAGAAGTTTTTAAAAATGTGACGTAAAATTTTTTACATCAGATGGGGTAAAATTTTTTGCGTCATTTTTTATTTTTAAACTGGAAGGCCGTGAAATACAATAAAAAATAAGATTTTTTCATGGCATGAAATTTGCTTTTATATTATTTACAAAGAAAATTGTGACAGGGAGGAACATAGAAATGAAGCTCAATTCATTTGAAGAAGTAAAAAAACTGACACGGGATATGGTCGCAATACCAAGTATAAATAAAGAGCCGAAAGGCGAGACCGCCGTTGCACAATATATTTATGACTATTATATGAGCCTTGACTATTTCAAGAAAAATCCGGAAAGAGTCAAAATATTTCAGACCAAGAACGATTTCGTAGAAAGACATTCCACATATGCATATGTGAAAGGTACAAAGGGTAATTCCAATAAGACTGTAATACTTATAGGACATCTTGATACAGTAGGTGTGGATGATTTCGGAACAATAAGAGAATACGCTTTTAAATGTGATGAGCTTCCGGAAAAACTCCGTGAGACCTTTGTACTTTCTGACGAGGTGATTGCTGATATAGAATCAGGCGAGTATATGTTCGGCAGAGGTGCTCTGGATATGAAATCCGGGGTAGCAGGGCATATGTATCTTATAAAATATTTTTCAGAGCACACTGATGAACTTGACGGTAATCTGATTGCCATTGCAGAGTGTGATGAAGAAGATAACTCGAAGGGAATAATCACTGCTCTGGACGAACTGGTAGATCTAAAGAAAAAGGAAGGGTTTGAGTATACTGCGTGTATCAATGCAGATTATTCCACCAATTACAGTCCCGGAGATGAAAACCGTTACATATATTACGGAAGCATAGGAAAACTTCTTCCGTGCTTTGTAGCATTCGGAAAGGAAGCTCATGTAGGCCAGGCATTCAGTGCACTGGATCCTAACCTGCTCATTGCAGAGATAACCAGGAAAATGTCCCTCAACACTGCTCTGTGTGATATTGCTCAGGGAGAAGTTGCAATACCTCCTGTATCACTGAAGCAGATGGATACAAAGGGACCTTATACTGTGCAGACAGCTCTGACGGCTTTCAGTTACTATAACTTCTTTACCCACGGCTGGGATCCTGCTCAGGTTCTGGCAAAGAGCAGACAGATAGCTGTAGAGGCCTTTGATAATGTGATAGAATATCTCCAGGGACAGTATAAGAGATTCTGCGAGCTCAGCAAAGTTGATTATGTTCCTCTTCCCTGGAAGACAAGAGTATATACATGGAAAGAGTTTTATGATTATCTGTCTGATATTCATGGTGAGGCCTTCCAAAAGGCAATAAAAGAGTTCACAGAAAAACTGCATGAAGATGATCCGGAACTTGATCTGAGACTGTTCGGACTTAAAGTTGCCGAAGAGGCGTGGAAATGGTGTGAGGATAAATCACCGGCTGTAATATTATTCTTTGGATCGGTATTCAGTGCCAGAATAGAGATGACAGGAAAAACCGAAAAGGAGAAGGCTCTTCTTGATTCGGTAGAAGCTGCAGTTGAAAAAGTAAGGCCGGAGGCAAAGAGGCAGATAAAGACAAGAATGTTTTATCCTTATATTTCTGATTCCAGCTTCATGGCTGTATGCGATGATACTCTGGCAGTGCAGGCACTCAGAGACAACATGCCTCAGTACGGAGTGAAGTATACTCATGATATAGATAAAATAATGGAGATAAATGTACCTGTTGTAAATATCGGTACATTCGGAAGAGATGGTCATATGCTTACTGAACGTGTGGATATGCAGCAGACTTTCCAGAACGTACCTAATATAACTTATGAAACAATCAAAGGGTTGATAGGCTAGCTTGTTTGACATTAAAGACCCTTGTCTGAGAAGGGGGTGTCGCATTAACGATGCCCTCTTTTGCTATGAAAAAAACAATACCCCGGTCACAAACTGCAGCCGGGATATGGTAAAATG
>CASFMJ010000049.1 GCA_949295785.1 uncultured Bacillota bacterium | reverse complement strand
GTGCTTATGCTCAATTATTTTTTAATCAAAAAAGTTGAGACAGCTGAATATTTTTTTCAGCCACCCCAACATTTATTATAGAGCCGTAAAATGACCCGCAGCATTTGCTGCGGGTTTTTCTTTGAAATAACAGGAGTCTTTTATTTGCTTTTGGGAAAGCTTACTGTTATTGTGGTACCTTTTTCAGGTATGCTGTTTAAAGTTATGGAGGCGTCGTGTATTTTAGCTGCGTGCTTCACGATGGAAAGTCCCAGACCGGTGCCGCCCACCTCTTTTGAATGGCTCTTGTCTACTCGATAGAATCTTTCGAATATACGCTGCTGATGTTCGGGCGGTATACCCATACCGTTGTCAGATACGGAAAGGATTGCTTCGTCCTGTTTATCACTGACCGATACATTTACATTACCGCCCGGATGATTATATTTTATCGCATTGTCACACAGGTTATATACTATACCATACACCAGCTGAGGTATGCAGCTTATTTTTGCTGAATTTCCCGTGACTTTTAAGGATACATCAGATGCCTGGGCTTCAGCATCAAGACTCTTTACTGCAGAACCGGCAATATCCAGAAGATCCAATGTCTCTCTTGCCATGTCCTGGGCGCCTTCATCCAGATGGGAAAGATTTATTATATCCTCCACAAGCTGAACCATACGCTGGGCCTCATCGTATATTTTTGTCGCAACAGGCTTTACATCATTGCTTTTGACCATACCGTTTTTGAGCAGCTCCGCATAGCCGGAAATAGAGTGAAGAGGCGTGCGCAGTTCATGAGATACATTGGCAGTGAACTCCCGGCGCAGCTGCTCAGAATTTTCTTTTTCGGTCACGTCGAATATGAGAAGCGCTATACCTGTTACCATATCATCGGATGTCACCGGATTGGCATTGATCTGGTAGTGACCGTCATGTATGGCGATGATTACCTGCGACTGATGACCGCTTAGAGCCTCAGAAAGTGACTGCTGCAGAGCAAGACTGCGGTTTACGGTCAGGATATTTTTTTCTATGCAGGAACTGTCAGTGTCCAGCAGGGACATGGCAGCTCTGTTTATACTCAGTATATTGCATTTTGGATTAAGAAGAACCAGTCCCTCGCTCATTCCGTCAGTGACGGCTGCAAATTCATCCTGCTTACGCTGAAGATCTCCGGTCTGACGTTTAAGCTGCTTCTGCTGGTTGTGAAGCCTGAGCAGAAGGGGAGAAATCTCATCATAACCTTCGTTGCTCAGAGGATCATCAAGATTAAGTTCATTCAAAGGTTTAACGATATTTTTAGAAAGTCTTGAAGCCAGCATCAGAGAAATAATCAGGGCGACCACTATAAGCACGCAGATCGGCTGAAGCATGCCAAGAAATATGGTAAGGGCACTGTTCTGTACAACTGACAGCCTCAATATGCTGCCGTCATCCAGCCTTTCAGCAGAATAAAGTGATTTTTCCAGAAGGGTGGACGACATACGTTCACTTTCACCATAGCCTGTTTCCAGAGCCATCTGTACTTCTTCTCTTTCCAGATGGTTTTCCATTGAACTGCTGTCTGCATCACTGTCAAAGAGTACTGTGCCATCAGAAGCTATCCATGTTATCCGGTAGTTGTCTGTTTTCAGACCGTCAAAAAAGGATACCCCCTGACTGTTGACTCCATGAGCAGCGATGTCTGTCTGAGTCATCAGCTGGTCATGCTGCACCTGATTGAAATATCCGTATAAAAACCCCATTAGAAGAACTATGGAAGCAATGAATACGATAAAGGCCACAAGACATATGGAACGAAATATTCTTTTTGTCATGATTTACCCTCCATTCTGTATCCTACGCCGCGTACGGTCTCTATGTAATCGCCGCAGCTTCCCAGTTTGGTCCTGAGTGTTCCTATATGGACATCGACGGTTCTTGTTTCGCCTATATAATCGGAACCCCATATTTTTGAAAGAAGCTGATCTCTGGTATAAGCTCTGCCCGGATTTTCCATGAACAGCCGCAGAAGTTCATATTCTTTCAGAGTGAGCTGGACTCTCTTGTCGCATACAGTAACTATATGCTGGCCCATATCAAGTTTTAATTCTCCTATACATAGTGTAGGAGTTTCTTCTACAGGATATGAGCGTCTAAGAACAGCTTTTATACGGGATATCATTTCCATCATGCCGAAGGGTTTTGTAAGATAATCATCGGCCCCCAGATCCAGACCTATGACTTTGTCGTATTCAGTACCTTTTGCTGTTGCCATTATGACAGGAATCCTGGAGGTCCTTGAATCAGATCTAAGTTTTTTCAGTATCGTTATTCCGTCTTCTCCCGGAAGCATTATATCCAGCATGATAAGCTTAGGTGATTTTGATCTGAGTGCTTCGAACATAGATTCACCTTCAGCGAATCCTTCGGCTTCAAATCCGGCTGTATTGAGAGTATAAATCATCAGATCACGTATGCTGCTGTCGTCTTCAACACAAAAAATCATATCAGTTTACTCCTTCCCGCACACCGGTTATGGAAAAAAGCACCCAGTCTGCAATATTTGCCGCATGATCGGCAATCCGTTCATAATATTTGGTTATCATAAGCAAGTCAATGGCAAATTCACCGTCGGTTTCAGGGTGGCTCAGGCTGTCTATGAGCATCAGCTTGATTTTATCAAAATAACCGTCTACAACATCATCATATTCAATAACATTCTTAGCAAGGCCTGTGTCCTTTTTTACAAAAGCATCTATACTGTCAGTAACCATCTTGATGGCGGCCTGAGCCATATCTGCGATATTCATTATATCATCGGGAGCCTGTATATGAGATGTGGTGATAATTTCGGCAATATCGGCCGACTGATCTCCTATGCGCTCCATGTCTGTTATCATTTTCAGGGCAGAAGAAATCACACGGAGGTCTTTTGCTACCGGCTGCTGCTGAAGCAGCAGTTTGAGACATAGATTCTGTATGTCCTTTTCCTTTTGATTTATCTGTTCCGAAAGAAACGGAACCGTTGAGGCAAGTTCAACATCACCTTGTGTAAGCGCCTTTGAGCTTGCTGCTATGGCGCTTTCGCACAGAGAACCCATAGTAATCAATTCTTCATTTAAAAGTGCTAACTGCTGATCAAACTTCGCACGCATATCATCCAAACCTCCCTGTTATATAATCTTCTGTACGTTTATCCTTTGGCATGGAAAACATCTCTTCGGTAGGAGCAAATTCAACCATTTCACCAAGCAGGAAAAAGGCTGTCTTATCTGAGATACGGACCGCCTGCTGCATGTTGTGTGTAACTATGATTATAGTATATTGTTTTTTCAGCTCGATGGCAAGGTCTTCTATCTTGGCTGTTGAAATAGGATCAAGAGCGCTTGTAGGCTCATCCATCAGAAGAACTTCGGGCTGCACCGCAAGAGCACGGGCTATGCAAAGTCTCTGCTGCTGCCCGCCTGACATTCCCAGTGCAGATTTTTTCAGCCTGTCTTTTGCTTCATCCCATATGGCAGCGTCTCTTAGAGAACGTTCAACTATATCATCAAGCTTGGCTTTTGATCTGATTCCGTGAGTACGGGGGCCAAAGGCTATGTTATCATATATGCTCATAGGGAATGGGTTCGGTTTCTGAAAAACCATGCCGACACGTTTTCTCAGCATATTTATGTCCATATTGCCGTAAATATCCTCGCCGTCAAGTTTTACAGTTCCGCTTATTCTGCATCCTTCCACAAGATCGTTCATTCTGTTGAGACATTTGATCAGTGTTGATTTGCCGCAGCCTGAGGGGCCTATGAAGGCAGTTATCTCTCCTGCCGGCATGTTAAGATTTATATTTTTTAAAGCCTGAAACTTATCATAAAACAGATCAAGGTTTTCCACTGTTATTTTATCCATTTGCACCGTCACCTCCAAGTTTTTTAGCCAAAAGACTTGACAACCCGTTTATTATTATTACCACTATCAGAAGAATTACTGCAGTGGCATATGCCTGATTTATATATAATCCTTCTGTTGAAATCGAATACATATGTACAGATAATGTTCTTGTTGAAGAAAATACACTGCTGGCTACTTCGGCCACAGTTCCCGCAGTAAATATCAGTGCAGCGGATTCTCCGACAATACGCCCTATGCCAAGGATTATTCCGGAAAGTATTCCGGGAACAGCACTGGGCAGAACTATTCTGAAGACCGTTCTGAGCTTTCCGGCTCCAAGACCGAAACTTCCTTCTCTGTAACTGTCAGGGACCGCCAGAAGAGCTTCCTCTGTGGAACGCATTATGAGGGGCAGTATCATAATGCTGAGTGTAAGGGCTCCAGACAGGAGAGATAAACCGAATCCCACAAATTTTACGAAGAAAAGAGATCCGAAAAGACCATACACTATGGATGGTATACCTGAAAGCGTTTCTGTGGTTATCCGTACTATGCTAACGATCTTGTTACCTCTTCTGGCATATTCATTCAGATAAACTGCTGAGAATATACCTACAGGTACTGCGAAAAGAAGAGAGAGCACAGCCATATATATGGTATTTATAAGCGCCGGCATCAGGGATACGTTATCGGAAGTATATTCCCATGCGAAAAGATCCGGTGTAAGATAAGGAATGCCTTTAACAAGTATATACACTATTACAAAGGCAAGGGCGGCAAGGGTGATAAAAGCTGCCAGACATACGGCCAGAAAAAGTATCAGTGATTTTGGATCATGTCTGTAGGCACGCCATTTATCACGAATTGTGATAATATTTATCTGCTTCATCATTTAGTCCTCCTTTTAAGCAGGGAGAAAGAAAGATTGATTATAAGTATAAATACGAACAGAACCACAGCTGTAGCAATGAGTGCTTCTCTGTGAAGGTCCGTAGAATATCCCATTTCCATAACTATGTTTGTGGTAAGTGTTCTGACACCATCTGTTATTTTTGAAGGAATAACAGTCTGATTGCCTGCAACCATCATAACGGCCATAGTCTCTCCTATAGCGCGGCCTACGCCCAGAATTATACTGGCAAATATACCGCTTTTGGCAGCCGGAACCACAGTGAAAAAAACACTGCGTTCATGAGATGCTCCAAGAGCCAGACCCCCTTCGTAATAACTCTGGGGTACAGCTCTGATGGCAGATTCAGACATACTGATTATGGTTGGCAGTATCATAAGACCCAGAAGTATGGATGCTGTCAGCACGCTCATACCCCTTCCGCCGAAAGAGTCTCTTACAAACGGTACTATTATCACCAGACCGAAGAAACCATATACTACGGAAGGAATGCCGGCCATAAGGTTTGTGGCAGGCTTCATAATCTTGTACAGCCATCCGGGGCAGAATCTGGCCATAAAAACGGCGGTGAATATTCCTATGGGTACACCTATTATCAGTGCACCGGCAGTCACATATATAGATCCGATGATCATGGGCAGTATGCCGTAAAGATCATTGGCAGGACGCCACTGGGTACCAAAGAGAAAATTAAATATGCCTATTTCGCCTATGGCGGGTATGCCGCTGGCAAATAAAAATACACATATCAGAATAACCGCTACAATGGAAACGGTGGCGGCCAGAAGGAATACAAATTTCATTATTGTTTCTTTAGCATTCTTCATAGAATTCTCCTCATAAACAAAGGTTACGGCATCGCCGTAACCCCTGTGATTATCAAGTTTTCCTTACTATTCGCCAAGAACATCGCTCCAGATTGTGGCGGCTCCTGTGAATATATCTTTGACCTGTGCACTGGTAAGTTCGGTTACCGGGCTGTCATTGTTGACGATCACTGCGATACCATCCATTGCTATTACAGTAGGTGTAAGTCCTGCTGAAGTTTCTGAATCTTTCAGTTCACGTGATGCCATTCCGATATCGCATGTTCCGTCGATAGCATCAGTCATGCCTGTTGAGGAGTCACTCTGCTGAATTTCAATAGTCACATCAGGATTCTTTGCAAGGTAAGCTTCTTTAAGTTTTTCCATTACAGGAGTGACTGATGAAGAACCGTGGATTACAACTTTTCCGGAGTCCATGCTGCCGCTGTATGCTTCAGCATCAGATACAGGTATGTAACCTTCCTCTTCTATAACTGCCTGACCGTCAGCGCTCATTATGAAGTCGATGAAATCCTGTGCAGCTTCGCTAAGACCTTCTTTAGTAGCGATATTGAAAGGACGGGAGATTTTGTAAGTGCCGTTTTCAATGTTTTCTACAGTAGGTTCAACTCCGTCGATCTTGATAGCTTTTACAGTGTCATTGAGAGAACCAAGTGATATGTAACCTATGGAGTACATGTCGCCTGCAACTGTTGTCATCATTACTGATGTAGAATTGGTGGTTACTGCGGTTTCTACAGTGTTGTCAATCTTTTCTCCGCTTGCATCTTCTTCTTCAATGCCGAAAAGTTCGATGAAAGCTCCTCTTGTACCGGAACCGTCTTCACGGCTTATTACACCGATTTCTTTAGCTTTGTCGAAATCTGCTTCAGAGGAAGATTCTTTGCTTCCGCATCCTGTAAGGACAGACAGGGACATTACTGCAACCAGTCCCAGTGCAATCAGTTTTTTTGTCTTTTTCATTTTTATATAACTCTCCTTTTCAATGTAGTTTTATTTAATCTTGATTACAGTCAAATAATACTATTGGAAAGTAAGATTCGTTATCGGAAAAATGTAAAATCCGTGTAAAATCGTCAAAACCGCTGAATTTTAAGCCTAATACATATTTAAAAGCCTCTCCGGAGCCTTTAGGGCCGCACAAGAGAGGCTTTTGTAAAGTAATTATTCAAATGTAAAGCTGAATGTAAACTATTCGAAAAATATACCGGCAAGTATGATTGCGATGCCCACTGCAGTTCCGGCAGCAGACATAGCTTTACCGTCTGAGAATATCATATGAGGTGCCAGCTCGAACAGGAGTATATAAAGAATCATTCCCAGGGAAAGACAAATGAGAAGACTTATAACAAACTCACTTATCATGAACCACAAGAATGCCATAATAAGTCCTCCTGCAAAAGTGGATATCGCTACAGCAGATATGATACCGGTTTTTACTGATGGCTTTTCTTCTCTCAGAGTAGAATATATGACCATGCCCATTGGTATATTATGAAGACCCACGCCAACTGCCATCATAAGTCCGGCACTGACAGACTCAGCAGAGATGCTGTATACTGCCATTCCTTCTATTATATTATGAAGTATCACTGCTATGGATGAAATTATTCCTATATGTATTACGTTTTCTGAGGTATAGCTGTGGTCACTGCCGTGAGAGTGATGATGGGTAGGAATAAAGCCGTCAAGAAGTTTCAGAATCAGTATCCCGGCCACAGTGAAGATCACTCTTGTGAAAAGTCCGGCAGGACTGTCTTTGGAAAAAGCCTCGGGAACAAGTTCAAAGGCGGCCAGAGCCAGCATGGTTCCAAAAGCTACCGAGATAGATATATGTTCTATCATCTTGGTTCTTTTTACGGCTCTGGCTATGCCGGCTCCGGCAATGATAAATAATCCGAGGAAAAAAGTAATAAGAATTTGCATTTTAACAGTTCCTGCTTTATTTGAATTTTACTGCGGTTCCGTAGGCAATTACTTCGGATGCGCTCTGCATCAGTGATGATGAACCGTAACGCATACATATTACGGCATCGGCGCCCAGCGCTTCAGCTTCATCCACCATTCTTTTTGTGGCAATCTGACGTGATTCATTTAGAAGTTCTGTGTAACTGGTTATTTCACCGCCTACAAGAGTCTTCATACCTGCCATGAAATCTTTTCCGAAGTTCTTTGACTGAACAATGGTTCCTTTTACAGTGCCGAGGGCTTCGATTTCTTTGCCCGGAACATAGTTTAAAGTCAATACTAACATTTTTATATCCTCCTGTAAAGTTATTTATATATTAATATTTTGTAATATCATTGTCTTTTTCTCTGTCTATTTCTTTTAACCTCTGCCTGAGCGCCAGAAGCACACCTGCTATTACAGCAGCTTCAATAATAATATACACTGTCAGCAGAAATGTTACAATACCGCTTGACGCTTTGACTATTATAATAAAAAATAGCAGTATGAAAAGAGAAAGCAGCAATATTATGACAGCGGCAGACATAATTGCGCCCTTTTTTTCTTTAGAACTTTTTAGCATAATCTTCCTCACCTTTCTTTATCTCGCCTATGCGCTGGATCAGGGCATATATGACCCCTAAAGTAACCGCGGCAGGTATAAGTATAAGTATTACTGCAAGGGGCAGCGGCGGAGCATCTTTTTTAAATACCAGGATAAATGTTATAATAAGCGCCGTCATCAATGCTGTCATTACGGCTGTGGCTATGACAGCACCTGCATATCTGACGGATTTTATATCTTTTGAGTCTATGTTATTGAACAAAGCACCCTGATCTTCAAGAGAATCCATGGACAAAAGAAGCTGATGGGCGTTGAGGTCTTTCAGAAGACTGTCATTTTCTCTCAGTGCATAACAGAATTCTATGGAATGAGATATATTTTTCTTTTCCCTTTCCAAAGTGACAAGATGACGCTTCATGACATCAGCTACAGTTGCTTTGCCGCTTTGCATAAGTTTGATCTCACCTATGGGAACACCCAGCTTTCTCATAAGCTTTATCTGCTCCAGCTTATTTACATCTTCATCCGAGTAATCTCTGTAGCCGTTCTGGCTGTTGCGGCCCGGAGCTATAAGCCCTTCCTTTTCATAAAACCGTATATTTTTTTTCGTAATGCCGATAATCTTTTCGACCTCATTTATTTTCATCGATTCAATTTTTCCTTTCATATTATGTTACAATTCTATACCTTCCACCTGGGGGAAGGTCAATAGTAAGAACAAAAAATTTTTAAAACGATTTTCCGCCATCACTTTAACCACAGACAAGCTGCAGCTTAAATTTCTCCGGAAAGATTTTGCATAATGGTGCCGGAACCTGAGGCATTGATGATTATGGCCGGCAATCTGGGCAAGGGCGGTTGTTTTAAGTTCTATACTGATTATATATTGTGAAAAACCGATTTTTCCCGTATACAGAATTTTTACAGTATAGAAAGATTATGGCGAAATGAGATATATGAAGAAATACTTAAAACAGAAAAATTAATACTATAATCGGATTATGTCGATGAAAAAATGCATATATAGAAATTTTTTTCATTTTCATACAAAAATTCCCTTGATTATTTGACAACCATGTAATATAATATTAGACTGCCATACAAAGTAATTTGTTAAGAATATAAGGAGTGATGAAGATGCCAAGACCTATTAAAGTAGGCAAGAAAGAACGTATGACCTTCGCTAAAATCAACGAAGTCTGCGAGATGCCAAACCTTATTCAGATCCAGACAGATTCGTACAACTGGTTCATTGAAGAAGGTCTCAGAGAAGTGTTCGAAGACATTTCTCCCATAAAGGACTATGCAGACAATCTGATTTTAGAGTTTATTGACTATTCCCTTACAGACGCTCCTAAATATGAGCAGGAAGAATGTAAGGAAAGAGACGTGACATACGCAGCTCCTCTTAAAGTCAAAGTCAGACTTATTAACAAAGAAACAGGAGAAGTCAAGGAGCAGGAAGTTTTCATGGGAGATTTCCCTCTCATGACAGAGAAAGGAACCTTCATATACAACGGCGCCGAGAGAGTCGTGGTAACCCAGCTTGTTCGTTCACCGGGACCGTATTATGATGTCACATATGACAAGTCCAACAATAAGCTGTTCTCCACAACTATTATACCTAACAGAGGTGCATGGCTTGAATATGAGACAGATTCCAATGAGATAATATCTGTAAGAGTGGACCGCACCAGAAAGCAGCCTGTGACAACCCTTTTGAGAGCTCTGGGATTCGGCAGCGACCAGGAGATTCTTGAGATATTCGGAGAAGACGCAAGACTCAAGAAGACTCTTGAAAAAGATACTGCAGCCAACTATGAAGAGGGCCTCAAGGAGATATATAAGAAGCTGAGACCTACGGAACCTCCTACAGTTGAGAGTGCCCGCGCTCTGCTTAACTCACTGTTTTTTGACCCCAAGCGTTATGATCTGGCAAAGGTGGGCAGATATAAATATAATAAAAAGCTGGGTCTGTCCAACAGAATCAGTGGAGTGACAGCCGCAGAGGATGTGGTTAATCCCCAGACCGGTGAGATAATGGCAGAAAAAGGCCAGAAGATAAACAGAGATCTGGCTGTAGCCATCGAAAATGCCGGTGTTCAGTATATCTATGCCTACGGACTTGATAAGGACAAGGAAGACAGCGTGACCAAAGTCATAGGCAACAACTTTGTCGATCTTTCTGCCTATGTGGATTTTGACACAAAAGATCTTAAAGTTGCAGACAAGGTCTTTTATCCTGTACTCAGAGAGATACTTGACACCTGCCAGACAGAAGAAGAGCTTAAAGAGATGCTGACAGACAGAAAGAACGAGCTGTCACCCAAGCATATCATAATAGAGGATATCATCGCTTCTATAAGTTATATATTAAACCTGAACTACGGCATCGGTTCCATAGATGATATAGACCATCTGGGCAACAGAAGACTGAGAACTGTAGGAGAACTGCTCCAGAATCAGTTCAGAATAGGCCTGGCCAGGATGGAGAGAGTAGTCAAAGAGAGGATGACTATTCAGGATATAGATGTTACTACGCCTCAGGCACTGATGAATATAAGACCTGTTACGGCAGCAATAAAAGAATTCTTCGGAAGTTCGCAGCTTTCTCAGTTCATGGACCAGAACAACCCGCTGGCAGAGCTTACTCATAAGAGAAAACTTTCAGCTCTGGGACCGGGAGGCCTTTCAAGAGAGAGAGCAGGCTTCGAGGTAAGAGACGTTCACCATTCCCACTATGGCAGAATGTGTCCTATAGAAACTCCGGAAGGACCTAATATCGGGCTTATAGGTTCTCTGACCACATACGGAATCGTTAATCAGTACGGGTTCATAGAAACTCCGTACAGACTGGTTGATAAAGAGACCGGAGTGGTAACTGACGAAATACATTATCTCACCGCAGACGAGGAAGAGATGATGAACATAGCTCAGGCCAATGAACCTCTGGACAGTCAGGGACATTTTGTAAATGCCAAGGTGGCTTCAAGAGGTGAGCATGGAGAAATCGCTCTTATGCCCAGAGAACAGATAGACTACATGGACGTATCGCCAAAACAGGTTGTATCTGTTGCGACGGCCATGATACCGTTCCTCGAAAACGACGACGCCAACCGTGCACTGATGGGATCAAACATGCAGAGGCAGGCAGTGCCTCTTCTGGTCACAGAAGCTCCTATGGTAGGAACCGGAATGGAATATAAGGCTGCCAGAGATTCCGGCGTTGTGATACTGGCAAAAAACAGCGGTACTGTAGAATTTGTAGACGCTGACAGTATCACCATAAGAAGGGATGATGACAACGGCACAGATACCTATAAACTGCTCAAATTCAAGAGATCAAATCAGGGAACCTGCATAAACCAGAGACCTATAGTAGCCCACGGTGAACACGTGGAGAAAGGCGAAGTAGTAGCCGACGGACCTTCCACAGATCTGGGTGAAATCGCTCTGGGAAAGAACCTTCTTATAGGATTCATGACATGGGAAGGTTATAACTACGAGGACGCTATTATCCTTAATGAGAGACTTCTCATGGATGATGTTCTCACTTCTCTCCATATAGAAGAATATGAAGCAGAAGCCAGAGATACAAAGCTGGGACCCGAAGAAATAACAAGAGATATCCCCAATGTAGGTGAAGATGCCCTTAAAGATCTTGACGAAGAGGGAATAATCAGAATAGGTGCAGAAGTTAATTCTTCAGATATACTGGTAGGTAAAGTGACCCCTAAGGGAGAAACAGAGCTGACGGCAGAAGAAAGACTCCTGAGGGCCATATTCGGAGAAAAGGCAAGAGAAGTAAGAGATACCTCTCTGCGTGTACCTCACGGTGAAACCGGAATAGTGGTGGATGTAAAGATTTTCTGCCGTGAAAACGGTGATGAACTGCCGCCGGGAGTCAACAAGCTTGTCAGATGCTATATCGCCACTAAGAGAAAGATAAATGTAGGCGACAAGATGGCGGGACGTCACGGAAACAAAGGTGTTATCTCCAGAATCCTGCCGGAAGAAGACATGCCGTTTTTGGAAAACGGGCAGCCGCTGCAGGTGATGCTCAATCCTCTGGGTGTTCCTTCCCGAATGAACGTAGGACAGGTACTGGAAGTACATCTGGGGCTTGCTGCAAAGAAAAAAGGATGGTATATTTCCACTCCTGTATTTGACGGAGCAACGGAAAAAGATATAATCAATCTGCTGGACGAGTGCGGATATCCGAAAACAGGCAAACTCCAGCTGAGAGACGGAAGAACCGGAGAAAACTTCGACAACCCTGTAACAGTAGGTTACATGTATATGCTTAAACTCCATCATCTTGTAGACGACAAGATCCACGCCAGAAGTACAGGACCGTACTCACTGGTAACTCAGCAGCCTCTGGGAGGAAAAGCCCAGTTCGGCGGACAGCGTTTCGGAGAGATGGAAGTGTGGGCTCTCGAAGCTTACGGAGCAGCTTATACTCTTCAGGAAATACTTACCGTCAAGTCAGACGATATCGTAGGAAGAGTAAAGACTTACGAAGCTATAGTTAAGGGTGAGAATATACCTACTCCGGGCATACCTGAATCTTTCAAGGTACTGATAAAAGAGATGCAGGCACTGGGACTTGATGTCAAAGTGCTGTCTGAGAACGATGAAGAAATCCAGATCAAAGAAGCGTCCGAATATGACGATGACATTCCGGCCATTGACGGCATAATGGATATTGAGGCCGAGCTGAGAGATGACGAAGAGCTCCTTGACTCCGGCTTTACGGAAGACATCGATGAGGATGAGACAGACGACTTCGGTGATGAGGAACCATCGGACTTTGATTTTGACGTTGATTTCAAAAATGAGTAATTGAAGAAAGGGGAGGGACTCCTTGAATAACAATAATAACGATTATGAATTGAACAATTTCGAATCTATACAGATCAGCCTTGCGTCTCCTGAAAAGATTCTGGAATGGTCTCACGGTGAAGTAACAAAACCGGAGACAATAAATTACAGGACTCTCAAACCTGAAAGAGACGGACTTTTCTGCGAAAGAATTTTCGGGCCTATGAAGGACTGGGAATGTCACTGCGGAAAATACAAGAGAATCAGGTACAAAGGCATTGTATGCGATCGCTGCGGTGTAGAAGTGACCAAGGCCAAGGTAAGAAGAGAAAGGATGGGCCACATCAAGCTGGCTGCTCCTGTATCACATATATGGTATTTCAAGGGTATACCGTCAAGAATGGGACTCTGCCTTGACATTACTCCAAGAAATCTTGAAAAGGTGCTGTATTTTGCCGCCTATATAGTTACCGATCCCGGCGACACGGATCTGGCATATAAGGAAATCCTTACAGAGCAGCAGTACAGAGAGAAAAAGGATGAATACGGAGACAGATTCAAGGCAGCCATGGGAGCAGAAGCCATCAAGGAACTTCTTGCAGAAATAGACCTTGATAAGCTTTCAGAGGAACTGAGAGGAAAACTCAAAGGCGCCAGCGGACAGAAAAAGATAAGAATAGTCAGACGTCTTGAGGTTATAGAAGCCTTAAGGCTTTCCGGCAACAGACCGGAATGGATGATCATGGATGTGATTCCTGTAATACCGCCTGACATCAGACCTATGGTACAGCTGGACGGCGGCAGATTTGCCACATCCGACCTTAATGACCTGTACAGAAGAGTAATAAACAGAAACAACAGACTTAACAGACTGCTGGAGCTGGGAGCTCCTGACATAATTGTAAGGAACGAAAAGAGAATGCTACAGGAGGCTGTGGACTCTCTCATAGACAATGGAAGAAGAGGAAGAGCCGTTACGGGACCGGGAGCAAGACCTCTTAAATCCCTGTCCGACATGCTGAAGGGAAAACAGGGAAGATTCAGACAGAACCTTCTTGGTAAGCGTGTAGACTATTCGGGACGTTCCGTTATAGTAGTAGGACCTGAACTGAAATTTTATCAGTGCGGACTTCCTAAAAAGATGGCCCTTGAGCTGTTCAAGCCGTTTATAATGAAAGAGCTTGTAGAGCAGGGATATGCCCACAACATCAAGAGTGCCAAGAGAATGGTTGAAAAAGTAAGACCTGAAGTATGGGATGTACTTGAAAGCGTTATAAAGGAACACCCTGTAATGCTTAACCGTGCCCCTACACTTCACAGACTGGGCATACAGGCTTTTGAACCTGTACTGGTAGAAGGTAAGGCTATCAAGCTTCATCCTCTGGTATGTACAGCATTCAATGCCGACTTTGACGGAGACCAGATGGCCGTACATGTACCTCTTTCGGTAGAGGCACAGGCAGAGGCAAGATTCCTCATGCTGTCTGTAAACAACATACTTGCTCCTAAGGATGGATCCCCGATCACAACGCCTACTCAGGATATGATACTGGGAAGCTATTATCTGACCCATCCCGGAGTTGAGGACAGAAGCACCTATGCCGAAAAAGGCGACGGAAAAGTATTCACCGACCTTGATGAGATGCTGATGGCATATCAGACCGGAGTCGTGGGAATACACGCAAAAGTCAAGGTGAGAATGTATAAAGACAAGGATGATGAGGGAAAACTGGTAGAGTCTACCGTTGGACGTTTCATCTTCAATCAGGGAATACCTCAGGATCTGGGCTTTGTTGACAGGGATCAGGATCCGTACAGCCTGGAAGTGGATTTCCTCTGTGACAAAAAGAAACTGGGTGCTATCATCGACAAGTGTTACCGCAGACATGGAAACACAGGTACAGTTATCATGCTGGATTATATAAAATCCATGGGATACAAATATTCGACCAAGGCAGCCGTTACTATAAGTATAAGTGACATGGAGATTCCTGAGGAAAAGGCCACTATAATCGCTGATGCGGAAGCAATGGTAGATAAATATGAAAAAGCTTACCGCGTAGGTCTCATGTCAAAAGAAGAAAGATATGAGAAGATCATAGAAATCTGGAACAAAGCAACCGACGATGTTGCAGATGTACTGATGGAATCACTGGGAACCCTGAACAACCTGTATATCATGGCCAACTCAGGAGCCAGAGGAAGCAAGAACCAGATCAGACAGGTAAGCGGTATGCGTGGACTGATGGCCAACGCCACCGGTAAAACGGTGGAAATACCTATCAAGGCCAACTTCCGTGAAGGTCTGTCCATACTGGAATACTTCATATCATCCAACGGTGCAAGAAAAGGTCTGGCAGATACGGCGCTGCGTACGGCTGACTCCGGTTATCTGACCAGAAGACTTGTTGACGTTTCCCACAGTGTCATCGTAAGAGAATATGACTGTGGAACCGACGAGGGTGTAGAAGTAAGAGCCTTCACCGACGGTAAAGAGGTTATAGAGCCGCTGAAGCAGAGAATAGTCGGAAGAACAGCTCTTGTAGATATTGTAGATCCTGCTACCGGTGAAGTTATAGTTGAGCAGAATGAGGAAATCCTTGAGGCTGCTGCAGAAAGAATAGAAAACAGCGGTATAGAAAGCGTAGCTATCCGCTCAGTAATGACATGCCATTCAAGAACCGGCATATGCGCTAAATGTTATGGAAGAAACCTGGCCACAGGTGAAGAAGTCAACATAGGCGAAGCTGTAGGTATAACCGCAGCCCAGTCCATCGGAGAACCGGGTACCCAGCTGACCATGAGAACCTTCCACACAGGAGGAGTAGCCGGAGGAGATATCACACAGGGTCTTCCGAGAGTTGAAGAACTTTTTGAAGCCAGAAAGCCAAAAGGTATCGCAGAAATCTGTGAAGCCGACGGTGTGGTTGTTTCCATAGAAGGCCGCAAGGATAACAAGACAGAAGTCAGAGTACGCGGTGAGGAAGAAGACAGGACATATGTCATACCTTACGGAGCAAGGCTCAATGTCAAAGAAGGTGACAAGGTATTCGCCGGCGGACAGATAACCCGCGGACCTCTTAATCCCCATGACATACTGAGACTCAACGGAGTAGAGGGAGTATATCAGTACCTGCTGAAAGAAGTTCAGCGAGTATACAAACAGCAGGGTGTTGATATAAACGACAAGCATATAGAAGTGATCGTAAGCCAGATGCTTTCCAAATACAAGATAGAGGATGCGGGAGATACAGATCTGCTTCCGGGCGGTCTCTACGGCAAGTTTGAGATCGAAGAGGCTAATGAAAAAGCAGAGAAAGAAGGCGGTGAGCCTTGTGTAGCAAACAGAATACTGCTTGGTATTACCAAAGCATCACTGGCTACGAGCTCATTCCTTTCTGCAGCTTCTTTCCAGGAAACCACAAGAGTACTGACCGATGCCGCTATAAAAGGCAAGAACGACAGACTTTTGGGCCTCAAGGAAAACATCATGATAGGTAAGCTGATTCCTGCCGGAACAGGCATGAAGAGATATAAGAATATTGAGCTTGATTACGGTGTCAATGCCGAAATCATGGAAAATTACGAAAGAGAGCAGGAACTGGCAGCTCTTGCGGCAGCCAGAGAATCAGCCTCATATGAAGTCCCGGTACAGACCGATATGGTGCTTGAGGAAGAGACTTTTGATGATGAGGCAGCGGAAGGAGTACCGGCTGCAGAACCGGAAATTGTCGAGCTGGATTAAAGATATAATTTGGATTGACAGAAGAATTGCTTCCGTGATAAAATGTTATTTGGTTTTATGCAAAATCGGGCCGGATGCAATGTCCGGGCCGGTTGTTGCATGAGATAAATTAAAACAATTAAGAAGAAAGGAGAAAAAGGATGCCTACTATTAACCAGTTAGTACGCGAGGGAAGAACAAGCTCAGTCAAAAAATCGACTGCTCCTGCGCTGAACAAAGGCATGAACTCACTCAGAAGAGTAGCTACTGATACTCATTCACCTCAGAAGAGAGGCGTTTGCACATCTGTAAAGACAGTTACTCCTAAGAAACCTAACTCAGCGCTCAGAAAAGTAGCCAGAGTACGTCTGACCAACGGTATCGAAGTTACTGCATATATCCCAGGTATAGGACACAACCTGCAGGAACACAGCGTTGTGCTTATCAGAGGCGGAAGAGTAAAAGACCTTCCTGGTGTAAGATACCATATCGTCAGAGGAACCCTTGATACAGCAGGCGTAGCCAACAGACTGCAGGCTCGTTCCAAATACGGCGCAAAGAGACCTAAGAAGAAATAATTTCTTATAGGCATAAGGGTAGCGTATTCTTTTTTGAAAATACAGAGAAACGCTCACGGCAGAGCTTGTGTTCTGTCGAGTACCCCGTCGATGTACTTGGGACGGCCGGTGATTGCAGGGCCTTCTCAAGAGTAATCCTGAGCTTTTAAGCTGAGGGTGAAGTAAAAGTGCAATTTATTATCAATATTGTGCGGGCTGTTTCGTACTAGATAAGACAGAATCGAAGCGGCCGGCGAGGAGGGAAGAGAAGTGTCAAGAAAAGGTAATATACCAAAGAGAGATGTACTTCCGGATCCGGTTTACGGCAGTGTTGCCGTAGCAAAGCTCATCAACAGCATCATGCTTGACGGCAAGAAGGGCACAGCCCAGGCCATCGTTTACGGTGCTTTTGATAAGATCAAGGAACAGACAGGCGAAGAACCGCTGGAAGTATTTGAAAAGGCATTGAACAACATCATGCCTGTATTAGAAGTAAAAGCTAAGAGAATAGGCGGAGCCAACTATCAGGTGCCTGTAGAAGTAAGACCTGAAAGAAGACAGACCTTAGGTCTCAGATGGCTCACAAAATATACAAGAGCAAGAGGCGAAAGGACCATGTCAGAAAGACTGGCCAAGGAGCTGATGGATGCTGCCAACAATACCGGTGCATCTGTAAAGAAGAAGGAAGATACTCATAAGATGGCTGATGCTAACAGAGCATTCGCACACTTCCGCTGGTAGTATATGTGTAAGGCCGGCTTTGCCGGTCATGCAGAACGCATATACAGAGTAATCTTATGAAAAAATAAAAAGCAGAAGGGAGGATATGATATGCCAAGAAGTTTTCCGCTGGAAAAAACAAGAAACATTGGTATAATGGCCCATATAGATGCGGGCAAGACTACCACTACCGAAAGAATACTGTTTTATACCGGAAAGACTCATAAGCTGGGCGAGACTCACGAGGGTGCGGCCACTATGGACTGGATGGAACAGGAACAGGAACGTGGTATAACTATAACCTCTGCTGCTACTACAGCACAATGGAAAGATACAAGGATCAATATCATAGATACACCGGGACACGTGGATTTTACCGTAGAGGTAGAAAGATCACTGAGAGTCCTGGACGGAGCAGTTACTGTGCTCTGCGCAAAGGGCGGAGTTGAACCTCAGTCTGAGACTGTATGGAGACAGGCTGAAAAATACGGTGTACCTAGAATGATCTTTGTCAACAAGATGGACATCATGGGCGCCAACTTCTTCAGAGTTGTGGACATGGTCAAAGACAGACTCAAGGCCAATGCCGTGCCTGTTCAGCTGCCCATCGGTGCTGAAGATAGTTTTGTTGGAATTATCGACTTAGTAGAAATGAAGGCAGAGATCTATAAGGATGAGCTGGGCAAACAGTTCGACGTTACAGAGATCCCCGACGATATGAAGGATCTTGCTGACGAATGGAGAGAAAAACTGGTAGAGTCAGTTGCTGAGACTGATGAGGAACTGATGATGAAATTCCTTGAGGGAGAAGAACTGACTGTCAGCGAAATCAAGAAAGCTATAAGAAAAGAGACCATCGCAGGAACGATGGTGCCTATGCTTTGCGGAAGCGCCTACAGAAACAAGGGTGTGCAGATGATGCTGGACGCAGTAGTGGATTACATGCCGTCTCCGCTGGATATTCCGCCTATTAAGGGTGTGAATCCTGATACAGGAGAGGAAGATGTAAGACACACAAGCGATACTGAACCGTTCTCTGCTCTGGCATTCAAGATAATGGCAGACCCGTTTGTAGGAAAGCTGGCATTCTTCAGAGTTTATTCCGGAACTCTCAATTCCGGTTCCTATGTATATAACTCTGTAAAAGGCAAAAAAGAAAGAATCGGAAGAATTCTTCAGATGCATGCCAACAAGAGAGAAGAGATACAGGAAGTTTATGCCGGAGACATAGCTGCTGCTGTAGGTCTTAAAGATACCACCACAGGTGATACTCTGTGTGATGAAAAACACGAGATAATACTGGAGTCCATGGAATTCCCCGAACCTGTAATCGAGATAGCCATAGAGCCAAAGACAAAAGCAGGTCAGGAAAAAATGGGTATAGCTCTTGCAAAACTGGCGGAGGAAGACCCTACATTCAAGACATACACCAATGCAGACACCGGCCAGACCATCATTGCCGGAATGGGCGAGCTGCATCTTGAGATTATCGTGGACAGACTTCTCCGTGAATTCAAGGTAGAAGCCAACGTAGGAAAACCTCAGGTTTCATACAAAGAGACCATCACATCTACAGCAGATGTGGATCACAAATATGCTAAACAGTCCGGTGGACGTGGTCAGTACGGTCATGTCAAGATTAAGATTTATCCGAGAGAACCGGGCGAAGGCTTCGAATTCAAGAACTCCATCGTTGGAGGAGCTATTCCTAAGGAATATATCCCCAAAATTGAGGAAGGTATCCGCGAAGCTATGGAAACAGGTCCTTTAGCCGGATATCAGGTTGTAGATGTGGGCGTTGAACTTTATGACGGTTCATATCACGAAGTCGACTCTTCAGAAATGGCATTCAAGATTGCCGCTTCCATGGCATTCAGAGAAGCTGTCAAGAAAGCAAAACCTGTGCTTCTTGAGCCTATATTCAAGGTAGAAGTTACAGTTCCTGAAGAATATATGGGAGACGTTATCGGAGATATCTCTTCAAGAAGAGGAAGAATCGAAGGAACAGACATGAACATGGGTGCAGTTGCAGTAAGAGGAATGGTACCTCTGTCAGAAATGTTCGGATATGCCACAGACCTGAGATCCAAGACTCAGGGAAGAGGCGTATACGTAATGCAGATGGACCACTTCGAGAAGCTGCCTGACAGCCTGCTTGAAAAAATAAACAAATAAACCTAATTTAAATAACCTTTTTAGGAGGAACGAAAAAATGGCAAAACAGAAGTTTGAAAGAACCAAGCCGCATATCAACATCGGAACCATAGGTCACGTAGACCACGGAAAGACCACACTGACAGCGGCCATCACAAAGACACTTCATCAGAGATACGGCCTTGGACAGGACGTAGCATTCGATCAGATCGACAAGGCACCT
>CASFMJ010000048.1 GCA_949295785.1 uncultured Bacillota bacterium | reverse complement strand
TTCCCATTTTTCTTCAACTCCTTGACTCTTTTATTATACATCAAGGTGTCCTATATTTTAATGTCTACTTTTTAGGTATCATATCAGGTATATAATTTACCTTTTTTTTCATTTCTGCTCCTCTCTGACTAATTATCATATCGGCATAAAACCCTTATGATGTTTATCCTGAATTTCCATATCAACAATCCTATCTCCAAAACCAATCCGTTTTAATCCTGTCAACTCAACCCTACGGATTTTTGGCTGTGAATTTGTTCTGTAAAGGCTATTTTATGGGTGTTTCAACAGTGTCTGTAATTTTAGCAAAACTCTCAAATATCCTTATTTCAATCTACTTCCACACTCTTATTTCGCAGCCTTTGACATCAAACATACGCACTCTATATGCTTCGTAAACGGAAAATTATCGAATGGCTTAAGATACTCACACCTGTATCCGCACATCTGCATATATCGGATATTCTCCATCATTGTCTTGGGGTTACATGAAATATATACTATCTGGTCTACTCTGTAATCCATTATCTTATCTAAAGCCTTAGTCTGTATCCCTGCTCTTGGAGGGTCAACCACTATGACATCAGGCTTCTCTTTCACGGTTTTTAATGCCTCAAAAACATCTCCGGCAATAAAGCTGCAGTTTTCAATACCATTGAGTATGGCGTTTTCTCTTGCTGCATCTACCGCTTCAGGCACCAGTTCAATGCCGGTGACATGCTTAGCCTTTAAAGCCATTATCTGACTTATAGTTCCTGTACCGCAATAAAGATCAAACACATTTTTGCCTTCAAGACCGTCAATCAGATCAAGCGCCTCTTTATACAGCCGCTCCACTGCCTCTATGTTGGTCTGAAAAAATGAAAATGCACTTACTTTGAATGTAAGGCCCATAAGCTTCTCAAAATAGTGGTCTCTGCCCCATATTATACGTAATGAATCGCAGACCACAGCGTCGGCAAGATTATCGTTTACAGTTCTGAGTATACCGACAATCTTATTATTTAACTCAAGCTTTTTCAGTCCGTCTGCAAATGACTTCTCATCAAATTCATCCTGCGATGATGTGACGATGTTTATCAGCAGTTCCTTTGTCCTTACTCCTTTTCTGATTATCAGATTTCTCATAAGACCCCGGTGTGTCTTCTTGTGATAAAATCTATATCCCATTTTTTTTGCGAAATCAAGAGTATATGACAAAATATCATTAAAGTCTTCGTCTACAAGCTGACACTGATCTACCGTGACGATAGACATAAAGTTTCCTTTTTTATGCATTCCCAGAGTCATTTCACCATCTTTGACCATATCGCCGAAGGTATATTCCATCTTATTTCTGTATCTGTAGCAGTTGCTGCAGCCTTCTATCCTGTCTGTCTCTGCTGCATCAACACCTTTTTCCTCAATAAGGCCCATGACCTGGTCTTCTTTAATTTTCAGCTGATCTGCATATTCAATACCCTGATATATGCAGCCGCCGCAATATTCATCATGTTTACAGATATCCAATTATCGTAAACCTTCCTTTCTGTAACATCATATAGCAGTTAAAGGCTAAAATTCACCGTATTTTTCATAGAATTCTCTCTTGTACTCAGTGAATCTGTCTTCTTCAATAGATTTTCTTATATTTTCCATCATCCTGAGAAGGAAATGCAGATTGTGATTGGAAAGCAGCATTGATGACATCATCTCTCCGGCTTTGAAAAGATGCCTCAGGTATGCCTTGGAGTAATTTCTGCATGTATAGCAGTCGCATTCCGGATCGAGAGGCTCAAAATCTCTTTCATATCTGGCATTCTTTATATTTACCCTTCCATGGGAAGTCATCGCAAGCCCGTGACGCGCTATTCTTGTGGGAAGCACACAGTCAAACATGTCAACGCCCCTCTCAACACCTTCAAACAGATAGTCCGGACTTCCAACTCCCATCAGATATCTTGCCTTATTTTCCGGAAGAAGATCCACACAGTCATCCATTATATCAAGCATCAGTTCTTTTGGCTCTCCTACCGAAAGGCCGCCTATTGCGTATCCCGGCAGATCCAGCTGTACTATCTGCTCAGCGCTCTGCCTGCGCAGGTCCTTATACATACCTCCCTGCATTATGCCAAACAGAGACTGGTTTTCCCAGTCCTCATGAAAATCCTTGCATCTTTTGAGCCATCTTGTGGTTCTTTCCAGAGAGTTTTTCACATATGTCCTGTCTGCCGGATACGGAGCGCATTCATCAAATGCCATTATTATATCCGATCCCAGAGCGTTTTGTATTTCTATGGATTTTTCCGGGGTTATAAAATGAGCAGAGCCGTCTATATGAGAACGGAATTTTACTCCTTCCTCTGTTATCTTGCGAAGCGACCCTAAAGAAAAAACCTGAAAACCGCCGCTGTCGGTTAAAATAGCTCTATCCCAGTTCATGAACCGGTGAAGTCCTCCGGCCTGTCTTATTACCTCATGTCCGGGTCTGAGATACAGATGATAGGTGTTTGACAGTATTATGCCTGCTCCCATATCTTTTATTTCTTCCGGCCGCATAGCCTTTACAGCAGCCTGTGTTCCCACCGGCATAAATACAGGAGTCTGTATATCTCCGTGAGGAGTATGAAGCACTCCTCTTCTTGCTTTTGTTTTTTTGTCTTTTTTTATCAGATCATACGTTACAGCGTGTTTCATATTTATCCTTTCTTATCTTCCATCTTTATCAATATGATAACATACACCTGCCATATCCCGAAAGATTTTTTTTATTTTGTCTATATCTATTGAAGACTGATTTTTTTTGTGATAAATTAGCACCATAAACTATATTACATTAGTGCGTTAAAGGAGCCGGTTATGATAAACATAAAAGACATAGAAGCCGCATACGGAAGAATAAAAACATATGTGGCCAGAACCAGGCTTGAAAAAAGCTTTTCTCTCAGTGACGGCACTACTCAGGCGTACCTGAAGCTTGAATGCGAACAGCCTGTAGTAAAAAATTTCAAGATCAGGGGTGTTCTCGGCAAACTCACACTTCTTGCAGATGACAGGCTCAGAAACGGTTATGGTACCATTTCTTCCGGCAATCAGGGAGTATCTGTCGCTTATGCATCACAGATTCTCGGTCTTTCAAGACCTTACATAGTGGTTCCTGAGACAACTCCCGGGCCAAAGCTGGAAAAGATGGAAAAATTCGGAGCAGACATACATTACTTCGGAAGATCTTTTGACGAGGCAAACGGCCTTGGTGAGTCCATATTTGAAGAAAAAGGTATGGTAAAAATCGATGCCAGAGAAGATCCCGAGGGGCTTTTCGGAACAGGTACCATCGGACTGGAAATACTGGACCAGCTGCCGGATGTAGATATCCTTCTTATACCAAAAGGCAGCGGGGGTAACTGTATAGCCAACGGATCTTATTTTCGCCAGGCAAAGCCCGATGTCAGGATAATAGCAGTAGAACCTGAAAACTCACCTGCCCTTACCACCAATCTTATGACCGGGGTATGGACAAAATTTTACGACACACCTGAGGATGCTATAATGCAGAGTCTTGTAGGTGGCTGTGCAAAGTACACTTTCGACAATGCCGAAGATTGTATAGATGATATACTTCTTGTATCTGATGATGAAGTGAGACAGGCAATCTACGACATGGCGCAGAACGAAAAAATTATAGCAGAACCTGACAGTGCATCTGTATATGCGGCTTATAAAAAATTCAGACCTTTGTTTGAAGGTAAAAAGACTGCAATGATAATTACCGGCGGAAATATTTCAAAAGAACTTTTTAAGGAGATAATTTCTTCCTACTGAAAAAAAGCGGCAATATTGCCGCCTTTTTTACTTTGAAGCATTGTCAATGCATTCAATGGCATTGAGACTTCTGGGATATCCTATATACGGCAGACACTGGGAAACTACTGTTATAAGAAATTCTCTGCTGTTGCCTATGTTCATATTTCCTCCGGCATGAGCGATGAGCTGCTTTTCACAGCCGCCCTGTGCCATCAGAAAACAGAATGTTATCATCTCTCTTTCTCTAAGGTCAAGTCCGCTTCTTGTATAATAATCACCAAAGCAGTTTGAAGCCAGCCAGCGGTTTATATGTCCCTTTTTCCAAGCGTTTAGCATATGCTCACCGAAAATCCGGGCCTGAAGTTCTGCACCTCTTGCGATTCTTTCATTATTATCTGAAATTTCTCCCTCACAGGAATGAGCATATGTTATTTTCTTTTCTTCCATCACATCATCTGTGATGTCAAGAAACTCTTTCATTCTTCCATACCCAAGATATGCCGCCGACTGATACAGAATTTCTTTTATTTCCTGTGGAGATACACATATTTCAATATTTTCTTCAAGAATCTCTCTATATGCGGCTTTGCCCTGACAGCCTATAAGAGCTGCAAGTATAGCAATGGTTCTGAGTCGTCTGTCGAGTTCCTGGCCTTTTTCTGATACCACTTCGTCAGTAAATCTTTTAAAAATAGCATAAAATTCCACATCTTTATCAGATTCATCAAATTTTTTCATAGTAGCCTGCCTTTCATTTTCAATATACAAAAATAAAAAGATATCCATTTAAGGATACCTTTATTATGGTTCTATAATAAATGTTGGGGTGGCTGAAAAAAATATTCAGTTGTCTCAACTTTTTTATTAAAAAAAATTGAGCATAAGCACAATCTCC
>CASFMJ010000047.1 GCA_949295785.1 uncultured Bacillota bacterium | reverse complement strand
TTCCCATTTTTCTTCAACTCCTTGACTCTTTTATTATACATCAAGGTGTCCTATATTTTAATGTCTACTTTTTAGGTATCATATCATCCATTACTGCAAGTTTATTTATCACATGCTCATATGCAATATGAGGAATCCAATATTTGTAAGCTGACTCATCATCTTTATCGTTTTCAATGATATAATATATATATTTCTTAAAAAGAGTGTAATAATCCGTTATTTCTGTAACCCTTGCTATATCGAAATCCTTATTGATTTTTTTATATATAGAGTAAAATAACGGTGTGCGAAATTCTTCCGCTATTCCTGTGTTATTCATAATTGTAAGAGGCATTATTTTTACAACATCATAAACTTCTTCCATCTTTCTTTTTCTGAAAGTCTCTTGTATAAGATCAGAATTCCTTGCAGCTACAACAATTCGTACAGGTCTATCTGACAAATGGCAGAGATCACAGATAAAGTCTGCACATTTTTTCTGGTAAGAAAATTTCGTTTCATCAAAGCCATCTATAAAAATAACTGTTTTTATCATGCCACCACATCGAAAAAAAACATCATTGATCCAGTTGACAAATATTTCTTCAGAGTTCTGCCTTTTCTGATATAATAAGTTGTTGTCTAAATATATCTTGATGATATATTCAAATAAATTTCCTTCTTCAACTTCTTTCACAGGTACATAAAAAAAGTAATATCTCTCGTTTTCATCCTGCAGCAAATCAGTGATTGCTTTAAGCTGACTGATAGTTTTTCCTGTCCCTGCGCCACCTTCCATAACAAGCACAGATGTTTTGGAACTATCGTCCGCCAGCCACTCTCTTATCAATATTCCTGTTGAGACATAATCCTTTCCATTGACTCTGACCTTTGGTATCAAGTCATTTTCCGTTTTTTTTGCATACTTTTGTATATAAGATTTTAAAATCTGTTTAAACACATTTTTTTCATTATTCTCATTAAAACCAAAGCCTGTTATGCCGGCAGAATTTAGATCACTGTCTGTTTCTCCATTATCTGACCTGTAAACAATGGGATTACTGTAGAGGTTCTTAGGATTAAATTCATATGTAATGTTATCTTTAAGAAGCAGATATAGCACGTCTGATTTTATACTATTAATCTTTAATATCTTAAAACTATCTGTCTTGATAGACAGATTTATTAAATCTCCGCCGCAGATTCCATCTCTGATTTTACATCTATGCCACTCTCTTTGAAAGTTTCTGCCTTGAATATCCATCCCCGGTATTTTCCCTTCGTCCAATACAATCATTCTGTTTGCGTCAAGAAGAAGCATACTCAGGATACTGGCCCAACTTGTATTGCTGCTTATTACTTTTCCATTGACAATAATTTCACCGGTTACTGTATTTATTGATACTGAATTTATACTGTTATTATTTTTCATAGCTTTTCCTTCTTGCTGCTTACATAATCTTAACTCTTGCTGATTTAATTTTAATATACTTTCACTATATCATACATTACAATTTTCCTATAGCATTATCTGAATAAAAATTCAAAATGCTTTTTTATTTGATGAAGGAAAATATATACAGCAGTTATGCAACAGAAATCCGGAAAAACGACACTCTGCCAATAAGCCAACAATACACAATCGAACCAATGGATAAAAACCTTAGAAAAAGATAATGCCGAACAAAAGAAGATGTAGTGATACTAAAAAAGCATCGGCTTTCATGGCAAATGTAAAACGAGACTAAAGTATGCGTTCATGCAGGAACATTGCAAAGGCGCCGTTAAGTGACAAAGAGCCGGATGATATTCTATTATGTGAACCCATAGAAGAAATCTACTATGTTCCAAAAGGACATGCGTATGTGAGGCTGCAGAAAAGAGATCTGCATTCGGATAGAGGAAGCACAAGACACATTCTGTTCATCCAAGTATTTCAAAGCTTTTCAGGAAACGGGATTGATATGCAATATGATTAAAAAAGAGGGCTGCCGTGGCAATGCCCCAATAGAAAGATTCTGAGGAAAGATGAAAAGTGAGTGATTAAAGAAAAAGTATGCTGCAATAGAAGAAGGCAAACGAGATATTTATAAATACATGTGGTCGTTTTATGCAAAGTAACGACCACACGCAGCAAATGGATATCCTACCCTCCTTTGAATGCTGCACAAAGGGAAAATTATTTTGTTGGTTTTTACACTCCGCTTTTTGGTGTACCGGTCAAAGACCCTCTCTTTTGAGAATTCGCCGGTAGGTGAGTACTCCGGCGCAAGCCCGGTTATTCTCGGTTACGCCCTCCTGCAGCGGCCACAGCGCAGGCAGCAATCAATATCATTTCCGGGATTATAAATTTCATGTACAGCAGCGTTTCCACTTCCCAAAACTTCATCCACAGGAAAAATGCCACAGCTGCCAGTCCTCCAACGACCGCTATAATTCGCTGCGTCTTGCTCAGTCCACCTGACTGAGACCTGGCAAGCAGCGCTACCATCAACACGGCCGCCATACATACGACCAATAGGAGTATATCCCAAAACAGCATGGCGGCTTTTTCGCCGTCTGTGGTCGGGTACATCTGATTCAGCGGATCCAGAATTTCTTTAAAAGAATCGTAGTGCCTCTCATAAACCCAATTCATTGGAAAAAGTTTCTGACGGCTGCAAATAAGATGATATACAAATATCGGCTGAAAAGCCACTGTAATCAGATATATAATCTTTTTATGCATTATATTCACCTCATTTTTTCTCTATTATTTACATCTGACATTTAAACTCATAGTATTCAGTGTATGATCCGGTTAAGTTTGCCGCCCACGCAGTATTTATGTCTGTACTTCCACACCCTTATCTATCGTTCATCGGGGATTTTGCTCATTGGTCAGGCACTGCTCGGTAGTTCTAAAAGATAATAACAATATAACATATATTGTCACAAATTTCCAACTTTTTAGTATTGCTGTGGTCGATGATTAATCCGGTGACTTCTGTCAGAGACGGACACCGGATTTTATCGCAGCCGCACAGCATTTTGTATGAGCTGCATGAACTTCTCTGTCAGTTCTCATGGACATCACCCTTTCAGATAATATCTTCTTTTTCCTTCCGACGCTTTTTTATATTCTATGGCCTCCTGCGGGCATCTGCATATACAGGCCATACAGTGAGTGCAGCGGTCTTCCCACACAGGTCTTCCGTCTTTGAGGCTGATGTTGTTTAAAGGGCAGATATCCACACACATGCCGCAGCTTATGCATTGGTCGGTTGAGCGGAAGCCCCGGGCTTTCACAATAAATTTGTAAAAGAGGCAGTTTACCAGAGAGCTTTCTATTTTTCCTGCCATGGAGCAGCTGTCATGAAGGATTTCACCCTTTTGTACCATCTCTGCCGTTTTTTCCACAACTCTATCTGCTTCTTTAATCAGATCCCGGCAGGTTTCTTCGTCAGGCACCGAAAACATTGCTATGTAATTTTCCGGCATTCTGATCCCTCTGCACCCTTTGAAAGCAAGGTTTTTGCTCAGGCACAGCTTTTCGGCGTATTTACCTGCATTTCCGGCTGAATCTCCGCATGTAAGCAGAAAATATGCTTCGGCACCAGCCTGCAGTCTGCTTTTTTCTATAAATTCCGTTATGAAACGAGGCATCCGCCATCCATAAACAGGCGTGACAAAAATATACCTTTCTTCCCCCGTAAAATCGCCTGTCCTGTTTTCTTTTATCATGGCTCCCATGTCGGATACAGATTCACCTGTAAGCGCTGCGAGTTTTAAAGCCACATGACAGCTGTTTCCTGTTCCGCTGAAATATAGTATCATTCTGTTCCCCTTTTTTCTCCCTTTCTGTAAACAGTATTTATCAGCACTGCTGCAAAGCACAGAAGACTTCCCAGCAGAAACTTTATGGTTATTATTTCGTGGTAATATAATACAGAAAACAAAAATCCGAACAATGCTTCCATACTCATTATCAGCGCTGCAGCAGTGTCCGTAGTATATTTCTGCGCGTGATTCTGCGCCATAAAAGCTACAAAGGTGTTCAGTATGCCGAGGTACAATATGCCGAAAACAGATTCGCTCTGAAGTTCTGCTGAAGGTCCGCCTGTAAGCATACATATTATAAGTCCTGCTAATGCTGCCGTCAGCATCTGGAAGAATGTCAGTCCGGCAACATCTGTATCTTTGTCTGTAAGCTTTCCTATCATAACAATCTGTATACCGAATATGACTGCAAAAAGTACGCTGAGACTGTCTCCTATACCGATGGTCAGCGAGTCTTTAAGGGAAATCAGTCCTATGCCTGTCAATGCCGTAATACCGGCTGCAAATGCCTTGGCCTTGGGTCTTTTTTTCAGCATCACCCAGCTTATGAATGGTACAAAGGCAACATATGAGCTGCACAGAAATGACTGATTGGCGCTTGAAGTATATTGCAGTCCTATAAGCTGCACCATCTGCCCTGCAACCTGTACAAGTCCTATGGCTATTCCCTTTTTTATAATTTCCGGCGGTGTATTTCTGATTCTTTTAAAGAAAAAAACTGCGCAAAGAAGGGCTCCCATGCTGTACCGGCATGCTACCACTGTAGCAGGTTCAAAACCTGTAAGAGCCATCTTTCCCGCAATAAAACCACCTCCCCATATGGCGGCAGTCATCAGAAGTATAAAATTTGCTGCTGTTTTCTTTCTGTTCATATTACCTTATACATGCCAGAGCCGCAGTCATAAGGCTGCGGCTCTTTAATCTCAATCTTTATTATGTTTTATGTTTTTATCTTTCAACAATAAGCGCAGTTCCCATTCCGCCGCCGATGCACAGAGTAGCAAGTCCGTACTTGGAATCTCTCTTCATCATTTCGTATATCAGTGTAATAAGTATTCTGCATCCGGATGCGCCGATGGGGTGTCCGATTGCAATAGCTCCACCGTTTACATTGGTCTTTTCGGGATCCAGGTTAAGATCCTTTCTTACTGCCAGTGACTGAGCAGCGAAAGCTTCATTAGCTTCCACAAGATCCATGTCCTCTATGGTCAGTCCTGCTTTTTCAAGAGCCTTTTTGGAAGCAGGTACAGGACCTACACCCATGATTGAAGGATCTACTCCTGCTGAAGCATATGATTTGATTGTGCACAGAGGTTTGATTCCCAGCTCGTCTGCCTTTTCCTTAGACATTACCACAACAGCTGCTCCTGCATCATTGATTCCGGAGGCGTTGGCTGCTGTAACGATACCGTCTTTCTTGAATGCCGGTTTAAGTTTTGCAACCTTTTCCATAGTTGTTCCGAATTTCGGGAATTCGTCTGTATCAAATATGATAGGATCTCCCTTTCTCTGAGGAATTTCTACAGGAACGATCTCATCTTTGAACTTGCCGGCTTTAATGGCTTCTTCAGCTCTGTTCTGAGATATAACTGAAAATTCATCCAGTTCTTCTCTTGTTATTCCCCACTGCTCAGCAACGTTTTCAGCGGTTATACCCATGTGGTATCCGTTGAAAGCATCCCAGAGACCGTCGTTTACCATCATATCTACCATAGGAACGTTGTTCATTCTTGCGCCCCATCTTCCTGCAGGCATAGCGTAAGCTGTAGCTGACATGTTCTCAGCTCCGCCGGCAACAATTATATCAGCATCTCCTGCTTTGATGATCTGAGCAGCAAGCTCAACAGCTCTCAGTCCTGATCCGCATACCTTATTGATGGTCATTGCAGGAACTTCGATAGGAAGGCCTGCATCCAGGGTCATCTGTCTGGCAACGTTCTGTCCCAGAGCGCCCTGAAGAACAGCTCCCATAATAACTTCTTCAACCATTTCAGGTTTGATTCCGGCTCTTTCAATAGCGCCCTTAATAGCTATTGCGCCCAGCTTTCTTGTAGGAACTCCCTTTAATGATCCGCCAAAGCTTCCGATAGGTGTTCTTGCTGCGCTTACAATTACAACTTCTCTCATTTTTTGTGTTTCCTCCTTAGATTCTTTAAGTTGATTTGTACCAACTAATTACTAATACATCTTGTATACAAGATCATTAAACCACAAACTAACAAAGAAAGCAAGCAGTTTTTGATAAAAAATTAACAAAACTTTTCTTTTTCCTCACAACGGCGACATTATAATTTATTTTACCACATATCCACTGCATAAAGCAAAGCTTTTATTTGAAAGCTGCCGTATATTTTTCTGCCATCTTTACAGGCTTATATGACATCTTTGTCTGCCTGAGATTTTCAAGCCCCATATCTTCTTCTCTGTTGACATATACGGTCTGGCGGGGCAGTCTCAGGCAGAACTGGTTATTTATGGCCTGGTACAGGCCCCTGATCCTGTCATCTGCCTTTTCCACATGTACAATAACGGTTTCTTTGCTGTCGGTTCTGGCAAATTCACCTATGGTCACTGCTTCTATCTTTCCGTTTATCCTTATGAGTCCCGTGAGAAGACCCTTTCCCACAAATCCTAAGAGTTCTTCTATTGCTATGGTCTCAAGTTCGAGTATTTCTTTCCATTCTTCCGGCGTCTCTCCAAGCTTGTACTCGTTTTTGCTCCTGATATATTCCATTATCTCAGGGACTGTTTCAGGTGATGCTTCCTCGTATGTGTAGCTGTAATTACGCAGAAAGTAGTTCAGGTGATTCTTTTTCTGATGGTACTTACGGCCGCTGAGGTTTATAAGATCTTCTTTCAGATATATATAATCATCATCGTCTCTGGCATGCTCCACTTCAACATCATCACCGAAGGCATCTTTCAGTACGGGTACCAGCGGTTCCGGTATAAGACTCAGCTGAAAAACATGTCCTTTGTTTTTGAAGATTTGTGCTGCTTTTTCAATTACACCCCTTACAGTCTCTGTATCATAACTTCCTGTCCTGGTCAGGGGAAAAGACATGAAGTATTCTTTTTCCTCTGTCTCCAGGGTCCCCAGTCCGGCTATGCACAGATATCCGTCTATTATCTGCCATGTCAGATCGTGAGTGTTACGCCATATATAATTTGCTATGAAAGTATGAGTTGATGACTGATAGTCATATCCGTCAAAATAACTGTTGAGCAGTATTACATCTTCTTTGCTCAAATTATTAAAATCTCTTTCAAATACCATAATACACCTTATTTGACTATTGATGAAATTTCCTTAAATTCCGGTGCTTTGGCACTGCCAAGAAGTTCATACAGTACACTTTCTGTGCATACGGCGGCAACACCTGCCTGGATAAGCCGCAGCAGTGATATCTCGTGATTTCTCATATCACGGGAGCCGCAGCAGTCTGCAGTCAGCACCACATTGTATCCTTTTTCCAAAAGATCAAGAGCCGTCTGTTCTACGCAGATATGGGTCTCTATCCCGGCCAATATTACGGTTTTCCGTCCGGAATCTTTCAGAATTGTCATAAATTGTTCATTTTTGCATGCGCTGAAGGTAAATTTATCTACCGGTTCAAAATCGCCCAAAGCCTCAGCAACACTTTCTGCTGTCTGTCCCAGTCCCCTGGAATATTGGGTTGTTACAATCTCTGGTATTCCCAAAATCTTTAAACCTTTCCCCAGCTTGATAATATTTTTTTCTATGTCTTTTCCATTTTCCATGGCGGGCAGAAGTCTGTCCTGATAGTCTATTGCCACGAAAATTATATCCTCTTTTTTTATTCTTACAACCTGCTTCATATCTCTATCTCCCATTTTTTAATTATTTCCAGACCCTCATAATCATTAAGGTCATATCTTACGGCGGTTATGGTTGCATATCCTTCTCTGATCAGATCCACATCCATGAATTCCCCCTGTTTTTCATCATGCTTTGGCTTACCTCGATATCTGTAAGTCTTTGCATCACCTTTTCTGCCCACTTCTTCAAACCACTGGTCATATTCCACTGAACCCATGGTGCAGGCTTTTACACCTTTGATATTTGAGACGGGGATATCGGGAGTGTTTATGCTTATTACGCCTTTTCTGCCGAAATTCATGGCAAGAGGCAAAACTTTCACTGCAAGGGTACAGGCGCCTTCAAAATATGTGGCTTCGTGACTGTTTACCGAAACTGCAACCGCGGGAAGTCCCGCCATCATTCCCTCTGCTGCTGCAGAGACGGTTCCCGAATACATGGTATCAGTGCCAAGATTGCCGCCGTGATTGATCCCGGAATATACGATGTCGATATTAATGCCTTCGCTTTTTAATATATCTATTCCTATCTTTACACAATCAGCCGGCGTTCCGTCACATTCATAGGCTCTTTGGGCATATTCAAAATCCTTTTGTCTGAGGGTTATCTCACCGTTGACACTTAAGGCATGACTGCTGGCGCTTCTCTGGGAATGAGGAGCAACCACATAAACATTGCCACAGGCTGCAAGAGCTCTGACTAAAGACTTTATTCCTTCTGTCATTATGCCATCGTCGTTAGATACTAAAATATTCATTATAATTTCATAACCTTTCCTATGTTGTCGTTTATAACAAGATCAGCCTTATCATCATAAGGTGTGGGCTGTTTATTTATCAATACTAAATTATTCCCGCAAAAATACCTTATTAAACCGGCTGCCGGATAAACCACCAGAGAAGTTCCTCCGACGATCAGTGTGTCTGCCTGGCTTATGGCTGAAACCGCTCCGTTTATGCAGTCCTCATCCAGCATTTCTTCATAAAGCACCACATCGGGCTTGATTACTCCATTGCAGTGGCTGCACCTTGGAATTCCGTTTTTGCAGTTTCTGTCATCCATAATATATTCTACGTCGTATGAAGCCCCGCAGTCCATACAGTAATTTCTCAGTACGCTTCCATGAAGTTCATAGACTGCCCTGCTTCCCGCCTTCTGATGAAGGCCGTCTATATTCTGGGTCACCACGGATTTCAGTTTTCCCTCCTGCTCCAGCCTGGCAAGTGCCTTATGAGCGTCGTTAGGCTCGGCCTGGGGATATATGAGATTATTTCTGTAATAATCAAAGAAAGTCTCCATGTGACGCATAAAAAAAGAATGTGACAGCATTTCTTCCGGTGAATATCCGTACTTGCTCTGAGCGCTGTACAGCCCTTTTTCCGAACGGAAATCAGGAATATTGCTCTCTGTAGAAACGCCTGCTCCCCCAAAGAAGACTATTGAAGATGATCTGTCTATTATATCTTTAAGTTTCTGATCCATTTTTCCTCCTCAGCAGTTTTTATTCTGATTCACTGAGCACTGATGATTCAGTAACACATCAGTCACAAATTTCATTGATAATATTATACCACTTGTGGTAAAATTTTGGTATCTTTTTAAGGAGGTCCGCCTGATGAATATGAAAAAAGCAAAGACGGCACTGGTCCTCAGCGGAGGAGGTTCCCGAGGTGCCTATGAAGCGGGCGTATGGCAGGCTCTCACTGATCTGGGGATCAGAATCGACATTGTAACCGGGTCATCAGTCGGAGCCATAAACGGTGCCATGATATGTCAGGGCAGTCTTGAAGATACGATCAACCTCTGGCGGGAAATAGAGACTCACATGGTCTTTGACGTTCCTGAAGACAGTGATCTGATGGATTACGCAAAGAAAATCATTACAAATGGAGGTGCCGGCGTCAGCGGCCTTAAAGCGCTTCTTGAAAAATATATAGATGAGGAAAAAATAAGAAAGTCTCCTGTAGATTTCGGCCTTGTGATCACTGAACGTTCCAGTCTTAAAGGTCACTATCTTTTTAAAGAAGATATACCTGAAGGCAAACTTATAGACTACATTCTTGCCAGTTCTTCCGTATTTCCTGCAGTGCATCCTTACGAAATAGACGGGGTGGATTATATAGACGGTGGTTATGTGGATGTTCTGCCTATCGAACTTGCCTTGAAGAAAGAGCCGACAAAAGTGATAGCCGTCAAGCTCAATGCCATGGGAATTCTCCGTAAGGAACCCTTAAAAAGGACGCGAAGCCTTACTATCATAGAATCCGGATGGAATCTGGGAAGCACTCTCATATTTGATACAGTAAATGCCAGGCGCATCATGCGGCTTGGATATCTTGACACTCTGAAGACTTTTCACATACTCGACGGGGAATATTTTGCCTATGCAAAAGGTGATTTTTCTCTTACAGACGTAAAGTGGGCAGACCCCTGCGCAAAAATTTTCAAAATGGATCCTACACTTATATATTCAAAAGATTCTTTTCTTTCAAACCTGACCGATGCCATTGCCGACGCAAAGGAGGAAGTGGATGAGGCGTGGAAAGCCTTTAAAACCATAAGAAAAATCCACGTGAGAATACCGGACTATATTCAGGACATAAAGTCGGCGGCAGGGCCAAGAGCATTCTGTCTTGTGATGGCAGAAAATATAAAAGAAAAAGATCTTGACAGTATTTTCATGAGCAGAACCGCTCTGGCTCTCATTCCGGAGCAGGTAAACGCAGCCAGATTTCTTGTGAAATACGGACTGGTTTGATCTTTTGAAAGTTATGCCATTTTATCAGTCCAAAAAAATCCAAATGAAAAATCAGGAGATTCCTCCTTTTTAGGTCTCTCCTGATTTTATTTTACTGACATTGCATCAGCCCGTGAGATTTCTGCTTTTTTTACTCAACCTGATCCAGCCTGTAGATAAAAAACTTTTTAGCCGGAGTTTTATAAAGAGCCATGGCAAGAATGGTCGCCAGTACCAGACCCACCGTAAACTGTCCTACATTAAAAGGCGCTCCCAGTATTCCTGACAGCATATTTCCTGCCAGAACTCCATCAACAAGAGCATATCCTATAACCATTTCCATACCGGCTATTATCATTCCGATTATTTCTACAAGAGGTACAGATCCTATCTTTATATGGTGCTTTTTCTTTTTTGTTGTTGCTTCTATGAATGCTCCCATTATAAATGCCATTACAGCTTTTATGATAAATGTCCATGGCGCATATGCCGCATAGCCGCCAAGAAGATCTGCCAGTCCCGAACCAAGGCCGGCCGCCACTGCTCCTCCTTTTTTCCCTAAAAGCAGTACTGACAGAAATATCATCGTATCTCCCAGATGCACATACCCTTGGGTAAAGGGACTGGGTACTTTGATTATATATGTTGCTAAAAGCACAAGGCATACCATAAGAGAAGTAAGCACCATCCTGTTTGTTCTGTCTTTTTCCGGCATATTTAACACTCCTTTTGCATTGATTTTTTTAACTTCTGATATTATAATAATACCGGAATGTAATCTTTTAAATACGCAATTCCATTTATTTTTAAATATACAGTTTGGAGATATTGTCTTATGAAACCCATTATGATTGAATTTAATAACAGTTCCTCTGAATCATTATATATACAGTTATATAAAAAATTACGTGACCTCATACTTTCCGGTGACATATCTGCAGGGGAAAAGCTACCCTCTCTCAGGAAGCTTTCGGAAAGCCTTAACATAAGTATAACCACTGCCCGGTCAGCTTACGACCAGCTTCTGGTGGAAGGTTACATATTCAGCCGGCCCCAGTCAGGATATTATGCGGCTCATGACTTGTCGTCCGGTCCGATTTCTTCATCTTCGGCTCAGACACCGTCACAGGAACTGTCAGAAACCGGAGAATCAAATCCTTTTATCTGCGACAGTGACTGCTTTAATTTTGTAAAATGGAAGAAATGCAGTTCGCAGGTATTTAACGAATATTCTGATCTGCTTCTTTTTGAAAGTGACCCCCAGGGTGAAGCCACTCTCCGCTTTGAAATATCAAGATATGTTTATTCTTCAAGAGGCGTTACCTGCAATCCTGATCAGATAATTATCGGAGCCGGTACCCAGCAGATAACGGGACATCTCTGCAGAATACTGAAAAAAATGGACATAAATCTCATATCGTTAGAATCTCCCGGTTACCTTCCGGTACAGAATATGTTCCGGGACAGCGGCTTTGCTGTTTCTCATATTGATGTCACCAGGGATGGTATTGATATTCAGAGACTGCCTTCCAATATATCTTCAGCAGTATATGTTGTGCCTTCCAATCAGTTTCCCACAGGAGCGGTAATGCCCATAGGGCGCAGACGTCAGCTTCTCTCATGGGCTTTTGCCAATGACAGCATCATTATAGAAGATGACTATGACAGCGAACTGAGATATTTCGGAAAACCTATACCTTCATTGAAAAGTCTTGACGAGCAGGGGCATGTTGTATATCTGGGGTCTTTTTCCTCTACTCTTTTTCCTGCAGTAAAAATATCATATATGGTGCTTCCTGAACCTATGGTCCTTATATACCGGACTATGAAAGACCGGTATACTCAGACATGCTCTAAGGCAGAGCAGCTCACACTGGCTCTTTTCATGAAAAAGGGTTATTACTATACCGGCATACGTAAACTTCGCAGTCTTTACTCCCAGAAACTTTTTCTCACACTTCAGACGTTTTCTGCCATCAGACCCGAAAACATAAAAGTGACTCACACAAAATCCGGTATCAACCTGATCCTGAAGATCAGGACAAAAAAAACAGCCGATGAACTGTGCCTTGAAGCAAAGTCAATCGGGCTGCAGATGATACCGCTGTCAGAACTGACAGATCAGGAAACAGCGTCTGTAATTTTCTACTACAGCAAACTTCCTTTAAGTTCCATTCAGTCTATGATAGAGAAACTCATCCGGATATGGAACGATCAGGTCTAACGTTGAAAATCAACATCATCGGATGAAAGGGAAATATCTCCGTCGCAGTTAACAAATACGGCCTGCACTCCTTCCACCGATCTGATGAATTCAAGACCCTTCTCTTCTCCCAGAGAAAGGCATATAGTACTTAAGGCGTCACAATCTGCCGATTTTCCTCTGTCTGCAATAACAGTGACAGAAAGAAGATCCGTTTCAAACTGATACCCTGTATCAGGATTCAGTACATGATGATATGTCCTGCCGTCTGCTTCGATGTATCTTTCATATGTCCCCGATGTGACCACCGTCTTGTCTTCACATGGTACTATTCCCAGCAGCTGGCCTGTTTCCGATGTAGGATCGGCAATGCCTACAGAAAACGCTTCTCCCTGTCCTTCTGTCAGGCTCAGTCCTTTTTCTCCTAAAGTCACGATATTGCCTCCAAGAGATATTATGGCACTTGTTACACCTTCATCCTGAAGGTAGTCTGCTATTTTATCAGCAATATATCCTTTGGCTATTCCGCCCAGATCCAGTTCTGTAAGAGGGTCTGTCAGGCTCACCATATTACCCTCTATCTTTATATTCCTGTAATCTACATGGTTGACGGCTTCATTAAGATCTTTCTCATCGGGAATCTTTCCTGTCTTTTCACCTTCATCATCTGTCTGGTGAAAATCCCACAGCCGGCTGGCTGCTCCTATGGTTATGTCAAAATTACCATCGGAAATCTGCCCGTACTCTATACCCTTCTCGATTACCTCAACAGTCTCGTCACTCACTTTGACAGGCTGGCCTTCAGCATTATTTATATTATATATATCGCTTCCTTTTCGGGTGGTACTCAATATACCCTCATACCTGTCGCAGAGTTTAAAAGCGTCTGTTATCAGAGCAAGGGCTTCTTCCTTCTGTTGTTCTTCGCTTTTATCTTCAAGGCCTTCCATAGAATATATAGTTATTTTGCAGATCGTATCAAAATGAAAACTGGTTTTTTCTATGCCGGTATTATTATTGGACTGTGAATCGCATCCCAGCTGTGGTATAATCAGTATTAAAATAAGAATGAACAGTATGAATATTTTTTTCATGATAAAAAATTTTCCCCTTCGGAGTTTTTATGATAAGAAAAGCTGATATAATACTTTTTTTTGTATTACTAATAACGGGTCTTCTGCTCTCGTTTTTTTTACTCAGAGCAGGTGATGACTCTGCCGGCAAGGTTCTGATAACAGTCAACGGTGAAACCTATGGTATATACGATATACATCAGAACCAGACCATCAAGATAAAACAAAACGGCCACACCAATAATATTACCATAAAAGACGGAGCCGTTTCAATGTCTTATTCTGACTGCGCCAATCAGGTATGCGTTGACAAAGGCATCATAAGTCAGCCAAAGGACTCCATAGTATGCCTTCCCAACAAGGTCATGGTTGAGATCATAGCAGAAGGAGGCGGAGCAGATGTCATCACGGGATAAAAATGTATCTTATGGGCAGCAAAGATCTGCCTCATATGCGCTCAGAACCAAAAGACTGGCTCTTTGCGCCATACTGGCTGCTCTGGCAATGATTCTCTCATACATTGAAGCTCTTATTCCCCTTCCTGTGCCGGTGCCCGGAATAAAACTGGGTCTTGCCAACCTCATAGTAGTGATTGCCATATATAAACTGGGGTTTCGATATGCTTTTATTATCAACTGCATTCGTATCTTTACTGCCGGACTACTTTTTACCGGAGTTTTCGGAGTGATTTATTCAATGGCAGGCGGCATATTCAGTATCCTTGTAATGTATGTTCTCTACAGGACATCTCTTTTTGGAACAGTGGGTATCAGCATGGCGGGAGGAGTTTTTCACAATCTGGGACAGATTATCACGGCATGCCTCATAATGTCCAATATCAGGCTCATGTCATATTTTCCGGTGCTTCTTATTTCAGGAATGATAAGCGGAATACTTATCGGCATAGTTGCATTCCTGGTTATAAAGAGGCTTCCTCATCTGAAAATATAATTCTATATTATCCTCTGATAAAAAGAAAGGACAGATAATGAAGATAACAAGCATCTGGGCAATATATTTCAGCCCTACCGGTACCACAAAAAAAGTCGTTTCCCATATGGCCGATACTCTGGCACTAATTAGCGGAAGCAAAAGATATGATTATGATTTTACTATGCCTCAGCATCGTCTGAGTTTTCCTGAGCTGAAAGGTAATGAGGCAGAAGGGTTTGACATGGTGTTTTTTGCTACCCCCACTTATGCCGGCAGAGTTCCTAACGTATTGCTCAAATACCTTTCTACCATAAGAGGAAACGGTGCCGTGGCAGTACCTGTTGTTACTTTCGGCAACAGAAATTTTGACAATTCTCTCATTGAGCTTAGGGATATTCTTGAAAACGGAGGTTTTCACACCATAGCTGCAGCCGCCATGGCCTGTGAGCATTCTTTCTCATACGAACTGGGGAAAGGACGGCCTGACAGCTCTGATCTTGCTCAGGCAGAGGATTTCGTTGCGAAGCTTTATGACAGACTCAATATTATTGATCCGTCTATTGAACATTTTAGCCCTAAAGATGTGCCCGGTGTGCCCAAAACATACGGGGGATATTATAAACCTCAGGGCAGAAACGGTGTACATATAGATATACGAAAAGTAATTCCAAAAGTAGCTGATAACTGCATAAAATGCGGTACGTGTGCCCGCGTATGCTCGATGGGTTCCATAGATCCCGATGACGTGACCAGGATGACGGGTATCTGTATCAAATGCTGCGCATGTTATAAAAAGTGCCCTGTTTCAGCAAGATATTTTGACGATCCGGGGTATCTGTATCACAAGACAGAACTTGAGGAGCTTTATAAAAGGCGGACAGAAAACAGTTTTTTCATCTAGCTAAAGCGGCCGGTATTTCCCTGAAGTTTTTAATATGCATACTCTGAATTATAATAAAAAGCTTTGTCATACTAAGCGACAAAGCTTTTTTCATTCTAAATTCCTTTTTACCTGTTTATATCATTTCCTGCTGTTCTTTTCTTCTCCGTTTCTGAAAGCATTCATCATCTTGCCTGTAAGACTGAACTCCTTTTCATCCAATGGGACATCTTCTCTTTTTACCCAGACTGCTTCTGACAGCTCGTTCTCATCTAATATTATCTGAGTATCACCATCGGCTTCGGCAAAAAATCCTGCCAGTACAGATTGGGAATATCCCCATGGCTGACTGTCATAGTAACGTATATTTTTTACATTAAGGCCTACTTCTTCCATTATTTCACGTCTTACGGCGTCTTCCAGATTTTCTCCTATTTCCACAAAACCGGCTACCAGAGCATATCTGCGATAATAACCTGCTGCATACCTTGTCAGGAGTATTTCATCGTCTTTAGTGATTCCCACAATAATTACGGGAGCAATACATGGATATACTATATTGCCGCAGTGAGTACAGAATAATGCCCGTTCATTTTCCTTGTGGGACATTGGTGTGCCGCAGGCGCCGCAATAAACATTATTTTTATACCATTTGTAAAGATGATATCCGGTAGCGGCTGCAAAAGCCATCCATCCGGGTGAAATGTTGCGAAACAGCCTGATACTTTTAAACTGAAACCGCTCGCCTTCTTCAAAAGATGCCATACTGAGAAAAAAAGATTTTTCCGATATGGAGAAAAGAAACAGCGGATCAGGCAGTCCGGAAAGTTTCTCCTGTCCGATGTCTGAGAAAAACGGAAGGGAAATTTTTTCTCCGTCACATATCGTCAGAACTTTTTCATTTTTAAATATAAGCAGGTAGTCATCTGCTTTAGGTCTGTCATTTCTATATTGCAGCTTATATTCAAGATCTCCGATATTCTGAAACATGTTGCCCCCGACTTCTTTGTATCTTACCTTTTGTGCTTTTTATACAGGCCTGAACCATGCCACAAGAACACGTCCTGCACCATACGTATCATTTAAAACCGGTTCTTTTGAGAGTCTGTCTCCAAGTTCATCGTACCAGCCATCAAACTCGAAGCCTTCCATGGGATGAGCTTTATAGCACTGGATTCCCGGTGCCAGTTCAAGGCTTACATAGCCGCCTCTGCCTGCTTCAAGAGTTAAGGGTGTGTTTCCGCCGGAACCCGGCGCAACCGCGTTTATATACTTTAAGGGATTTCCTTCACACTGCAGCACCTCTATTTTTGTATTTGCTGTAAGATCCAGCTGGGTGATCTGATTATCCTGAATATAAAGTTCTGCCAGATCTTCACCTTTACTTACATTAAGTCTGCTGATATTGCTGCCTCTCATATCCAGTATTTCTTTCTTTGAATCTTCCATATTTTCCTCCATTCCACTCTATACAAAAGAAAGCGTATCGCAAGGATACGCTTTCTTCAAAAGTCTTTTTTGATCATACAGGACAAACATTGATTGCCCTCAGCTTATCGCTGTTCTTGGGATCAGTCTCCACATCAAAAGAAACTTTTTGTCCCTCGGCTAAAGTTTTGTATCCCTCTATCTGTATCGCTGAGAAGTGAACAAAAACATCTCCGCTGCCATCATCATTGGAAATAAAACCAAAGCCCTTTTCCGGGTTAAACCATTTTACTGTACCATCATACATAAGGGTACCTCCGCCTTTGAAATTATTACCGTACCCATATAACAACGCACACCTTACAATGAATACTTGAAATTATTATCGCACATTAATGTTTAAAAGTCAATACAAAACCGTCTTATAATGAGGCCTGATCATGTATACTTTAATAATTTAAATCGTAAACGTTCATCTTTGATTTTCAAGGTGTTCCGCCTTTAAAAGGGGTTTTATTCTTTCATTGTTTCCTCACTGCTCTGCCTTCTCAACATATTACCATGTTTAAATAAACTTTTAATGAAAAAGTGGTTCTATAATAAATGTTGGGGTGGCTGAAAAAAATATTCAGCTGTCTCAACTTTTTTTATTAAAAAAAATTGAGCATAAGCACAATCTCCATTACAATTAAAGTGTCCAATCCCAACCATAAGGAGGATGCGTTATGCT
>CASFMJ010000046.1 GCA_949295785.1 uncultured Bacillota bacterium | reverse complement strand
GCAATCAGCTATTGCTGCATAAAAACAGCGTAGCAGCTTGAATAACTGCTACGCTAAAAAGTCTAACTTTTGGGGGTCACCTCAAATGTTGAAACAGGGCTTTTAATTTTATGTGATTAAATCTGGACTGATAAATTGCTGACAGGGGTGTGATATGATTTAGTAGTACAGAAACATGAAAAACTGAAAAGAAATATTAAAAACAGTGAGTTTCATATTCCGTAAAAGCCCGTAAGAAAGAGAGCGCACAAGGGTATGGATGCTACTGATATCAGTGTTGTCAGCGCTATACCTTCAGCAGCAAGAAGTGAGTTTTTGTCTTCCATGAGAGCCAGAGCCGATACTATTACAGCAGCAGGGAAGGCCGCTGCAAAAATGATAGTAACTTTTACTTCTGTAGACAGAGGCAGCCAGTTGACAATAACAAAAATAAGCATCGGGAGAAGAAACATTTTAAGAACTGACATTATTGTCAGGCTTTTATTTTTTATTATCCTTCCCATATTGCTTTCACCAAGCTGCATACCGACAACCAGCATAGACAGCGGAACGGTGACATCGCCTATGAGCGTGACACTGTCAAACAAAAGAGACGGCAGTCTGATACCTATAAACAGCATAATTACACTGACTATAGAAACTATTGTAGAAGGATTGCAGAATGTTTTAAGAAGTCTTCTGGCATTAAAACTGCCTTTGCCGGAGCTGATATTGAAAATAAAAGGTCCGGCTGAGTACATATACAACGTTAGGCAGATATTGTTCAGAATCATCAGATATAATATATCGTTTCCGAAAATGGCATTGGTTATGGGAAATCCCATGAAGCCGTTATTGACTGTTGAAAAGATCATTATGTATACGCCCAGATCTTCTGAGGGTTTGACCCTCAGTATTTTTTTGCATAAAAAATACCCTGTTATAAAAGTGATTGCGAAAAGCCCAACTCCACAGGCAAAAACTTCGGCGGTTACTCTTGCGGTATCAGAACTGAATTCTCTTGATGTTACTGATGAAAGAATCATACAGGGCGTAGTTATCATTACCAGCAGATCTACAAAAAACTTTGTGGCACTGCCGGGTATGATTTTTGCTCTGTTTATGACAAAACCTGCAGCCATTATTAAAAAAATTGATGTCGTCTTTGATAAAATTACTGCCATGAAATAATTATAACACCGGGGAATCAGCTTGTCATTAAGATTTCGTCAAGATAAAAAATAAAAGATAAAATATAAAAGATAAATAGAGCCTGTCGTATTGACAACAGGCAGGTTTTGGATATAATATAATTTGCGTGGCTGTTTAGTATTTCTAAACTTCATGTTTATTATAACGAAACGAGCCGTATCGCCATACATAGGAGCATTGCCATAAAAGAGGATAAAAAATGGAGATAGGAGCAAAAATAAAAGAACTCCGCATATTGAACGGACTTACCCAGGAGGAACTGGCTGACAGGAGTGAACTGTCCAAAGGATTTATATCTCAGCTGGAGAATGATCTCACATCACCGTCCATTTCCACACTGGAGGATATACTGCAATGTCTGGGAATGACCATAAATGAATTCTTTTCTAAAGAAGAAGCACCCGGACAGGTTGTATTTGGGGAAAACGATTATTTTGAAAAAGTAGATGATGAACTTAGAAACAAGACTGAATGGATAATCCCCAATGCTCAGAAAAATATGATGGAGCCTATACGGCTGACAATCAAGGCCGGAGGATCGACATATCCTGACAATCCCCATGAAGGAGAAGAACTTGGATATGTTCTCAAAGGAGAGATAACGATAGTCATCGGAAATGAGAAATACAGGGCAAAATCCGGAGAGGCTTTTTACTATACACCTGATAAAAAACACTATATATTTTCGAGGAAAGGAGCAGAGATTCTGTGGGTCAGCGCCCCGCCGAGTTTCTAAAATATAAATGGCACTGATTGAACTTATAGACATTTCAAAATCATTCGACGGTGAAAAAGTTCTGGATGAATTCAATCTCAGTATTGAGGAAAATGAATTCATAACTCTTTTAGGCCCTTCAGGATGCGGAAAGACTACCACACTCAGGATTCTTGGAGGATTTGAGACACCTGATACAGGTAAAGTCATGTTTGACGGACAGGACATAACAGCTCTTGCTCCCAACAAGCGCCATATAAATACTGTATTTCAGAGATATGCACTTTTTCCCAATATGAATATAGCGGAAAATATAGCCTTCGGCCTTAAAGTAAGCGGGAAAAGTAAGGAATATATAAACGCCAAGATAAAATATGCTCTTGACCTTGTAAATCTTAAAGGATATGAGAAGAGAAAGGTAGATTCTCTATCCGGCGGCCAGCAGCAGCGTATCGCCATAGCAAGAGCAATAGTTAATGAGCCAAAGGTACTTCTTCTGGATGAACCTCTTGGAGCTCTTGATCTGAAACTGAGACAGGAAATGCAATATGAACTTATCAGGCTTAAAAATGAGCTGGGCATAACATTCCTGTATGTCACCCATGATCAGGAAGAAGCACTTACAATGTCAGACAAGGTAGTCGTTATGAACCGGGGATATATACAGCAGATGGGAACTCCCGAGGAAATTTACAACGAGCCGGAGAATGCTTTTGTTGCAGATTTCATAGGAGACAGCAACATTATAGACGGCGTAATGCTGGAAGACAGAGTGGTAAAATTATGCGGCTGTGTATTTCCCTGTATAGATGAAGGGTTTGGAAAGAATAAGCCTGTGGATGTGGTGATACGCCCTGAAGATGTAATTATAGGCAGCCCCGGCAGCGGTATAATGGACGGCGTGGTGACATCCAATGTTTTCATTGGTGTGCATTATGAGATGTGTATAGAGGCAGGCGGATTTGAATGGCTGGCACAGAATACGGTGAGCTACCCTGTAGGAAGCAGGGTATCCATCAGTGTTACACCGGAAAATATTCAGATCATGAACAAGCCTCAGTCAGAAGATGAGGAGGCGCTGGCACTGGATGACTAAGAAAATATTCAGCGGCCCTTTTCTGATATTCATATTGTGCGGAACACTGGTACCCCTTGGTGTAATTGCATTTTATGGGTTTACAGACAGGAGCGGGGCCTTTACATTAGATAATATAACAGCTATTTCCACATCTGAGCACTGGCAGGCACTTATGCTGGCCCTGGGGCTTGCACTTATAAGTACGGTGATATGTCTTGTTATAGCGTTTCCTTTGGGGCTCATATTAAAGGACAGCAAGCTGAGCAAAAAAGGTTTTATGGTTTTTATCTTCATCTTGCCTATGTGGATGAATTTCCTGCTCAGGACCATGGCATGGCAGGTGCTCCTGGAAAGAAACGGAATAATAAATCAGGGTCTTGGTTTTTTCGGCATACCAGCCTTAAATATAATAAACACACCTGCGGCTGTAGTACTGGGCATGGTATATGATTATCTACCTTTCATGGTGCTTCCTATATACAATGCTCTTATAAAGATTGACAAGAATGTCATCGAGGCTGCATATGACCTTGGCGCCAGTCATGCTCAGGTACTGGGAAAAGTCATAATACCTCTTACAGTACCGGGCATAGTCAGCGGTGTGACTATGGTATTTGTACCTTCACTCACAACGTTTGCCGTATCTAACATGCTGGGCGGAGGAAAGGTAAATCTTATAGGAAATATAATAGAGCAGGAATTTACAGCAAGCTCCAACTGGAATCTGGGAGCGGGACTTTCCCTGGTCATGATGATATTTATAGTCATAAGTATGGCTTTCATAGAAAAATTTGACAGGAACGGGGAGGGCAGCGTCATATGAAAAAAACATTAAAAGGCCTTTACCTTGTGCTTATCGTGATTTTTCTGTACCTTCCCATAGCTACTCTAATGGTGCTTTCGTTCAACAGCGGAAAGTCTATGAATGCATGGACAGGGTTTTCACTTGAATGGTATGTGGAAATGTTTCAGAGCAGGCAGATTATGGAGGCTCTTGAAAACACTCTAACCATAGCATTCTGGGCGGCAACGGCAGCAACGGTCATAGGGGTGGCTGCATGTATCGGGCTCAATGCTATGAGAGAAAAAAGCAGAGCCGTTCTCATGGGACTTAACAATATACCGCTTCTCAATGCTGATATAGTGACCGGAATATCGCTAATGCTTTCTTTCCTGCTTTTCGGAATATCGCTGAACTACGGCACTGTGCTGTTTGCACATATAACGTTTTGTATCCCATATGTGATACTTTCGGTAGTGCCCAAATTCAGACAGCTGGAGAACCATACCTATGAAGCCGCACTTGATCTTGGTGCATCACCGGTATATGCTTTTTTCAAGGTTGTGCTTCCGGACATAATGCCAGGCATAACTTCCGGATTTTTACTTTCGTTCACCATGTCAGTAGATGATTTTGTAATAACACATTTTACAAGGGGAGCGGGTATCAATACTCTTTCCACACTGATATACAGTCAGGTGAAGGTGGGAATCAGGCCCACTCTGTATGCTCTTTCGACGGTCATATTTGTGACAGTACTGATTATACTTATCACAGTCAATATAATAAGCAATAAAAAGGAGGACAAGAAAAAATGAAAAAAATTGCGGCTGTTTTGCTGATCCTTGTGATGGCAACAGGGCTTATGGCAGGATGTGGAGGTGAAAAGGAAGCCGGGGAGAACAAGACAGTATATGTGTACTGTTTTGGTGACTACTTTGATCCCGATCTGGAAGCAAGATTTGAAGAAGAGACCGGCTATGACCTGGTAGTGGATCTGTTTGATACCAATGAAGAAATGTATCCGGTCATAAAGAACAATACGGCTGATTATGATGTGATATGTGCTTCGGATTATATGATAGAAAAGCTTATTTCAGAAGACTTGCTCTCTGAGATAGACTATGAGAATGTACCCAATTCACAGAATCTTACAGATAATATAAAGCCTTTCATGGAAGCCTTTGATCCGGGCATGAAATATTCCCTGCCACACACATGGGGCACCTACGGTATAATGTATAATAAGACCATGGTAGATGACACAGTTGATTCATGGGATATACTGTGGGATGAAAAATATGATGACAAGATCGTAATGCCTAATTCAATGAGAGAAGGATTCATGATTGCGGCAAAGAAGCTGGGATATTCAATGAACACTACAGATGAAAGTGAAATATCCGCAATGACAGATGCTCTTATAGAGCAGAAGCCTCTGGCATACAGCTTTGACAACGACAGAGCAAGAGAGATAATGATCGGAGATTCAGCTGCAATGGCTGTAATAACTTCCGGTGAAGTCCTCTATTCAAAAGAATACAACGAAAATCTGGAATTTGTGATACCAAAAGAAGGAACAGAGGTATGGACAGACTGCTGGGCTATACCTAAAACCGCAAAAAATAAAGAAGGTGCGGAAGCATGGATCAATTTTATGCTGGATGGAGAGGTAGCCGAAATAAACTTTGAGTATCTTACCTATGCAATACCCAATAAGGCTATAACCGATCTTATGGGAGATCCGGTTCTCAATCCTTCCGAGGAAGTGCTGGCAAACTGCGAGACGCTCAAAAATCTCGGCAGCGAAGCTGATGATATGTACAGCACATACTGGAAGAAATATAAAGCGGAATAAGATTTCTTAAGATTCCGCTAAGAAACCGTTAAAAAAACTGTTTAAGTTAGGGAATAAGTCGAAAATGTGATAAAATTGCAAGGTGCGGGTAAACCGCACCTTGTTTGATTGTAAGGGGGAATTATGAAAAACAAAAAGAGAGATAAATTTGGAGACAGAAGAGACGGAGTATGGGTAAAAGAAACTGATCCCATGCATGCATTCGTTCCGTATCTGTATCCCAACAGGGCTGACAATGAAGCTTTCATAAGCGAAAGAATAGATCTGGAAAACATAAACAGATACATAAAAGAAAAAAACAGTGAAAATCCGGAAGACCCATATAAACTTTTTCACATACTTCTGGCAGCGATAGTAAAGACTATCACCCTGCGTCCTAAAATGAACATGTTCATAAAGGGATATCGCATATATCAGAGAAAGTCTATATCGCTGGCTTTTGTTGTAAAGAAGAGGTTTGCCGACGATGGACACGAAGCTCTGGCTTTTGTGGAATTTGATGAAAAATCCACCATTGAGACAGTAAGAGATAAGCTTTATGCCGAGATTAATGAGTGCAGAAGTGAAAAAATGGATAATTCCACGGCAGGCATGGATTTTTTGACAAAAATGCCGAGATTTATGCTGCGATTTGTTGTATGGCTGCTGCATAAACTGGATTTTTACGGAAGAGTACCGGAATTCCTTATCAAGACAGATCCCAATCATGCAACATGTTTCATCACAAATCTGGGATCTATAGGACTGAAGTCCGGGTATCACCATTTGTCTAACTGGGGAACAAATTCAATTTTTGTAGTTATAGGAGAAAAACGTATCCGCCCGGTTTACGACGAAGAGGGAAACATGACTATGAAAGAGACTCTTGATCTGGGACTTACCCTTGATGAAAGAATTGCAGACGGCTATTATTATTCAAAGACAGTGAAACTGCTTAAATATTTGCTTGATAATCCGGAGCTTCTTGAGCTTCCGGCAGGGGAGGAAGTAGATTATGACAAATGACAATAATATGAATGTAAAAGCACCATGGCTGAAGAGCCTTGACGGTATACCGGCTCATCTGGAATATTATCAGGGATCAATGTATGACAAGGTAGCAGAGGTATCGGAAAATTATCCTGATCATATTGCTTATGACTTTATGGGAAGTAAAGTGAAATATAAGGATTTCATCTCAAAAGTGGACAAATGTGCAAGAGCACTGGCAGCCATAGGGGTGAAACCGGGTGAAAGCGTGACAATATGCATGCCTAATGCACCGCAGTCGGTGGTTATGTTCTATGCTATAAACAAGATAGGTGCCATCGCAAATATGATACATCCGCTTTCCAGCGAAAAAGAAATAGAATTCTGCCTTAAAGAATCTGCCAGTGTAGTATGTCTCACACTGGATCAGTTCTACGGAAAATTTGAGAACATAAAGCACAATATACATCTGAGAAATCTTATACTCACAAGCGTCAAGGATGTACTCAGTCCGATAAAAAGAAAAGGATATTATCTTGTAGAAGGACGCAAGATAAAGAAAGTTCCGGCCAATGCGGAAATTATCTGGTGGGATAAGTTTCTGATGGATGGAAGAAAGTACCATGGTCCGTTCCATACAGTCCGCAAGGCCGAGGATCCTGCTGTTATACTTTACAGCGGCGGTACGACAGGTACGATGAAGGGCATTCTTTTGTCCAATCTTAACTTTAACGCTCTGGCACAGCAGATAGTTGCTACAAATCCCATGTTTAAACCGGGAGATAAGATGCTGGCGGTAATGCCTATATTTCATGGATTCGGTCTTGGAGTCTGCATACATTCAATGCTGGCCAACGGTGGAAGATGCCTTCTTATACCCAGATTTAATCCTGAAAGCTACGCAAAACTGCTGAAGAAACATAAACCTAATTTTATTGCAGGAGTTCCTACTTTATATGAGGCACTTCTCAGGATAAAGAGTCTGGACAGAGTTGATCTTTCGTGTCTGAAGGGTGTATTCAGCGGGGGAGACTCACTTTCAATAGAACTCAAAAAAAGGTTTGACCATTTCCTGATGACTCATAATGCCAGCATACCGGTACGTGAAGGTTACGGAACCACAGAATGCGTAACAGCCAGCTGTCTCACACCAATCAACAGAGAAAAAGAAGGCAGCATAGGACTTCCTTTCCCGGATACTTTCTATAAGATAGTAAAACCGGGTACAGAAGAGGAAGTGCCATACGGAGAAGAAGGGGAGATATGCCTTGCCGGACCTACTGTCATGATAGAATACATAAACAACCCGGAAGAAACTGCATCTACACTGCGCCGCCACAAGGACGGCATGACATGGGTACATACAGGTGATCTTGGCATGATGGATGAAGAAGGTTTTGTATATTTCCGCCAGAGAATCAAAAGAATGATAATAACCAGCGGATACAACGTATATCCTTCAAGAATAGAGAATATCCTTGATGCTCATGAACTGGTGCACATGAGTTGTGTAATAGGCGTACCTGATCCTTATAAGATGCAGAAGGTGGTAGCTTTTGTTGTACTAAAGCCTGGTGTAAAAGTTTCTCATGAAGAAGCTGAGAAGATTCTTCTTGAATACTGCAGCAAGCATGTAGCAAAATATGCGATGCCATCCCGCATAGAATTCAGAGAAAATCTTCCCAAGACTCTTGTAGGAAAGGTAGCATACAGAATACTGGAAGAGGAAGAGATGAAAAAATACGCATAGTATAAAAATCTGATAAACCGGTCATAATGAACCGACCCCCAAAAGTTGGACCTGAAATCTAACAGTTGGGAGGTCGGTTTTTATGGCTCTATGTCAAATGTTGGGGTGGAGCACAATTAAAATAAATAGGCTCTATGTCAAATGTTGGGGTGGAGCACAATTAAAATAAATAAAAGTGTCACGAGAGACGGAGAAATCCGTCTCTTTTATCAT
>CASFMJ010000045.1 GCA_949295785.1 uncultured Bacillota bacterium | reverse complement strand
GAAAGCCCGCGTCTTTAGGCGCGGGCTAGTAGTGGGGGCTTATAGCCCCGGTTCGAACCACCCGTTTTACGGGTGGCACCGATTTTATGCATTGGCTCGAAAAATAAGGTTTTAGATGCTTTGACCTTGTCAGAATTATGGCAAAGGAGTATAATAATAAGGTAAATTTTCTGAAATCAGAAAGGATGATACAATGTTTTACGAAATGACCATAGCAGGATTGAAAAGACAGCTCCCTCTGTGTAAAGTTACAGATGATTTATACATCGCAGCATTTATAATGTTCAGTGATGTGGAAATAACAAAGGCTGCCGCCGGCGAGCTGCTTAAAAAAGCACCTGAATTTGATATAATGATAACGGCTGAGTCAAAGGGCATCCCCCTTATATATGAGATGGCATATCAGGCAGGTATGAATGATTATGTGGTGGCAAGAAAAGGCGCAAAACTTTATATGCAGGATGTGATTACAACAGAGGTGGATTCTATAACCACAGATCATATACAGACACTTTGCGTTGGAAAGAAGGAAGCTGACCAGATGAGAGGAAAACGTGTGCTTATTGTTGATGATGTGATAAGTACGGGAGAATCTCTTGCTGCCATAGAAACTCTGGTAAACAGAGTGGGAGGAAATATCGTCGGACGTATGGCTGTACTTGCTGAAGGCGAGGCTGCTGACAGAGATGATATAATATATCTGGAAAAACTGCCTGTATTTAATCCTGACGGAAGCATCAAATAAGATATGAAAGAAATTTTATTAGTGCCCGAAGCTCCTTTTTATAACTATGTTGACATAAGGGTTATGGATTTTCCCGATGGAAAAGAATGCGAGCCCAGACAGCGATGCAAAGTAAGAGCAGAGTTTGCCCAATTTGATGTGAGTCAGTTAGAGAAACGGGGCATGGATTATACAGCTGCCATAGAGTATTATGAGAAGTGGCTCTATGATGTGGTAAAAATCAATCTTGCGCAGGACTGGCAATGCATTGGCGGCTGGGAAGAAGTCATGGATATAATAAAGGAAAAAGTGTCGTTATATTACTGAAAAAGAAAATGCTGCGGCGGACATAAAATAAAATGCTGTCTGTCGCAGTTTTTTAATAAAAGAAATATGGACGGTTTGAAACATATACTTTATAATTATAAAAAACTGAAAGGAAAAATTTATAAAAACGAAAGGATCTGATTATGAATACAAGAAATCAAGTGGTTATGAGTCAGGTTATGCTTCCCCATCAGGCAAATGTTGCAGGCAATGTTCACGGAGGAGAGATAATGAAATTCATGGATATGGCTGCCGGAGCATGTGCCATGAGATATGCAAGGAGTAATTGTGTGACAGCAAGAGTTGATGAACTTGTATTTCATCTGCCCATATTTGTAGGAGCGCTGGTTACATGTACTGCTACCATAGCATATGTAGGAAATACTTCCATGGATGTTTATGTGGAAGTTCATTCGGAGGACATGGAATCGGGAAACGGGCCGGAAAAAGCTCTTTGTGCACATTTTACCATGGTATCAATGAATAAGGCTAACAGACCTCAGAAGGTGCCGCCGTATACACCTGAGACTGAAGATGAGAAAAGGCTGTATGAGGAAGCACTTAAAAAAGTAAACAGCAGGAAAAAATAATCACAAAAGGTATTTTTAAAATATGAACTATATACATGCATATCTCACTATGATATAATGTTTATGAAAAAAAGTTGTATAAGTTGTGGTATAAATTTAGAAAGGAGTCAGTTATGGGTTTTTTAGATCAGTTTAATGATGAAGAAGGCAAGATCAATAAAGGTACAGGTAAGTATCGAGTTATGCAGATAGTGCTGAGAGAAAAGTTTGTGGGTAAGGGGTCAAAAAATTTCCGTGAAATTGAAGACCTGTGTAATGAACAGTATGCTGAAGGATACAGACTTCATACCTTTGCTCAGTCAACAGCCACTTCAACAGGTATTGGAGGAGGAGACAGAACAGTATGCAACCTTGTGTTTGAAAGGATAGACTGATAAGAGGGCTTTTTTCGGAACAAAAAGAAATACTGAAAATAATTGAAACAGAAGCCATTAGCAATTTTGTTAATGGCTTTTAATTACGGGGCATATAAGCCCCGCCGATCATGCATAGCATGAGCGGCAAATAAACCACCCGCTATGCGGGTGCGCATCAAAGGTTATACCAAAAAACTCTCCAAGCTGGTACAATGACGTTGTTCAAGCCTCATTGCACTTAGAAAGGAGAGTTTTATGGCAAATAAAAATTACAGCCTTGCACACACAAAATGGATGTGCAAATATCACATAGTCTTTACACCCAAGTATCGAAGAAAAGTAATATATGCACAATATCGCAGGGATTTGCAGGAATATATAAAGAGGTTGTGCAAGTATAAAGATGTAGAAATCATTGAAGGCCACATGATGATAGACCATGTACACTTGCTTGTAGCAATACCTCCAAGAATAAGTGTATCAAGTTTCATGGGATATCTCAAGGGAAAAAGTGCACTGATGATGTTCGAACATCATGCGAATCTAAAATACAAGTTCGG
>CASFMJ010000044.1 GCA_949295785.1 uncultured Bacillota bacterium | reverse complement strand
GCCAGACCTATTGCCACACTCATTCTAACAGCTTAAGCAACAAGATGGGTAATTCCTTACTGGCTGTAAGGGGTATTAACCATAAATATATTGTAGTAGAGAAAGGAGAACTTTTATGCCAAAGGTTATTATAACAGGCGGAGGCTGGTCCGGCGTTGCCGCTGCTGTAAGAGCAGTTAAAATGGGGGCGGAAACGGTTATTGCAGAAAAAACGGATCTGCTTCTTGGTCTTGGCAATGTGGGCGGTATTATGAGGAATAACGGACGTTACACTGCTGCCGAAGAAAATATCTGTCTTGGGGCTTCTGAACTTTTTGATATTACAGATAAACTGTCCACCCATAAAAATGTGGATTTTCCAGGTCATGATCATGCCTGTTTCTACAATGTGGTTGCGGTCGAACCGGAAGTAAGAAGACTGCTTAAAAAACTGGGAGCAGAAATACTTCTAAGAACCAGGGTGACTGATGTTGAAAAAGAAGGCGATTGCATAACTGCTGTTAAAACGGCTGACGGGCGGAAACTGACAGGGGATGTGTTTGTTGAAACCACAGGATCATCGGGGCCTATGGGAAACTGTATGCGATATGGAAACGGGTGCTCCATGTGCATTTTAAGATGTCCGGCCTTCGGACCGAGAGTAAGTATAACGGAGAAGTCGGGACTGGATGATCTTTATGCAAGAAAACCGGATGGCACAAGGGGTGCTTTCAGTGGTTCATGTAAACTGGAGAAAAGCAGTCTTTCTAAAAAGCTGCGCAAGAAGCTGGAATCAGATGGGTTTGTTGTGGTACCTCTGCCAAAAGAATTGATTAACAGAGATAAACTGGCAAAAAAGGTATGCCGTCAGTATGCTCTCGACTCTTTTGCTGAAAATATCATACTTATAGATACAGGTTATGCTAAACTGATGAGTCCGTATTTCGACCTGGAACAGCTGCGGACCGTAGAGGGATTTGAAAACGCCCGGTTTGCAGATCCTTATGCCGGCGGAAAGGGAAATTCCATACGATACATGTCTGTAGGGGTGAGAGATGATTATATGAGGGCTTGCGGCATTGATAATCTCTTTCTGGGAGGAGAAAAATCAGGCTTTTTCATAGGCCACACCGAGGCCATCACCACCGGATCCCTTGCAGGATACAATGCAGTCTCACAGGCATTGGGAAAAGAACTTTTAAGGCTCCCTGAGTCTCTGGCGACAGGGGATCTTCTGACCTTTGCCAATAAAGTTCTAAAGGAGGATGACTGTCTGGATCGCAGATTTACCTTTGCAGGAGGAGAATATTTTCAGAGAATGAAAGACAGAGGTCTTTATCTGACAGATGACAGGCTTATCAGAAAAAAGGTGGAAAAAGAAGGACTGCTGGATATTTACAACAGATAAAATACTGTGATAAAATAAAGCGAAAATATCACAGAGGAAGACATCATGAGGATAAACAAATTTATAGCCCAGGCCGGAATCGCCAGCAGGCGAAAGGCCGATGAGCTCATAGAAAACGGAAATGTCAAAGTAAACGGTGCGGTGATGAAAGAACCGGGATATGATGTAAAAGAGGGTGACAAGGTATATGTCAACGGCCGGCTTATAGACAGCAGAGATGAAAAGATATATCTGCTTGTGAACAAGCCCCTGAATATGATAACTACAGCCAGTGATGATAAAGACAGAGATACGGTTATGGATCTGGTAAAGGACGTTGATGCCAGGCTGTTTCCTGTGGGAAGGCTTGATTATAATACCACCGGAGCGCTGATAATGACCAACGACGGAGATCTCAGCTATCGCATAACTCATCCTAAACATGAAATGGGGAAGACATACAGGGCCCTTGTCAAAGGTGTCATTTCCAGAGAAAAACTGGCAAAACTGAGAAATGGCGTGGATATTGGAGGATTCATCACGTCAAAGGCAAGAGTCAGTATAATAAAAGGAAATCAGCATTCTACACTGGTTGAGATTACCATTCACGAAGGAAAAAACCGGCAGGTTCGCAAGATGTTTGCGGCTGTGGGAAATCCGGTGCAGACTCTTGAGCGCGTGGCCATAGGCAATATAAGACTTGGAAGACTCAAACAGGGCCATTATCGTAAGCTGACAAAAGAAGAAATCGAATCTCTGAAGAACTGCTGAAAGAGGCTGTCGCATCGGCGGGATTTTACCGTCATGGCGGCAGTCATTTTGATTATGAAAAGGAGGTTGCAATAATTTTTATTTTGATCAGCTTATTATGGCTACTTTTAAAAACATTCCGGCCGGTATGGATCTTAAATGATGATTTTGAGATTATAATAAATCATATTAAAAATATCTGAACAATTTTAATATTGACAGGTAAAGAAAAGAGTTGTAATATATTATTAAAAAAAGTATAAATTGTTGATAAATTATTATATTGAGATGTATAATCTGATTTTCATAAAATATTATCGGGGATAAACAATTATGGAGAAAAAAGCAAGGGGCAAAGACCTGAAGCATGGATGATAATACTGACAACATTGGCTGTATACGGATTGACGCTTTTGATAAAAAGCCTGTTTTCAATGAGCGCACAGACATACGACACGATGCTTAGAATTATAGGCGCAGTATGCTTTGTGGTTTGTATCCTGATGCTGTTGTACCGGATAATCAGAGAAAAAAAGAAAATTTTCCCGAAGCGAATTGGTTCAGCAGATATTGGTACTGTTATTGCTCCTGGCCATGATAATATTATATTAAGATTAAACAAAAAAGAATAAAATGTAATAACCGGTGGATAGTAAAAAGCTGAACGGCCATCTTAATGGCTGTTCAGCTTTTCATATGTCCCGGTCTTGCTTATTATTATTACATATCTTCAAGACGGCCGTGTTTCTCATATGAGGTTACACGGCTTATTTTATTGTTTTCATCCACAAATACGACTTTTGGGGACTGAGCTTTGGCTTCTTCCGGAGTGAGACTTGCATAGCACATTATTATGATCTTATCGCCTTTCTGTACGCATCTGGCGGCGGCGCCGTTAAGACAGATCATTCCGCTGCCTCTTTCTCCGGCTATGGTGTAAGTCTCGAACCTTTCACCGTTATTTATGTCCACTATCTGTACTTTCTCATATTCAAGGATGCCTGAAGCATCAAGAAGATCCTCATCTACCGTTATGCTTCCAACATAATCCAGTTCAGCCTGCATTACTGTCGCCCTGTGAATTTTGCCTTTTAACATATTTAAATACATACTTTTTATCTTTTACCTCCCGGGTGATTATCAAGCTTTAAAAATAAAATTATCTATAAGGCGAGTTTTTCCGATGTATACAGCCATAGCCACAAGAACCTCTCCTGACATTTCTGTTACAGGCTTTATTGTTTCGGCATTTACTGCTTTGACATAGTCTATTTTTGCCAGAGGTTCTTCTTTAATAAGAGCAGTCATAGCGGCGGTTATTTTTTCAGCGTTCTTTTCCCCGCCTTCAGCCATTGATTTTCCAAGAGCAACTGCTTTGCTTAAGCATAGCGCGGCCTGTCTTTCCTGAGAATCAAGATAAGTGTTGCGGGAACTCTTTGCCAGGCCATCGGCTTCTCTTATTATAGGGCAGCCTACTATTTCTACGCCGAAATTGAGGTCACGCACCATTCTTTTTATGACTGCCAGCTGCTGGGCGTCTTTCTGACCAAAATATGCTCTGTCGGGAGTAACGATATTGAACAGCTTGGAAACCACGGTGCATACACCTCTGAAATGAATGGGTCTTGTTTTTCCGCAAAGTTCGGCGGTCAGCTCTCCTCTCATGTCAACCATGGTGCATGCATCCGGGAAATACATCTCAGAAACTTCAGGGTGGAAGATAAGGGATGCACCGGCTTCAAGACACAGAGCCTCGTCCCTCTTAATATCCCGTGGATAGCTTTCCAGATCTTCTCCTTCTCCGAACTGAGTGGGATTGACAAAATCGCTTACTACGACCCGGTCGTTTTCTGCAGCAGCTCTTGTGATAAGGCTCTTATGGCCCTCATGAAGGAAACCCATTGTGGGAACAAGTCCTACGGTAAGTCCGGAAATTTTCCATTCTTTAACCTGAGCTCTTACTTCTTCTACAGTTTTTACTGTTTTCATATATTTTCACCTCTTAGTATAATTTCTTTATTACATCATCATCGATTTTAAATGTATGCTCTTCGGCAGGGAAACTGCCGTCTTTTACTTCTTGTATATATTTTGCGAAGCCTTCTTTCATTACATTTCCGGCGTCAGCGAAGTGCTTTACAAATTTAGGCTTGAAGTCTGAGAAAAGTGCCAGCATATCCTGATATACCAGTACCTGACCATCGCAGCCTGCTCCGGCGCCGATTCCAATGGTCGGAAGAGTAAGCTTTTCAGAAATGAGCTGTGCCAGTCTGGCAGGTACGCACTCAAGTACAAGAGCAAAAGCTCCGGCTTCTTCGACTGCCATGGCTTCTTCCAGAATTTTTCTTGCGGCTTCTTCCGATTTGCCTTGTACTTTGAATCCGCCGAAAGCATTGATAGACTGAGGAGTAAGACCAAGATGAGCAACTACCGGAATAGAAGCTTCAGTGATGGCTTTTATCTGGGGACATACAGAAGCGCCGCCTTCCAGCTTTACTGCATTACATCTTCCTTCTTTCATAAGCCTGCCTGCGTTTACTACCGCATCATATACAGAAGTCTGGTATGACATGAACGGCATATCAGCCACCACCATGGCATTTTTTGCACCTCTTGCAACAGCGGCGGTATGATGTATCATATCTTCCATGGTGACTGAAATAGTATCTTCATAACCAAGCATCACCATTCCCAGGGAGTCACCTACCAGCAGCATATTTATACCGGATTCGTCCATGAGCTTTGCTGTGGAATAATCGTATGCTGTCAGCATGGTGATCTTATCATTATTTTCTTTCTGCTGCTTTATAGTAGCTACTGTGTTTTTCATTTTGTACGCTCCTTCTCTTTCATGTGTGACGGCAGTTCTGAGACACTTGCCGTGCATTTTTCTGTGATATTTTTCATAGCTGTATAGTCTCTGTCCGGATGTTTTGTTTCGGCAATATCTATGAGCCGCATTGTAAGATGCCTGTACAGATCCTCTGATTCGGGGAATTTCTCTGACAGAATCTTAAGGTGTGAGATAACGGTGGATGTATCATTTCTTTCCACAGGGCCGGTAAGCGCTCTGACCGGGCCGACATTTGCTATAGAATTGGCGTTTCCTGTTATAAGAGGAGCCATTGCTTTTATAGCTTCGTCTCTGTTGAAACCGCATTTTTCAAGCATTTCCCTAGATATATCTGCAAGGGCAGCCATACAGTTTGAAACAACTGCAGCTGCCAAGTGATATAGCGGTTTGTTTGCTTTGTCGACGATAACCACATTGTTGCCAAGGCTTTTAATGCATCCGGTGATAGCTGGGAGATTTGCAGGATCACCCTCTACAGTGAAATATGCTTTTTGCAGTCCTTTGTAAGATTCATATCTGTCACTGAAAGCATAGAGCGGATGGACAGAATATCCGAAAGCACCCTTATCTTTTGCATCAAAAAAAGCGGACGATGAAATCGAACCGCTGCAATGACATATATTTTTATTTTTTATCGGCAGATTGCGTAACTCTTTCCATATATCTACTATTGCACTATCAGGCACAGTAATAAATAAAGTGTCGCTGTCTTCTGTCAGATCCTTCAAATTTTTGTAACATCTGCTGCCGGTAAATCCGGCGGCTTCTGATGCATGGTCGATGTCACGGCTGTAATAACCGGTGACTGTAATACCGCTCAGTGTAAAATATTTACCAAGCGAAAAGCCGACTTTGCCGGCTCCGATAAAACCTGCTTTCATACGCATCACCTCCAATGTGACAGAGTGATAAGTACAAAGGCAATCTGTTTTCGGTGCTGTTCATATTTTGATGATACAGCCTGAAAGTTCTGATAAAAAATATTCGTTATATATGTGGTACAGCTTGTTTCAAATGCCATCCAACATTTAATATAGCACTTCCCATGTACTTTGTACAGTGAAATTTTTGACATTGTTTGATTTCCTTAAATGAAAATTTAAATTCCCGTCCTTGCTGAATTTAGTCTTACACCCTTGTGATACTATCCTTTATCATTCTTAGTATCT
>CASFMJ010000043.1 GCA_949295785.1 uncultured Bacillota bacterium | reverse complement strand
TAATAAAGGAAATTTTAGACATTTTTTATGGAGGAGTTTTTTATGCACTGCAAGGATAAACTGAAACGGTATGTAGCGGTCATCCTTATATTAGTGATGGTTATCCCCTTTGTGACACTGGAATCATATGGATCAGATGGTAAAAAAATACCGCTGGAAGAACAGGTGACAGAGGGCGTTATTATTGAGTTCGAAACAAAGAATCCGGTGTTCAGCCTTAATACTTATAAGGGGACATCGTTTGATGAACTCAGATTACCCGACACACTGAGAGTGGTGCTTGAACTTAAGGACGAAGAAAAAACTGATTTTGTTCAGCAGATACCTCAGACAGATGAGCTGGGTGATTATGAATACTACAGATATGGTTATGTAGCACCTGTCAATGAGGCAGAGCTTCGTGAAAACGGAGAACTGGTCATATATACAATAAATTACTTTGACGGCAGCACCGGCTACAGGATTTATGGAAGCGCTTCCGGTGCGCCAGCCGGGTTTTATGCTTGTGATAAAGACGGCAATATAGAAGGAAGAGTTGCTGAAGTTGCGGTAAAATGGGATAAGAATAAATACAATCCGGTTCTTTACGATAGACAGCAGCGTCTTGTTCCCCAGTTACAGGGAGATTTTGATTATGATGGCGAAGAAGTATATGCATATGTAACCGTATCTTCCAAGACTGAGGAAGAAGCAGAAACAGAAGCTGAACTTGCAGAAACTGAGGAGGAAGCGAAGATAGCGACTGACGCTCCTGCTGCAAAAGTCGCAGCTGCCCCAAGAGCTTCAACATACACATATGATCAGGCTGTGGAAGAAATCAAAAAATATACGAAAACAAGCGGAAGCAAGCCGGGAGGCGGCAGCTATGGAACGGGAGTGCCGGGGACATGGAAAGATTATGTCAACAGCATATTTATAAATAAAGGCCTGAACGAATTTCAATTTACAGAGAGCGGCATAGCTGATGAATGGAAATGGAATGGATCAGCTTCCAATAAGAGCGGAGATCCTGCAACTGATCCCAATGCCTATCCTACACGGCAGACAAAGACAGTTACTGACAAAGTTACTAATGCCAGTAAGTCCGTATACTATTATGAAGTTTATTCCGTACAGCAGCTTTTATATGCTTTAAATCTGGGGGCATCAGACAAACGTTACAGATATATAAAGATTATGCGAGATCTTGATTTTGACGGAAAAAATCACACATGGACAGATTGTAATGTAGCGGACAGTCTTTATCTGGATGGAGGCGGACATAAATTATATAATTTATGTGCATATCAGAAGGATGGAGGTGACAGCAGCGGAAATACTAATGTAAAAATAAGGGGCTCATTTATCAACAGCAATTGTAATAAATCTGGAACACCTTTTCAGATTTTCAACATGGAATTTGTTTCAGCTTTTTCTTTTACTTTTAATGTAAGCGGAGGAGGTCTTTTTGGATACAATCAGAGTTATTATGAAAAATATTACAATGGATTAGCAGATAATGTGAACATAAGAGATTCGCTGTTTTGCAACGCAGGAGAAGGAAAGGCGGCAGCTGAAGGAAAATCCGATTATTATAACTATGGCAAACATATTTCACCGTTTGGAGTATTAGGCAGTTACCAAAAGATGCGCATGTCCAAATGTGCGGTAATAGGCAGCACAGTATACGGGTGTGATCATGTTATCGGTATGATAACAAGAGCAAACGAAGGATTTGTTGCAGATAATTGCTTTGTGACTGATACTAAGATATGTGGCACGGGAGGCCATTCTGCCGGCTTTATCAGCTGCCAGATAACAGGTGAACAAAACAGCACCGACAATTGTTTTACCAATATAGACATGTATGGGAGCAAGAACATTGCCGGATTCAATTTAACAGTATCAGCGACTATGACAAATTGCTTCTCTACAGGTAAAATAGAAGGATACAGTCAGCTGTATGGTTTTAAGGGCTATGAAGGCCCGTATACAATAGAAAACTGCTATTCCACCGCATTGGTGGGAATGCGCTCAGAGGCCACAACTCTGGCAGGATTTGTTGACGGGCGGCTGGCAACTTCAGAAGTCACCAACTGTTATGCTGCAGGCGAAGTGGGAAATCATACGACAGTATTGGATATAAATCAGTCCGGCACAACTGCAGGCGGATTTGCGTTCCTGAATGGGGCTGATTTTACAAATTGCTTTTATGATAAACAGACTACAGGAATGAGAGAGTGGGTGACATCTACAAGAAACATTCAGAAAGGTCAGGATGTAGAAGGCATTACAGGTGTTTTAACTACAGATACAGATGATAAGAAAGCAGGTAACGGTCTTACCAGTGTGCCTGAAGCAGGGGATACAGGATTTACCGGATTTTCCGGAAATGCATGGTATTATGAGGAAGGCATATATCCCCAGCTTAAAGTCATGAAAGATGCCGGGAGTGCGGATTGGGGCAGTCAGGAAAAAGCTGATCTTGCCAGAGCCAATTCTCTGGTATCAGTAAGTACGGTATATCTTGACACATGGGATGAAGGCTACGACTGGAACAGCAAAGGTGTAAGAAGCAAAAATGAAGTATCATATGCAAGAACAGAAGAGGAAGCTTTTGAAGAAGCACAGAAAGAAGGAGCATTTAATGGAACCCATCTTGGAAGCCGGTACACATATGATACAGTGAGGGGAATAATAACGGATTTCACCTCATCAGAAGGAGCTTCGTTTGAATATTCAATAAATGGCGGAAACGGAGCCAATGTATCTATAGAGAACTGGAAGACAGGTGAAAAAAGCACTGAAAAAGGAGCCTTTACCATAGGAGATGACACAACACCATGGAAGGTGAACCATTCAGGAATGGAATGGCTCAACATAACAAGATCATCTTCGGGAGTAACCGCATGGAGACCAATAAGGCTCATAGCATTCATGAATGTGGAGGCAGGCGCTGACAGAACGTTATCAACCAATGATACATATGATCATAGACAGGATGTGGAACTGACCATAATGGATGAGCTGAGTGACAATCTGGTCATAGGCTGGGATGACAGCAAAAACTGGTCTACAGCTGCAGTTCAGGGTTATCCGGGATATCAGGCATATCCAGATGAGGAAGGTTTCGGGCAGCTGATAGGAAAAGATGGTGCTGTCATAAGACAGATGGATAAACAGTACTATGAAGTTGAAACAGCGCCGACCGAGTTTGACCTGAGTAACGATGCATGGATGTATACAGAAATATGGCTTGTGGAAAAAGATGGTGAGCCTCTTGCTGAGCCTGAGTCTGTAAGAGTTACAGGAGAAGGTACCAATGGTGACAGGTTGTCTCTTACAGAGCAGACATGGATGGGAATGTATCCCATGGGCATGAATATGAACTCGGGAATGAAATTTGAAATAACATATTACTGGATGCTGAGAGACGGAAGATACAGGACGGATACGAAGACTATAACACTTGTACCGGGGTCTTATGACCTTAAGGAATGGGTATACAATGAAGACGGAAGTAAAAACAGTACAGCTCTCAGATTAAAAACTCAGGAAAAAACAAATGACCCTGCAGTAAATCAGACAACCTCATCAGAAGAATCACTTCTCGACAATGCAGGCGGAACGAAAGTCCTTGCAGCATGGCAGGCTCAATCTGAGAGCGATACATCGGTAATAAGCTTGAGCCTCAGATACAGCCTTGCCGGAAAGAATGTAGGTACAGATCCGCAGGCACCTGCAGACAAACCTGAGGATCCCATATTATACAACCCGCAGCCGGGAGACAGCATAAGTATAAAAGTACCGTATTATGGCTACCGCAGAGTGGAAGAAAGTTCCACACCAGGTGAAGAAAAATATGACAGACTTGTTATAGACTATGAGCCTATATATGTTGAATTTACATATACAGTAAAGGAAAAAGAGGACCGGAACAAAGGCAAGATCAGATACCTGGAATTTGATAAAGAAGCTACGTACAACAATACATCATGGGATACAGATCTTGAGTCAAAGGGGATAAAAATCCAAGGAGAACCTTTTGCAGACATGATGATAAACGAGATGGAGTATGACATAGATGTAGAGTTGGTTGTCAGCCAGAAATATAACCTTGGAATACTGAAAAGAGACGGATATACAAAGACCCAACTGCAGGGAGTCGGCTTTACACTTTATAAAGCACAAGATGCAGGTAAACTGAGTCTTGATGCTGTTAAGCAGCTTCCGGTAGCAGACGTTATCACCGGAGGAGTGATACAGGGAGCTGACGGTGCAGTTACAGATGCAGAAGGAAAACTTGAATTTGAGGAGCTTAAAACAGGGACTTTGTATTATCTGGCTGAAACAGAAGCTCTTGACGGATACGAGATGTATGAAGGATACATGAGTATAAAAAGAGATACAGATGGTGTTATAAGACTGAAGCAGCTGGACAGACAGGGCAACCAGGTAGGGAAAGAAGCTGTATATAATCCAGACCCGGATGGAGGACTCGGGTCAGATGAGATAAAACTGGAACTGGCAGATGGCAATACAGTAGAGACAAAAATAGATAATTATCAGTCCATAGTAATGCCTGTAAGTTCAGGTCAGGGAATAATGGGTCTTATAATTACCGGCCAGATTCTGATAATAATCGCAGGACTCATGTATCTGCGCCAACAGAAGAAAAGACAGACAGGACACTGATAAAATATATTTGAGAAAAGGAGAGAATCATGAAAATCGTAAAGAAAATGCTCATTATGGTACTTAGTATTATGCTGATATTCACAGCAGCAGTACCGGCAATGGCAGCAGGTGCATCATATGATCTTACCATAAACGGTACAGACGGTGTGACGCAGATGAAGATGTACAAGCTTGTAAATGTGGAAGAATCAGCCACAAATCCCGGCAAACTCACTTATTCGCTCAATAGCAAATATAATGAAGTTTTTACTGCCTTAGGTGTTACAACGGTAAAGGAACTAAGCCAGGAATCCGTTAAAGATATACTTGATGCATGCGAGAGTAAAATCACTGATCTGGTGCAGGCAGACCAGACAGCAACAATGGATGGCAAAACATCTTCCCAAAAATTTGAAGACATAATGGGGTACTATTATATAACCATGGCCGGAGATCAGGGAACTATATACAATCCAATGTTTGTAACAGTTCCTGATAATACCGGTACACAAGCAGAACCTGTATATCAGAATGCAGAAGTAACAGCAAAAAAGAACAAACCCGCAGTCGATAAAAAAGTAAAAGAAGGTAATGATTATGGTGAGGCAGCTGATGCCGGTATTGGAGAAATAGTTGAATACAAAGTAACAGCAGATGTCCCCAAGTATGCGGAAAATGTTCCGGATAATGATGTAGTTTTCAAAATGATAGACACTCTGAGCCAGGGGATAACATGGGTACCTGATCAGCAGGTTACAGTGGAGACGACTGATGGTACTGCTATACCCGGTGCTGTGAAAAGTGTGACCCCCTCATCAGCAGATAAGGTGATAACCATAGAATTTGACTATTCAAAAGTAAAGTCCAATACTCAGATTGTTGTAAAGTATGAAGTGATTGTTAACAGTAACGCTGTAATCAGCGGTACAGGAAATGACAACACAGTAAAACTGGAATATACAACAGATCATAAAACAGATACTACCGGAGAATCTGAGCCTGATAATGCAAAAGTATTTTCTTATGGATTGAAAGTCATCAAAGCAGAACTGGGAAACAGCAGCATAGTACTTGCCGGTGCAGAATTTACACTTAAAAAAGGAAATGCTGATTTTTACTTCACCAAGTCCGGCAATGTATATAAAGCATTAAACAGCGATATATATAACGTAACTAAAGAAGAAAACGGTACATTTACAGCTGTACCAAAGGATAAGTACAGTACACTTCAGACTGTTACAGGGCTTACTGACAGAGTGATTTCTGACAATAGCGGCAATATCGTTATAGATGGACTGGATGCAGGTGATTACACTTTAAAAGAAGTTAAAGCTCCTGACGGATATTTTATTGTCAACGAAAATATACAGTTTACTATAACAGGTGAAAAGATTGAAGCTGCTCTTACAGGGAAGGTGGCAACAGGCAGCAGCACAGGTAATGAGGCAGGTACTGCCGACGGCTATTATCATAAGACTGTTTACAACAGCACGGTTTATGTACTTCCTGAAACAGGAGATACAGGTACAATTGTTATGCTGACAGCAGGTGCTGTTATATTGGCAGCAGGCTGTATCTTCCTTTATATGAAGAGACGAAAAGAAGCATAGGTTATAAATGAAATATAAGCTGAGTATCTGTGGAATAATACTTTTGTTTATTATAGGGTCTGCTCTTGTTTTATATCCCGTGGTAAGCGAGATGTCCAACAGGAGACTGCAGGAAAAAATAACTGAAGAATACTCTACTAATATTGAATCAAGTACACAACAGAGGATAGGTGAGGAACTAAAAGAGGCTCAAGAATATAATGACTATCTGCGTTTGGGAAGTGTGGTAATAACAGACCCCTTTGTTGAGGGGCCTGATTACCCTCTTGAGGAAAAATATGATGAAATTCTTGATGTAGGCGGAAACGGAGTCATGGGATATATTGACATTCCTAAGATTGATGTCTATATGGCCATATATCATACGACCGATGATGAGGTTATGCAGAAAGGTGTAGGTCATCTTCCGCAAACCTCTCTGCCCATAGGAGGCCAAGGCACCCATGCGGTTCTTTCCTCTCACAGCGGACTAAGGAAGGCAAAGCTTTTTTCTGATCTGGATGAACTGGAAATCGGAGACGAGTTTTACATTCATGTTCTTGATGATGTGCTTGCATATGAGGTGGACCAGATAAAAACCGTACTTCCTGATGATATAGATGACTTAAAGATAAACGACAATAAAGATTATGTCACTCTGCTCACCTGCACTCCGTATGGAGTCAACACCCATCGACTTCTTGTACGAGGCAGCAGAGTCCAGTATCATGGAGAAGATTATAATTCAGGGGAAACAGAAGAAACGGTATTGCCCTATGGCTGGCAGAGTATTATGATAATGGCCATATCCATGGGAATGGTATTGATTATATTTGCAGTTACCCGTAAGAAAAAAAGACATGAATAAGAAACAACAGAATTTAACGCAGGGTCATAACATTTTGTAAGGTTAAAATGAAGCAAAAAGTGTGCGGAATAAAGAGGCCTAAAGGAAAGGAGAGAGAAATGTTAAAAAAACCCAAGTACAGAAAGCTGATTACTGCTGGTGTCGTCATGATGATTACAGTTTCGTCCATGTTTATGATGTCGTGTCAGAGTAATGGCGAAGAAGCAGGCGGAAAGGCCGGAGGATCAAAAGGAAGCGGAGTCGAAATCGGTGATATGCCTGCTGAACTGAAAAATCAGAAGGCTATTCCAATAGGCGAGGTGGAAAAAAACAAGCCGTTTGAAAAAACAACCAAGGTTGAGGATGTGAACGGTGATGTTTTTTATGTGCCCGGAGGCTTTGGAATATCATATGAATCTTCTGACATAATCGGAGAAGGAATCATTGTCTTAAACGAGGAGGAGGACAAGGAATTTGTATGGATTCCTGTAGATGATGAGAGTATAAAGGAAATGTATGTCGAAGCTCCCGGAACGCAGCTTTATGGCAGCGGCAGAGAAGATGTAGGTACTGCTGAGGTTGATGTGTACAGCAATCTGAGGTATAACAAAGCAGATGATACTGAAGAAAACCAGTTTGAGGTCGGAAAACCCGGAGAATATGGAAAATTAGTTGAGCCGGAACTTTCCCTTGGATACGACCTTCAGCCGTATACATGCCAGAAGCTTGGGGCAGAGGATATGCAAGAGTATGCAAAAGATCTCATTCAGGAATATGAGGATGTATATGCAAGCACTTGTATATACAACGGTTTTTACATCGGAAGATATGAACTTACCGGAACATATGAGAAACCCACTGTGGCAAGGGAACAGGAACTTCTTGTACTGCGTGACTGGTATGACCTTAAGCAGGCCTGCATAAACCTGGTCGACACCGAATATGCAGGCACCACCATGATATACGGCAACCAGTGGGACGAGGTAATGTCCTGGATTGTGGAAACAGGAGAAAAAACATATGAGCAGGTATATGAGGACTCTTTCGGATGGGGAAATTACATCAACTCGGAGACAGATCCCTTTGCCTACATAGACCAAGACAAGCCGAATAAATCTGCTTCCAACTTAGCGTGGCAGGCAAACGAAATATATGATCTTGCGGGAAATGCAATGGAGTGGACTCAGGAGTGCATCAATGGTTTCAGAGTAATGAGAGGCGGAAACTACATGTGCGGCTCTAAAGTACATGCAAACAGCCGCGAGCTCACAGCCCCTGACTGGGCCACCGGCGACGATACCACAAGAGCCATAATGTATGTGAAATGGTGACCCGGTAAAACAACAGGATGTCACT